>DATBTT010000073.1:0-27320 GCA_036559125.1 Vulcanimicrobiaceae bacterium
CAACGAGCCAATCCGCAGGAGAGCGTACGCGCTGCGGCTGCTGCTGGTAGGTACGCTCCCAAATCCACATGGCACGAGCGTCGTGAAGTCTTTGCAAATACCTGAATAGCGCGCGTTCGTCAAAATCCCGGTGATCGTCGCCGAGGTCCGTTTGTTGACGGTATAGCTCAGCTTGAGCAAGTCGCCAGTGGTTTGATTGGCGGCCACGTGCAGATACGGCGCACCGCCACTCTGATCGGCATAGGTGAGGCCGCTTCGAAAGTCGTCTTGCGCATCGAACGCATGTTGGTATGCCAACGCGATCCGTTTGTTTGGCGCTCCGGTTACGGAAAACGAATAGGTAGCGGCGCCGTAATTGCCGAGCTTTCCCAAAGCGTCGTACGTCCAGGTTTTCGTCGGCCGAAGCGTCTGAAAGTTCAGCGTTCCGCCCAGGTCGCCCGCCGTCGGCTCGAAACTGACGCTCGCGCCACTAAAAAGGCTTTGCGCGGATCCGATTAGGCCGCTCTGGCCGCCGCCGACGCGTATGCCATCGACACTGTAGGCCGTCTGCGACGCGTCATGGTTGCGAAGCGAGACGTTAAAGGCCGAGCCCGGTCCGTACGTGGTGTCGTCGATGGTTATGCCCGCGATCTTCGCGAGAGCGCCCTTGAGCGTTTGCGAGACCTTTCGTTCGGAGCTCTCCGCATCGATATCCGTCGAAGTGATCGAGGTATGCCCGTGGGCCGTAACCGAGGCGATTACCTTCAACGACGACTCCAACGCAACCGCCACCGCAACCCGCACGTTTTCGGCAACCTCGAACTCGGAGACGTCGCTGCGTTTGTAATCGCTTCGTTGAACTGCGACGCTGTAAATACCCGGAGCAACGTCGCGAAACTCGACGATTCCTTGGGCGTTCGTCAACGAGCTTTGCGGTGTATCGCCGCCCAGCAGGAAGACCTCGGCATTGTCGAGCCCCTGGTGCGTCAACGAATCGGTCACGGTAACGTCGATCGTGCCGTTGGCGAGTTGCTGCGAACGGGCCGCTATCGGCAAGAAAAACAGTACCGCTAGGATACAACTCGCAAAGCGAAAAGACGCCCGAGCGCCACGTTCACCCATGGGCGGTTCTTCCACATCGCCTTCGACGAATCCTAAGCGTGCGCGCCTTGCAAGACGTCGCGTACGGGCTGGGCCGGATATCCGACCTTTTCGTTAAGGCTGTCGTCCCAGGCCCACACGATGAGATCGCGCAGTTCGCTCGCGCCCGCCGCGATGCGAGCCGAACAAAACCTCACCGCTTGCGGCGATCCGCTCTCGAACCCGCCCGTCTTCTCGATAGTATAGAGCGGCACGACGGCCGCGTTGGTTTGCTCGAGATAGCTCTCAATCTGCGCCATCGCCCGGTCTTGAGCAACCAGTGCCCTTTCAGGTTTGACCGTGAGGGGCGCAAGCAACTTGGTTACGGCGCTCGTGGTGACGTAGCGATTGACGAACGTACTCTCGAAATATGCATGCAGCGTCCGCGCCGTGGAGTAGCCGCCCGGATTGGGGTAGTCTCCCCAGCCGTTGAAGTGAACGGTGACGTGTAGTGGCTGCGAGGCATCCGCCACGAAGTGACCCCAGACGCCCGCATCGCGGAGAATCAGTCGCTGCTCGATCGCGCGATCGGCGGCCGCCCGCAGGCGCGTCTTCGAGCTTCCATGCGATGCGCGATACGCATCGACGCGCCAATACGCAAAATCCATGCGCAATTGCTCCCAGCCGTCCAAAATTGAATACGGCAGGAAGCCTTGCTTGTATTGATCGCTACCGGCCGCGCGCAGCCCGGTATCGTACGCTTCGCGTGTCGAGGGAAGCGCGTCTAACTTCACGTCGCCGGCGATCGTTCCGTCGTCGAGAACGTCGACGTAATGACCCGGATCGTTTTGCGCATCCCATTCGCGGCCCGACCCCTTTAGATCGTCTTCCTCCGGTCCGAGAAACGCGAGTTCGTTGGCCGCGGCCTGCGTACGCATGAACGCCGGCAGGCTCGCGGGTAACGCGCGCGCCGCAATGTAGTTGATCATGCGATGGCCTTTGCTGCCCCAGGCGAGCGCGGGAACCGAACCGCTCGCAAAACCGGCGATGCACAACAACCCCGCCACACGTACCATGTATGTTCTCAAAAAAAACCCGCCAATTCGTCGAGTGATGCTAAGCGTTTTGCCGGCGGCAAGGCATTCAGAATAGTCGCGCCATAACGCGACGACGCCGCCCGTCCGTCGAGGAGCGCGACTAGACCCCGATCGTTCTTGCTGCGGATGAGCCGCCCGAAGCCTTGTTTCAAGCGTACGATCGCCGACGGAATCATGTAATTTTCGAACCCGTTGTATCCGCGCGACTCCAGGGCTTCCACGCGGGCTTGAACCAACGGGTCGGCAGGGGATGGGAACGGGAGCCGGTCGATAATGACGCACGAAAGCTGGTCCCCGACGACGTCGATACCTTCCCAGAACGTACCGGTCGCAAAGAGAACTGCATTCGGCGTTTTACGGAACCACTCGAGTAAATGCGTTCGCGGTAACTCACCCTGCAGACGTATGGGGTACGCTACGCGCTCGCGCACGAGCGCGTAGACTTCACGCAATCGGGCGTACGACGTGAAGAGCACGAACGCGCGGCCCCGGCTGCGATCCAGGCATTCTTCGACGAGCGGCGCCGCCAGAATCGCAAAATTCGCGGCCTTCGGATTGAGCGCCGGAGGCGCGACGAACAGGCGCGCTTGCACCGGGTAATCGAAGGGCGACGGCGCGACGAGTTCTTGCGCTTCTGCAACGCCCAAAGACCGTTTGAGAAATTCGAACGACTGCCCGTTGGCGATCGTCGCGCTCGTGAGCACGACGCTGGTCGTGCGCTCGAATAGGTGGAGGCGCAAGAATTCGGCGACGTCGTGCGGCGCGCTGTTGACTTCGTAGCGACCGTCGTTCTCGGCTCGCTCGGCCCACGCGATCGCTTCATCTCCGGGCATATTCGCGCGATCGATGGTGGCTTCGTGCGCGAGAATGGCGCGCATCGCGAGGTCGCGGCGTCGCTCCGCCTCCGCATCGTTCTGCGGTTTCTTCTTCAGCGCGCCGTGCCAATTCGCATAGAGCCAATTCTCGAGCTTGAAGAGCGACTCGCGCAGAAGCTCTAACGCGGGCAGTGCATCGTCGTTGGCGCGCAAGGGGTATCGATCGCCCGGTACGCGCGCAAGCGCCGATTCCAAACCGCGAATTCCCGCGTCGAACTCCAGATCGAAATGCGCCGGAACCGTATACGCGCGATGCAATTTGCGCAGCATGCGCCCGACGCTCGCGCGGGAGAGCGATGCCGTCAACGCCGCCGTAGCCCAGCGCTCGCACTGATGCGCTTCATCTAAGATCACACAGTCGTAGGGCGGCAGCAAGCCGCCTCCCATCGCCAAATCGAGAAAGAACAGCGCGTGATTGACGACGACGACGTCGGCGTATTTTGCTTCGTCACGCTTTTTGAAAAAGAAACACTCGCGGAAATACTCGCAGAATTCACCGACGCAGTCGTCCGCATCGGCATCGAGCTGTTCCCAATCGTCGCCCGGCGGCGTGAAGGGTAGTTCGGCGCGATCTCCCGTCTGCGTGCGCGAGCCCCATTCCCAGAGTTCTTGCATGCCGCGTGAGGGCGCGACCAGACGATCGGCCCGCATGCGTTCGAGCTTTTGCCGGCACAGATAGTGGTTGCGTCCTTTGACGAGCGTGACGCGCGCCGGAATGCCGAGCGCGCGCACCACCAGCGGGATGTCCTTGGTGTAGAGCTGCTCCTGCAACGCGATGGTGCCCGTCGAAAGCACGATCTTTTTCCCGCTGCGAAGGGCCGGGATGAGGTACGCCAACGATTTACCGACGCCGGTACCGGCCTCCACGATCGTGTGCATGCCTTCCAAAAAACCGCGCTCGACGAGATGCGCCATCTGCACTTGTCCGGGGCGGGCTTCGAAACCCGGAAGCGTTCCTGCCACTGGCCCCTGCGGCGCAAAGACGTCGTCGATGGCGATCATGCTTCGATGTGCGATTCGAGCTCGGCCCCGGTTTGCGCGTCCACGACGCGCGTGCGGACGGGCTTGGGTGGCCAAAAGAGCGCCAGCGTCAACAAGAACCCGGCCAGCAAACCGGCTACGTGTTCTTGCTTGGATATCATCGGAATGCTAAACGTGATGATCAAATTGATGACCAGCAATCCGATGTTCGATTTGATGAGCGCCATGCCGGGTTTGCCGAGTTTGAACCCGATAGCGAACAGCGCGCCGAACAAACCGAAGATCGCCCCGCTCGCGCCGAGCGTGGGGATGTCGGGTGAAGAAAAGTACACGGCGCCCAAACCGGCGCACAGCAGCGAAACGAAGTAGATCGTCGCCATGCGCAACGATCCGACGGCCGCTTCGATGAAGCGCCCGAGCGAATAGAGCGAAATCATGTTGACGCCGATGTGAATGATGCTGGCGTGCAAGAATCCACTGGTGACGATGCGCCACCATTGATGCTGATCCGTCACGAGAAACGGCACCAACGCGCCGTCCTGCACGATCGATTGGTTGGTCACGTTTCCCGTCAGGATGCCGCCGCCGGAGGTGACGATTTCATACGCAAATGCGAGGACGTTGACGAATACGAGCAGCCGCGTGATCGTCGTGCGTTGTGCCGTCAGGATTCGCTCCCCGTCACCACGACCATGCGGGCCAATTCGAGAGAGATCGCATGCGAGTTCTTTCCCACCCCGACCGTCATCGGGCCACCGAGCGGAGCTTTTGCGTGCACGTGCACGCGAGCGCCGGGCCGTAAGCCGATATCGCCGAGATAGCGCAAAATCTCCGGGACCTCGTCGGTAACGCCTTGCACGACAGCGCCTGCGCCTTCGTCGAGTTGCGCGAGCGGGAAACCGGAGCGTACCGGATCGCTCAAGTCTTTTGGCGGAATCGGATGGCCGTGCGGGCAGACCTGCGGATTGCCCAGCACCTCGACCAACCGTGCCTCGACGGTCTCGGATATCGCGTGCTCGAGCATGCACGCTTCGGCGTGAACTTGGTCCCACGACATCCCGAGAACGTCGGTTAACAAGCACTCCGCCAGACGATGCCGGCGCAATACGCGAACCGCTACTTCCAGGCCCTGTCGCGTGAGCAACACTTCGCCGCGAGCGACGTGCTCCAAATAGCCCTCGTTGGTCAGCTTCTTGAGCATCCCCGAGACCGACGCCGGAGCCACGCCCAATTCGGACGCCAAACCGGACGTCGACACGCCGGGGCCCTCACGCTCCAAGCGATAGACGGCCTCGAGGTACTCCTCGGTGGACTCGGCAAAGTGGCTGTGGCCGGACATGCGCCCTTACGTTCGACGCGCCGGGTCGAGTTCCAGGGTCGAGGCCCGCAGGTCCTCGCGGATCGTCGCCTTGAGCGACTCTGGTGCGAACGACGCGTCGACGGCGTTGCCCACGAAACGCAGCAGCGTGGTCTCGCCGGCGAGGGACGCGACGTACTCATATTCCCGCGTGACGCTCGTGTCGAAGAGCGCAGGATCGTCCGCGTCGATCGTAACCAAGACACCGGCGGCATCCAATTCGAGCAATGGATGTGGACGGTCGCGCGATGCCACGCCGGTCATAAAATTCGACGTCGGGCAAATCTCCAACGGGATTTGCCGGTGCGCGAGCAGTTCGATGACTGCCGGATCATCGAGCGCCCGAATACCGTGGCCGATGCGCTCGACGCGCAGCAATTCGACGGCGTCGCGAACGCTCTGCGCGCCCGCGGCTTCGCCCGCGTGGGCGACGCAATGCAAGCCGTGCGCGCGCGCCAGTGCGAACGCTTCTTGGTAATCTGCCGCGGGGAACTTCGCCTCGTCGCCACCCAAACCGATACCAATGACGCCCAGGTCGGTCAGCTCGGTTGCGAGCTTCGCGGTCCGAAGAGCGCTCTCGATACCAAAGTTGCGCGTGAGATCGACGATGAGCCGAAGCTCGAGACCGCTGCTGTCGCGCGCATTGTCGAACGCGCCGCGAATCGCTTCCACACACGCACGAACGTCGAGGGTAGGATGGAAGAACTGCCAGACCGACGGGGATATGAAAACCTCGCCGTACACGACACGCTGCGCGAGCGCGTCGGCCGCATACTCGGCTGCCAACCGTTCGTAGTCTTGAATATCTTTCAGCGAGCGGCTCACCGCCGCAAACGTCAGCAAAAACTCCGCAAACGTCTCAAACCGGTACGCCCCGCCGGCGCTCTCGCTCCCCGCTGCAACAAGCCCCTTCTGACCTTCCACCTCCCCAAGATCACCATCCACCCCCCCAAGCCGATGCGCCATCTCCGCGCGCCGATCCACCCCCGCGCGCCGATCCATCCCCGCGCGCCGATCCATCCCCGCGTGCTGAGCCTCCCCCGCGCGCTGAGCCTCCCCCGCGCGCTGTGCCTCCACCCCCGTCATCCTGAGCGTGTCGAAGGGCGGCTCACGCAGAGCACCGCTTTGCGGGCGATATCGTGTCGGCACCCCGTGACGTCGCGCCAATTCGAGAAACGTCGCTTCACGCAACGTCCCTTCCAAATGGCAATGCAACTGAATTTTCGCGAGCGAGCGGACAAAGTCGCTGGTAGGCATGGGGGGACCTTCGCAACCTTTGACGCCGCTCCCGTGGTTCCCAGAACCGGCAGGAGTTCGGCACTGCGAACTCCGTATATACAGAGTCGCGCCGCGGGGTGGAGCAGTCCGGTAGCTCGTCGGGCTCATAACCCGAAGGTCACAGGTTCAAATCCTGTCCCCGCAACCAAGTACAGGTCCAACAACGGAAACGTTGTTGGACCTGTTTCTTTTCAACAGCACAATTTTGGACCGGTATTGGACCATCGAAGAATGAGAAACCAGTGGTGTCCGGTTACTCAAGCCGATGTCACGTAGGCGTGGCGCAAACACATTATACGGACCGTGTACAAATGTCTTCGTATCTTGACATCAACCCCACAATTGCGCACGGCATTTCTTCTCGGTGCAGCGGCTTTTGGCCGCCCTAGTGCGTGCGCGGCGGGCTTCTTAACTGATTTAATCTCTTCCGTTTGTCCTCGCCGGTTAGGCGCGCAACGGCATCGAACGCGGCAACATTTGGCGGCTTCCTTGAGCGCTAGGCATACTTTACGGGGTAGTGCTCTCGGACACGGGAAAGTCAAGTTCCTTTAGTTTCAAATTGACCCACGATCATGCGCTTTAACGTCAGTTTTTTCGGCGCCGAGATAGACGCCTTATATGCCCCCGATGGTATACTTAGGAAGCAACCCCGGCGCCGCCAAAACGTCGCCAAGGTTCCTAATTTGATCTGGTCGCCGATTGTGATTATCGGCCGCAACCTCATTGCGCCGGGGCGCGCGCCGCCTGGCTGCCTATGCCCGTAAGGAGGATTACATGCGCACCGTTCAAGCCAAAGTACTTATCGTTCTGCTATTCCTCGGATTAACAGGCGCGGCCGCGCAAGCAGCGAGCCTGAAGATCGAAAATGAGACCGATACGCCTATCTACAAAGTTTACATCTCGCCTTCGTCTTACACGAGTTTCGACTTGCACGACTACCTGGGCGATAATATCATCGAATCCAGCGAGACGTGGGTAGTGCAGTGGAGAGCGGGCGACATCTGTCACTGGGACTTCCGAGTTATATTTCGTAACGGGCAACGAGCGACATCCTATGGTAACAATCTGTGCGTTCTCAACGACCCTATATGGCATGTTACCGCCTCAAACGTGGATGACAGTGGTGACTAAATAAGCCAACAATCGCTTCGAGACGACTTCCTCATCGATCTTGAATGACAGACTCCAATCTGATTACCTGAAGTTCCGCCCCCGAGTAATGCAAAAGCCTGGATTGCCGCCTCGATTATGGGGTGACTTCTTTGCCGGGTTATCGCAGGCGATCGATCGTCCATCATGGCTATTCTTTTATAGCTCCGCTACGCATCGTGTTTTTGCGCGTTGGTATTGCATGGCGTGAAAAAACCGGCGATTCGCGCGACCAGTGGAGCATGAAATACGGGCCGAAGGAGCGGATCGGCTACGAACCGCCCCGGGAGCACGTCGAGGAGGACTGACGCTACTTTTTCATTCAACGACGTGGATTGGAACCGTCACGACGTTCGGAACCCGCGGATCCGGCAAAAATCGCAATTCCAATTCGCCGGGTGCCGTCGGCGTGAACGTGAAATCGCGCGTTTCACCGATGGAGACGGTGTCGACGGCGGCCTCGGGCACCCGCCGGTGCGGTGAAACGTTGGCTCCGTCCACGGCGAGTGGACGCCACCGCATCGCGCGATCTGCCGCACTGAGCGACACGGTCGCATGCGTCCAAAACGTCGTCATGTTGATGAAACGAAACCGCTGCGCCACGCCGATGTGACACGTTAGCGCGGACGGTGAAAATGTACCATTGACGAAGATCTTGAGCACGTCGCTCAACGCGTGCGTCGTAGTAATCGTAAAAACGTGATCCGTGTTCGGATCGAACGCCGTTCCCGGCTCGAGCACGATGAGCGGTCCGGCGAGACCGCCGCGCAGCTGCCAAACGTCGTCCATGTGCGTGTGATAGATGAACGTGCCCGCGCGCGGCGGCGTCATTCGCGCCTCAAACGTTTGGCCGGGTTCGATCATCGGCGCAACGTGGTTGCCATATCCGCTGAATTCGGTGACGCCGTCGTAGTAGCTGTCAGCCAGTTCGATGCCGTGCCAGTGCACCGTCGTCGGTTCGTTCAACAAGTTGGTCACGTCGATCGCGGAGGAAACGCCGCGCGTCAGTACGATCATGGACGGGACTGCGCCACGCTCCGCAGGCTTGCCGCCCTCCTCGACTGCGTAGCGAAATGACGGAGCATCGGGACGGTCGTCTGGGGCGCGCTCGACCTTCAGTTGAACGCGCTGCACAATGGGCCGCGCCACGAGAGCTTCCTGGGATGCCGGCGCCCGCACCGTGACCCCGAGAACCAGCCCACCCATACCCGCGTGGCGTACGAAATCGTTCTCGTACGCCGCGTCGGCAATCGCGTTCTTGCCGGCTAGCATTGCGCTGATCGGCATGTGTCCGATGATGTGATACGCGAGGTGACAATGGAACAACCAATTTCCCGGACGATCGGCGTGCCACGTCATGGTAAAGGTGCCGCCCGGTTCGACGACTTCGGTTACGCGGCGATCCCTGTCGGAATCGTTTGCGTAGGTATTGTCCGCGAGACCGTTGCCCCTCGAGTCGACGGAGAAATAAAATCCGTGCAGGTGGAGTGGATGCGTGCCAATGCCGGCATTTATCCACCGCCAGCGCACCGTCGCGTTTTTGGGATATACAAGACGCTCGGTATGCGGCCAGGCGCGCCCATTGATCACGTCCAGCTCGTAGTCGAAGTTCGGTTGACCCCTCTTGTTGTGGACGTTTATCCATTGACCGATTACGAAGACGCGATCTTTCGGCGTCGCTTTCAAGGGATCGATAATGAACGCTCCGCCAAGCTGCGAATCCGCGCCAAAGCGCTTGCCGAGCGGTTTGCCGTCCGTCGTCGCCCAATAGAGATACGTTCCCGGGGAACCTGCGTGGAACCGAAACACGCGCGTTTTTCCAAACAACACGCGCATCGCACGATCGCTGCTGGTCGGCCGGTCCACCATGCCGTGTACCGTCAATACGGTGCCGGGAATCGAGTTGCGCACGCTTGCGACGATCGACGTTCCTACGGGAACGCGAATTAGCGGACCTGGAATTTGCGGACTCTTACCGACTTCGGTGAAGGCCTGGATTGGAATGCCTGGTCCGTCGTCATTGTCGGGGTGCCAGATCGCTTGGCGCGCATCGAGCGCAACGCGCAGTTCCGAACCGGCGAGCCGGCCTGCGGCAACGCGATTGTCGTTAGCTCGAACTGTTTGTACGGGCTGGGCGCGCGACGTTAATGCCGACGACCCATAGATACCGGGCGTCGCGAGCATGAGGACGATCGCGAGCAACAGAACGCGCATGCATCGCACCTTTCATACAGGCACACCCTTTTGTCAGGAAGAGTACGGGCCTAAGTGTAACCTACCGGCCCCGGAAACGTCTATCTCCGTTCGCAGGCTTTATGGCCCATGCCATTTTTGCCGCGCACAAGCGACGCTTGACTCTGACGTAGCGTCATAGCGTAGTCTTCACGGAGAATGATTTCGATGAAAACGCATAACGGGACACAGTATCGGGCCAAAGAGTTCGCCGCCAAGGCGGGCGTCACGGTACGGACGCTACACTTCTACGATCGTAAGGGATTGTTGAAGCCGGCGCTGCGTACCGGCTCGGGCTATCGCCTATATGGCGATGCCGAACTCGAGCGGCTGGAACACATCGTGGCCCTTCGCTTCGTCGGCTTCGGACTCGAACACATCCGGGAGCTCCTGGAGGGGCCGGCCAAACCGCTGGTCGTCGCGCTGCGCATGCAGCGCGAAATCATCGTGCAGCAGAAGCGCCAACTCGAATCCGCAATCGCAGCGATCGAGCAGGCCGAACGCGCGCTCGATGCCGACGAATCTGCCGACCGCTGGAAGACGCTCCGCGACGTTATGGAGGTATTTAAAATGCGCAACGATTGGAGTTGGACGGAAAATTATTACACCGACGAGGACCGCGTCAAGTTGGCCAAGCGAATGGAAGACACGCCCAAGGAGGTCGTAGAGCGTGGTCGGCGCGATTGGGCGAACCTGATTGCTGAGGTGGAGGAAGCGGCGAAGCTTGAAGATCCCGGCAGCGAACGGGCTCGAGCGCTTGCGGATCGCTGGCAAGGACTCGTCAATCAATTCACTCGCGGCGATGCCGGAATTACAAAAGGTTTGAATAACCTTTGGTCGGACACGACGCACTGGCCCAAAGATTTCAAGCGTCCATGGAGCGACCAAGCCGACGCGTTCATCAAGAAGGCCATGGGTTGCACCGCGTCGGGCGATAGCCCGTAAAGCGGGCGTTCGCCCTGCGACAGACTGGGTGACGGAAAAGCAGAGGCCCGACAACCGGAGTGTCGGGCCTCTGGGTTTTACGGGATCAATCCCGCGGTTTGGTTACGGGATCAATCCCGCGGGGAGGGCATTGGCGGTTGCGGCGGCTCCGGTGAGCGGCAGGCCGAAGTTCTGTTCGATCGCACGCAATATGTCGTAGTGGTTGATGTATTGCGAGTATTGCCCCGCATGCACCATGGGTCCGGCGAGAATAGTGACAATGTGATTGGTAGAGCTGTTGTCACCTTCGTCCCAGGTGAGAATCAATAATCCGTTATGCGACCGATCGTACGAAAGAATCGCCGGAATATTTCTCGAGAGCCATCCGTCCGCGGACGAAATGCTGCAGTCGTGCATGTCGTCGCACGTGTTCGGAACGACGAACGTGAGGTCTGCCGGAAGCGTGTATAGCGGGCCCGTATACGCCAGACTGTCCGAAGCCGGTACGTTCGAGAAGTCGGCCCAGGGATTATGCCTGCGCCCGTAGAGCGAACCGCCCGTGCAGGCCGCCTTGTCGCTCGGCAAGTTCTCGGACAAGCCCGCGAACGTGTAGCCCTTTGCGATCATTTCGCTGGCGACGTTTGCGGAATTGAATGTGTACGGGCACGCGTCGTCAGTGACGCCTTGCGTGGATCCGCTAAATAGGGCCAAATAGTTCGGTTGGCTCGGATGCGTGACGCCATGGCTGTTGGTCAATAGCGCGCCCGATGAAGCAAGGCCGTTGATGTACGGCGCTTGCCCGTTTCCGATGATTTGTTCGTACGGGACGTTTTCCATCATAACGACCGTCACGTGGCTGATCTGCGATTGCGGCGCGGCGGTCGGAACGGGCGTTACGACCGGGGTCGGAGTTGGTTTCGGAGCCGCGGTAGGACGCGCAGACGGCGTGGATGTCGGGGCCGACGTTGGATTCGACGACGGACCGGGGGTCGGAGTCGAACCGGTTACCGGCGCGATAATAACTTGCGAAAGTGCGCCTTTGCCGCCGTCGTATGCAAAGTTCTGCGCGTGACCGCTGGTGCTCGCGGTGTAAAACTTAACCGCCAGTTTGTCGGAAGCGCTAGCATCTTGCGGAACCCCGTTGACGGCAAAGGTCTTCACGCCGGCAGTGCCGAGCGAAACCGAAAGGCCGGTCTGCGCGCCGACGAGCGAGAGTCCGCGGTACAGGGCGCCGCCGCCATCGGCGTTGACGCGATAAATCTTTACGGCAACGATCTTCAGCGTAGAATTGGGCCGCGTGATGTTCAACGCAACCGAGTAGGTCGTAGCAGGCCACTTCGTAAGGCCGCGCGCGTCTTGGGCTACCCAGCCCCAACTGTCGATCAGCGGCGCACCCGGCGCGGTTACCACGACATCGGTTCGGGACGAGTCGACGTTTTTACCCATCTCCGATGCGACGGTACCCTTTTCGCCGCCAACCGTATAAAAGAGATTGGTTGAAACGCCGGCGGCGGACGGCGCGAGGCCGGTGCCGGCGGTTCCGGACGAAAAAATTTTTGAAGACTGAGTCGTCGGCGGCGTTACTTGCGATTCCGAAAGTGGAGTTATATCCATCGGGTCGTCTACGGCCGCGGACGTACCAGGAGATTGCGAAGGCACGAGCGGCGACGTCGACGATCCGCCCGAGCATGCCGACAAGGTCATCGCTCCGGCCAACAGTGCCGCTACAAACCAGGTATTACTTCGAAATGTTACTCTATTGGGGCGTACTAATTTCACCGTTAAGCTCTCCTATGGCAGAGGGACTTCCGCTACGGGGGCTATCGGCGGGGATTGGGTCGCGTTAAGACGGTTTACGGTATCTTTACACGCTAGATAGCTGCTTGCTAGAAGGGTAAGTTAGCGCGTAATCGATAGTAGCCGGCGACGATCCTCGCACGTTTGTTGCATGGCGAGATAGAGCCGTCGCAAGCGCGACGACCGAGCGGAAGTTGACAAAGGCAAGCCTATGCAAACGATTCGCTTGCATGACTCACCCGTTGGTCTCGTTGTTGTGCACCGGTCGTAGGTCGTTAACCCAACGGCGCCCGCCTGTAGCGTGACGTCACTCCGGTATTTCGGGCTTCGTGGTTCGGACGGTCGTTCCCGCCGCCCTTACACTATTTTTATGCTTTGCGCAATCCGACTTCCGCACCAACCGCGCTAAAGGCGGCAAGCGCGCGATCCATCTCGTCGTGGCTCAGTTTCGCGCTTATCTGCACGCGGATGCGAGCCGTACCTTCCGGTACGACGGGGAAACCAAAACCCGTTACGAACACACCGCGTTTGAGCAATTTCTCGCTCATCGCAATCGCAAATGCGGTATCGCCGACAATGATCGGCACGATTGCGCTCTCACCGTCGAGCGGGTTGAATCCCAGTCGCGCGAGACCGGCACGGAAGTATGCGACGTTCTGCCGCAATCGATCGACAAGTTCGGGATGCTTCTCGACGTACTCTATCGCCTCAAGCGCGCTGCACGCGATCGTCGCGGGTAGAGCGTTCGAAAATAGCTGCGGGCGCGAGCGTTGTATTAACGTGTCGATGAGCGCGGCGCTCCCCGCGACGAAACCTCCCGCCGCGCCGCCTAAGGCTTTCCCAAGCGTACTCGTGATGATGTCGATTTGACCGTCGAGGCCAAAGTGCTCGATCGTGCCGCGGCCGGTCTTCCCCATGACTCCGGTTCCGTGAGAATCGTCGACGACGGTAACGGCATCGTACTTCTTCGCCAATTCTACGATTTCGGGCAACTTCGCGAGACTGCCCTCCATCGAAAATACGCCGTCTGTAACGATGACGATGGGCGAGCAGCCTTGCACGGCCTGCAGTTTTGCTTCGAGATCGGCCATGTCGCTATGTTTGTAGCGCTCGCGGCGTGCCTTACTCGCCAACCGTACGCCGTCGATGATCGATGCATGATTGAGTTCGTCTGAGATAATGGCCGAGCCGGCTTCGCAAATCGTCGGGAAGAGTCCCGTGTTCGCGTTCCAGCATGCGACGTACGATAGCGAAGCTTCGGTGCGCACGAATTGCGCGATGCGTCGTTCCAGCGTCCGATGGATATCGAACGTTCCGCAAATGAATCGCACGGACGCGGTCCCGGCGCCGTATTTGTCGAGCCCGCGCTTTCCGGCTTCGACGACGGACGGCTCGTCCGAAAGCCCGAGGTAATTGTTGCTGGAGAGCACGATAACGTCGCCGGCTTCTTCCATGTGCACTTCGGCAGCCATCGGCGTCGTCAAATGGTTGAGCTTCTTGTACGTGCCGGCCGCCTTGAGTTTTTGGATGTCGCCCTGCAGGCGCGATTCGAATGTCGTATTCACTTCGCAGTATCACCTTTTACATCGAGAACGATCTTTGCCGCTTCGCCATTTTTCATCAGTTCGAATGCGCGATCGAATTGATCGAACGGCAGAACGTGCGTGATAATCGGTCGCAGATCGACGCGACCGCTTTTTACCAGGGCCTGCGTTTGGTACCACGTTTCGAACATTCGCCGGCCGTTGATGCCCAAGACCGTTAAGCCCTTGAAGATTATCCGCTCGGCCAGATTGATATTGACGCTGTCGCTTGGAATTCCCAGTAGAGCGGCCCGTCCCCCATTGCGAACCATCTGCAGGCCGGTGTCGATCGCCTGCCCGCTGCCGCTCATTTCGAGCAGCACGTCGACGCCGTCGCCCGCGGTGCGTTTGAGAATTTCGTCGACGAGATTCGGATCGTTCGCGGAAAACACTTCGTCGGCTCCCAACTTCTGCGCGAGTTCGAGCTTTGCGGGATTGACGTCGACGGCGTACACGGCGGAAGCGCCCGCCGCGCGAGCGACTGGAATCGCCATCAACCCGATCGAGCCTACGCCCGTGATGACGACGGATTTGGTGCTTACGCCCGCGGCCATCACGGTATGGACGGCGTTGCCCAGCGGATCGAAAACCGCGGCGAACTCATCGGGGATTGCCGGATCGAGTTTCCACACGTTGACCTCGGGCATCGCGATGTACTCGGCGAAGGCGCCGTCGCGATCGACCCCTATGATTTTTACGCGCTCGCAAATGTGCGCTTCGCCCGTGCGGCACAATAAACAGGTGCCGTCCGCGATGTGCCCCTCGGCACTGACGCGCTCTCCGACGCCAACCATCCGCACGGCCGAACCGACGGCCGCGACAGTTCCCATGAATTCGTGGCCGATCACCAGCGGCGGATGAACGCGATTTTGCGCCCACTTGTCCCATGCGTAGATGTGATGGTCGGTGCCGCAGACGCCGGCCTTCTCAACCCGTATCAGGACGTCGGACGGGCCGAGTTTCGGCGTGGGGACATCCTGCAAGACGAACCCCGGCTCGGGCCGCACTTTGCACAGGGCGCGCATCGTATCTGAAGCCATGACGGGCCGTTCTATTCGCGAGAGTCCGGGCCCGCCCTAGCGCGACGATCCAGCGTAAGTCGCTAAAAGTCGTATTCGAGTTGCGTGCGATTATACTTGAAATCGAAGGGAAGCGTCGGTTGACTCCGCTCCGCATAGCGGTGGCGAAGCGAGAGACCGCGGTACGTGCCGGGCGTAACCTTATTGAAAAAGTAGGTCGCATCGGCATCGAACTCTTTGGTCTGATTGATGCCCGCGCCGTTGCCGTAATCGTAGTATGCTTGCGACAAGATGAGTTTGATCTTCTTGTCATTGGTCTGAAAGGTCCCGGCAAGCTTAAACGACACTCCCGGACTATGCCGGTCGGCGGCTCCTTGGGAAATGCTCGTCGTATACAACGGATCCGTCGCATACGAATCGGAGTACGGCGAAGCGATGCCGCCGTAATAGACCGTGTACGTTCCCGGTGCATAACTCTTGCAACTGGGCGTACCGCCGGCGACCACGAAGTAGCCGGACGCGCCGGCCTGCGAGCACGAACCGAAGAGCGTCGCGCTGTGCGCCGGTGCTTCGTCGAAGCCGAGCGCGAAATCGATGTTCTTTGAGAAACTCGCGCCTACTTGCATCCCGTACGTATTGTTGTCGATCAACCCGCTCAGAGCTCTTCCCGCTTGATGCTCGTCCACGTATTGGGCCGCGACATACGGCTTCAACGGGGAGTTAGGCGATGGGTAGTACTTGCCTTCGGCGTAGAACAGATTCGCAATATCGTGAAATATGTAATCGTATGCGGTAGCGGTAAAGCGCGATCCGTACTTATAACCCAGGCTCGCCATTCCGAAACCGTTGGTCTCGACGCGCGGATTGTTCGGACCGCCTGCGATGTTACCGCCGGTAAGCAATGTCGTTTTCTCGAATGCGGAACTCGTGCGGTTCTCAAAACGGATCATGTCGGTCAGACCGAGCGTCCATCCGCTGCCAAAATTGATCGCGACGTCCGCGCCCTGGTACAGCGCGGGCTTGATGCGCGAGTCCGAATCGGGGGCCCAGGGCGATTTGTAATTCTGATTGCCGACCTTCACGTAGAGCTGTTTGGTCTTGTATTGAACGTACGCTTCGCCAAGCGTGCTGAGCGAGAAGCCCGGCACGGTGTTGTCGATCTTGGAATTGAAGCCCGGATTAGATCCGTTCGCACCGAACGGATCTGCGCCGTAGTAACTGGCACCGATCGTAAGGGGCGTATCTCCAAAGCGATATTCGCCGTGCAGTTTGCCGCCGAAATTAAACGCAGTCCGATTCGGATTCCCCGCATTCTGCACGAGGTTGGTACGGGTGAAGTAATATGCGCGAATGGTCCCGCCGTACTGGAACGCCGCAGGCGTTGCCGTGGGGTTGGGCGCCGGTGTAGCCGGTGTTTCCGCCGATGCCATCGCTCCCCCGAGCAATGCGAACGACGCGCACAAAACCGCGAGGCGCGTCAGATGCCTAAACACGTATTCGTTTTCCTTTACTATCACGAGATGTGACGCCCACATCGTACGGGAGATTCATTAAGCTGTATTTAACGCCGCTTTAAGATACCCATATAACGCCGCATCACCATCCTTCGACAGGCTCAGGATGACCGCCGGGGACCGCCCTTCGACTGGCTCAGGATGACGTGCGCGCGGGCCGTCCCGACTGGCTCAGCATGACGTGCGCGGGGGGCGTCCTTCGACTGGCTCAGGTGACGTGCGCGGGGGGCCGTCCTTCGAAACAGGCTCAGATGACGCGCGGGAGGATCGGAGGGCTTCTTCCGTCATCCTGAGCTTGTCGAAGGATTGGCCTGTCGAAGGGCGAGGGGGCGAGCGGTTAGCCGTAGCGGCCGGTGATGTAGTCCTCGGTGCGTTTGTCGCGGGGGTTGGTGAAGATATCGCTGGTTTTTCCGGTTTCGATCAATTCGCCCATCAGGAAGAATGCCGTGTGATCGGAGATACGGGCTGCTTGCTGCATCGAATGCGTTACGATGACTACCGTGTATTCTTTCTTCAGCTCCGCAATGAGGTCTTCGATCTTGCTCGTCGCAATCGGGTCGAGCGCCGATGCCGGCTCATCCATCAAAATTACTTCAGGCTCGACGGCGAGCACGCGCGCGATGCACAATCGCTGCTGCTGGCCCCCGGAGAGATCGAGCGCCGAACGATCGAGCCGGTCTTTCACCTCGTCCCAAAGCGCCGCCTGGCGCAGGCTTCGCTCGGCTATCTCTCCGAGTGCCTTGCGGTTGCCGATCCCGTGGATGCGCGGGCCGTACACGACGTTTTCGAAGATCGACTTCGGAAACGGGTTGGCGCGTTGAAAAACCATGCCGATGCGGTGCCGGATCGTAACCGGGTCCACACCCGGTGCATAAATGTTCTCGCCGTCGAGAGTAACGGTACCTTCGACGCGCACGTCGGGTGCCAGATCGTGCATGCGATTGAGCGCCCGAATAAACGTCGACTTGCCGCAGCCCGACGGGCCGATTAATGCCGTAACATTATTCTCGGCAACTTTAATCGATGCGCGCTTGATCGCCTGAAAACTGCCGTAATAGACGTCGAGATCGTCGACCTGCAGTTTTGTCGCATGAAGGACGTCCGGCGTCTTCGAGGCCGCGTAGAGCATTGCGGTCATTTCCCTGTGAAGCGTTTGCTGAGTACGCGCCCGAATAGCCGCGCGCTAATGTTAAAAAGTAAGACCATGGCGAGCAACACTAACGCCGAACCGTTGCCGACCTTGACCCCATCGGGGATCAGGCCTTCGGAATGAGTGTACCAAAGGTGGACCGAGAGCGTCTCGGCGGTATGAAAGAGGCCGAAATCAAACGCCGACTTGCCCGGCGAGACGCTCGTCCCGGCCGTAAAAATCAGCGCGGCCGTTTCGCCGATAATGCGACCGGCGATCAACACAATGCCCGTCGTAAGCGGGGCGATTGCGCTCGGAAGTACGACGCGGCGAATCGTCTGCCATTTCGTCGCTCCAAGGGCCATCGACGCCTCGCGAAACGCACCGGGCACGGTTTGGAGCGCTTCTTGCGTAACGCGCATGAGCGCCGGCAAGTTGAGAATCGTCAACGTCAGCGCACCGCCGATCGCGCTGAACTTCCAATGAAACGCCGTCACGAAAAGAACGAGGCCGAACAGACCCATCACGATCGATGGAATCGTCGCAAGCGACTCGGCGCAAAACTGAACCGCAGCGGTAAACAGCCCCGGTCGAGCGTATTCCTGAAGGTAAACGCCACCCGACATTGCGATCGGAACGGTAAAGACCAGCGTTAGTATGAGAATATAGAACGAATTGAAAATCTCGGGGCCGATGCCCCCGCCGGCGCTGATCTCACTGGGGGGCGCCGTCAGGAAATGCCACGAAATCGCCGGCGCGCCAAGATACAAAATGTAGCCGATAAAGAACGCCAGCAGCACGATGATCGAAACGGCGGCCGCCCAAAGCACGCCGGTCATCAGCGAGTCCACCAACCGCCGCCGCACTGCGGTGCCGCTGGTACCGATCGAAGGAGCGCGTGCGGTAACCATCACGCTCGCCGGCGAGCGGCGTATCGTACGCCGAGAATCAGACACATTGCGATGAGCAACAGCAAGAACGCCATCGAAAAGAGCGAGTCGTACAGCACCGTGCCTTGCTGAGCGCTTCCCATATCGGTGACGATCTCGGTCGTGAGCGCGGCCGTTGGAGCGAGCAAACCTTTGGGCAGCACGGGACTGTTACCGATGACCATCTGTACCGCGAGCGCTTCACCGATGGCGCGCGCGATCCCCAAAATAACGGCGACCATCAAGCCGCTGCGCGCCGACGGAAGCAGTACGCTCCAAATCGTCTGCCAACGCGTCGCACCCAAGGCCATGGAGCCTTCCTTCATGGAAAGGTGAACGGCGCGCAGCGCGTCTTCGGAGAGCGCTATAACCGTCGGCAGAATCATGATCGAGAGCACGATGCCCGCAGTCAATAAACCGAATCCGGTTAGACTACCGAGGTGCCGGATTACGGGCGCGAGGAGGGTTAGGCCGAGCCAGCCGTAGACCACCGACGGAATCCCGACGAGAATTTCGATGGCCGGCTTCATAAACGACGCCAAACGTTTGGGCGCGAGTTGCGAGAGAAAGATCCCGACTGCGACGCCGAACGGACCGCCCACGCAAATTGCAAACAGCGTAACGGCGAGCGAGCCGAGTATGAAGACCAGGGCGCCCGGGTGTTTGTCGTCCGGGCTGAAGTTCGGCGAAAACAGGAACGTGATCGGCGAGACGCCGTCGTGGAGAAAGAGCCGAAGTCCCATAAACGCCAGATAGCCGACGATAGCCGCCATTGCAACGATAACGAGCGCGCTGGCAGAAAAAAGCGCACCTTTGGCGATACGTTCTTGCGCGTGCGCGCGGCCTGGTCGACTCGGGATCAAAGCCTCACCATCGTACGCAAGGCCTTCGTAAGGCTTCCTTAACCCAATATTAAGGAATATTAAGGTCGGTCGAGTCGCCGTCGAAGGGCTCCTCGAACCACTCGCGCACTTCGCCAAGCGTCATACTGCGGCAGTATTCGTCCACGAACGCAACGAGATCGCATCGCAGTAGAAGATCCGTGCTGTCGAACTCGATCATTAAGAAGGCGCGGCTTCGAATCAGCCGCGAATGACGTGCGCCACCGGTAACCGTACCGTGAAACGCGTCCCGCTTCCGAGCATCGACTCGGCCGTTACGGTCCCATTGTGGGCGTCGACAATCTGCTTGACGATCGAAAGCCCGAGGCCCGCGCCGCTGATGTCGCGCGCGCGCGAGCGGTCGACCACGTAAAAACGCTCGAAGATGTGGGGCAGATCCTTATACGGAATGCCGATGCCGGTGTCGCTCACGTTAATGACGGCATACCCGTCGCTCACGTCTATCGCTGTCTGCACCGACCCTCCCACCGGCGTGAAGCGCAATGCGTTGTCGATGAGATTTACCAGCACTTGTGAGAGTCGTTGCGCGTCGGCCTCGAGAATGATGGGGCGCTCGGCCCGCAATTCCAGCGTCACGCTCTTGGATGCCGCTTGCGGCTCGAACGACGCGACGATCGGCCGCACTACCGCTTCGAGGTCGACGTCGGCGATGTCCAGATTCATCGCGCCGGACTCGGCCCGCGCTTGCTCGAGCAATCGCCGCACGAGGGCGACGAGTCGATCGACCTGCGCGAGAGCCTGCGGCAGGAAAATATCTCCCGCTTCTTCGTCGGGAGACTCGAGCACCGTTTCTAGCATCAATTTCACCGACGAAAGCGGCGTGCGCAGTTCGTGCGAAACGTTCGATAGAAATTCTTGGCGCGCGCGTTCGAGAGCGAGTACGTCGGTTTGGTCCTCGGCTAAAACAAGGGCGCCGTTGACTCGGTCTTCCGCGTCGGTCAACGGGTACACCGAGACCGCATAGTGCCGGTTACCGGTCTTACCGGATACGATGAGCGGCCCCAGCGTCACCTCGCCGGCAAGCGCGGCATCGGCGCGGCGTTCGAGCTCGATCGATGGTACGGCTTCGATCAAGTGCACGCCTTCGACGCGCGTGATGTCGAAACCGAAAATGGCGGCCGACGCGCGGTTGGTGAAACGCAGGCGCGTATGCCGATCGAGCATCATGACGCCCAGCGGCAACGCTCGCACGAGCGCGTCAAACCGATCGCCGCCTCGCTCGCGCTCGCGCGGAGCCGGACGATCATCGATACCTTCGGGAGCGCGCTGCACGCCAAGCGATCGCAGCGCAAATCCTGCCGCCACGCCGATAACGAGCGCGCCGAAGGCAACGACTTCGGGTTGAATGACTATTCCTTGAACATGTAGCCGCGGCTACGCACCGTCATGATGTGTCGCGGGCTACGCGAATCTTCTTCGATTTTTTCGCGCAACCACCGTACGTGCACGCTCACCGTCTGTTGCTCGCCCTCAAAGTCGTAGCCCCAGACTTTATCGAGCAGCGTTTGACGGGTAACCACCCGGCCTTGGTTCTCCATGAGCACGCGCAGAAGTGCGAATTCCTTGGGAGCCAACGAGACATCGGTGCCGCGCACGGTAAGCGATTGGCGCGACGGATCCAGAACGATGCCGCCGAGCGAGATCGCGTGCTCGCGATCGTCGGGCGAGACGATGGGTGTCTGGCGGCGCAGGCGGGCTTTGACGCGCGCTAGGAACTCGTGAAGAGCGAACGGTTTGGTGACGTAATCGTCGGCACCCAGTTCCAATGCGAGGACTTTGTCTATTTCTTGGTCTTTGGCGGTCAGCATAATGATCGGCACGGAGCTGGTTTTGCGGATTTCTTTGCAAGCCTCGATGCCATCGAGTACCGGCAACATGATATCGAGCACGATTAAATCGGGCGCCTCGCGTTGCGCCATCGCAATCGCGGTGCGGCCATCGCTGGCCGTGCAGACCGTGTAGCCGCTGCGTTCTAAATTATAGCGTAACGTCTGCAAGATGGCGGCCTCATCGTCGACGACGAGGATTTTCTTATTGAAGTCGGGATGCTTGTTGAACGTGCCCCGTTTATTCTGCAGCGATGCGTTCATAGAATTTTGCGACGGCGCTGTAGTCACGAGCGCCATCCCCTTCAGCCGATTGCAGAGTGTACAGTTGATACGCGAGCGCGGAGACGGGAAGCGCCAGCTTCGTCGCACGCGCCGCATCGAGTGCCGCCGCCAGGTCTTTGCGTAGGAGATCCAAAGCGAAGCCACCTTCGAACGTGCCGGCAAACCAGGTTTTAGGCAACCAATTCTCCAGGATGTAGTTGGAACCCGTTGCGGTCGCGATGACTTTGCGGACCGCTTCCAGATCGGCGCCGGCTTTCTTTGCGAAACTCAGCGCTTCCGCGTTGGCAAGCATGATCGTCGAGATCATCAGCTGGTTGACGAGCTTTACCGTTTCCCCGAGTCCGACGCCGCCCAGGTGATAGGGCGTTCCCATGGCTTTCAAGATCGGCTCGATCCGGGCGAAGTCGTCCGCGTCGGCTCCCACCATAATGGTGAGCGTGCCGTCGTTTGCCCGTACCGGCCCGCCGCTGACCGGCGCGTCCACGAACCGATGGCCGCCTTCGCCCAATCGCGAGGCGAAGTCTCGCGTCGCTACCGGAGAAATTGTCGACATGTCGATGAAGGTTGTTGGAGCGGTCGCACCGCCCATCGCGCCGCCGGCGCCGAACAACGCCTCCGCGACCTGCGGCGCGTCCGGCACGCACGTGATCACAACGTTGCTTTGCGCCGCCACCCCGGCCGGGTCGGGCGCTTCGCGGACGCCGTCGTTTGCCAGTCTCTCGATCGGCGCCCGATTGCGGTGCGCGCAGGCGGTAACCGCAAAGCCGGCGCGCCGCAGCGAACGAGCCATCGGTTCGCCCATCGCGCCGACGCCGATAAAGCCGATATTCAATGAGGAATCCGTCATTCGTTTTACACCCAACGCTTGCGCGCGAAATAGGCAATCAAAAGCAACAGCGCGACGATCTCGGTGCCGATGCCGAGCAGAAAAAAATCCCGGCGATCCGTTATGTGATTGACGAGAAAGCCAAAGTTTTGCCCGAAGAACCCGGTGATAAAACTCAACGGCAGAAAAATCGTCGCGATAACCGTCAACTGCTTCGAGACTTCGGCCTGCCGGTTTGCCGCGACCGACCAATGGATCGACAGCGACGCAGTGAGCATTTCATGCAGCGAGTCAACCCTGTCGAGCAAACGAAGCGCATGATCCTGCACGTCGCGATAGTACATCGTTTCGTCTTCGCCAAAAATACGCACGTCACTGCGCACGATGCGAGCGACGATGTCGCTGACCGGCGCGACGATGTGGCGCATGGTTTGCAGCTTTTGCTTGACGTCTAAAATGTCGGTCAGCACGTCGCGCGCGGTGCTCTTTCGGGTAATGGGAGCCAACAAGTTATGTTCGAGTGCCTCCACCCGAGCTTCAAACGCTTCCACGACCGGGAAATAGTCGTCCACGATCGTGTCCAAGATCGTGTACACGAGGGCGCCGCTGTCGCGTTTTAACGAGGTTATGGTACCCCAGCGGCGCTGTACTTCTTCCAACGGATATGCGGGCGCGTGCCGGACGGTGACGACGAACCGTTCTCCGGCGAAAATTGCGATCTCGCTGGGCGTAAGGGTGTGCTCGCCGTGCGCGACGGCGTGCACGACGATGAACCAGCAGTCGTCGTAAACATCGATCTTCGAGCGTTGATGGGCCTTGATCGCATCTTCGATGGCTAACGGATGCAGGGCGAACTCTTCTTGCAGAACGCGCAGATCGCCGTTGCCGGGGTCTACCGTATCGAGCCAGACAAAGGTGCCGGGCTCGGTCAGCACCTCGCTAATCGTCGCGAGATCGGTCAACGGCGCGACCGTACCGTTCTCGCGGAAAACCGAACAGCGCGTCGGAAGCGAAGGGGAAATGCCCGAAGCCGTCATGGCAGCGCTCATTCCCCTTCTCTCGCCCGCGCCCCCGTAGGGGCCGGGCCGCTGCTGACCGAAGGCCGCTGCCCGTAGGCGCAATCGCTATTTCTAAGGAGACTCCGCACGTGTTAGCCACCGTTCGCCGCCCCACGTTCGACGATCTGAACCTCTCGACGGGCAAGCGCGTCAGACTGCACCGCTTGATGTACGAGCACGGTCCCGCCAACGGAACGCTCATGCTGCTGCCGATCGACCAAGGGCTCGAGCACGGACCGATCGACTTCTTTTCAAATCCCGAATCGATCGACACCGACTGGATCTACCGCTTGGCGGTAGCCGGTAATTTCTCCGGAATCGCGCTGCACGTCGGCCTGGCGGAAAAGTATCACAAGGCATACGCCGGCAAAGTTCCACTCATACTTAAGCTCAACGGCAAGACCAACGTGCCGAACGACGACGAATCGTTCAGCTCGCTTACGTCGTCGGTCGAAGACGCGATTCGCCTGGGCGCCGACGCCGTGGGGTACACGCTCTATGTCGGGAGTCCGGCGCAAGACGTCGACATCGCGCAGTGCAACGAGGTGCGCCATGAATGCGAACGTCACGGCATGCCGCTCGTGATCTGGGCTTATCCGCGCGGATCGGCCATCAAAGCCAAGGGTGGCATCGACTCGTTGTACGCGATCGACTACGCGGCCCGCGTTGCGTGCGAAGTCGGAGCCGACGTCATCAAGCTCAACGTGCCGAAGTGGGACGCCGCAACCGCCGCCAACATGCCGAAACCATATAACACGCTGCAGTTGTCAGAGGAAGAGGGACTCGCGAAAGTCGTGAAGTCCGCCGGACGCTCGCTCGTGCTGGTCTCGGGCGGCAGCAAGGCCAGCGACGACGACACCATCCACAAAGCGCAGATTGCGATGGAAGCCGGTTGCGTCGGCTTGATCTTCGGACGCAACATGTGGCAGCGCGCATGGGACGAAGCGCTCGGCATGAGCGGCCGCATGCACGATTTAATGAAAGGCTACGGACAATAACCACCCAGACCATCGAAGAGCGCGTCAACTCGGCGCTCGACAAGGTTCGCCCCGGAATCCAAATGGACGGCGGCGAGGTTTGGCTCATCAAAGTCGAAGACGGCACCGCCTTCGTTCAGATGCTCGGTGCGTGCGGCGGATGTCCCGCATCGACGATGACGCTCAAAGGCGCGATCGAAACGGTCGTACGCGCCGATGTCCCCGAAATCACCGAGGTCGTCCAGATTTAACTCAGGCGCCGGATCTTTTTCGAGGTGCTACATTGCGGTTTTGCGCGTTGTTCTGAGGCGAATCTAAGAAAGCTTACAAACGCACCAGCACCAAGGGTGCGTCGCGCGCGATTAGTGCGACGCGGCGTGTTTGGAGCAGTACCACACTACCGAGCCGCCCTGGTTGACCGGAACCATGTGCTCGTGGCCGCCGCGACGCCCGCAGACGGCGCAGGAATAGGTCTTGCCGATAGGCGCCTTGTGCGCACCTGCAGTCCGCGTGGCGACATATAGTACGATCAAAATTGCGATCAGGCCGATCCAGACGATCGACGCAAAAAAATGATTGATGGCATCGGGACTGACGTGCATGGGTCTCTCATTCGCTCACGGTACGCCGGCGCTCCTTGAAGCCGGTAAGACCTGCAGGTGGTCTTGCGAGTGAAGTAGCAGGCTCGCCGGAGCCTATGCAAGCTACGAACCATCGCACGGCGCGCGTGCTCGATATCCTCCGGGTCATCGGCGAAGCGCTCAACCGGTCCGCGGAAATTGGCCCCGCACTGGAGAAAACGCTTGCGCTGTCGGCCGCCCTGCTCGGGTTTGAGACCGGCTGGATTTGGCTCAAAGATGAGGCCAGCGGCCGATTCTATCTCGCGGCATCGCATAACCTTCCGCCGTTTCTACAAGAGCCCGTTCGCATGACCGGCTCGATTTGCTGGTGCATCGAGAGCTTGCTCTCAGGCGACTTTTCGACGCGTAACGTCGATTCGATCGAGTGCAGCCGGCTGCTCCCCGCCGTCCGCCGCAACCAAACGACTTTGACCCGCGGCATCGCCTACCATGCGAGCGTGGCGTTGCGGTTCGGCGAACGCGACCTCGGCTTAATGAACCTTACGGCGCCCGGGTTTCGCAAGATTCGGAAAGCGGATCTGCAGCTGCTCCAAACCATTGCCGATCACGCGGGCATTGCCATCGAGCGCGCGCGGCTGGCCGAAGAGGCGGCGCAGATTGCCCGCATGCGCGAACGAACCGAACTCGCGCGCGATCTGCACGATACGTTCGCACAAGAACTGACGGGCATCACGCTTCAATTGGAAACCGCGCTTCACTATCTGCGCCACGACGACGTCCGGGCCGCCGAACGCGTTGAGTCGGCGCTCGACGTAGCGCGGCAAAACGTGCAGCGCGCCCGTCGATCCGTCGAAGAGTTGCACGCAGTCCCACAAGGCGGCCTCCCGCTCGAGGCCGCACTCGCGCACTTGGCTCGCGAATTTACGTCGCGCACCGGCGTTCCCGTGCACGCTGATATCCACGGGGAGGGGTTGCGAACTGCGCTCGAACGCACCGCCTATCGCATCGTACAAGAAGCGCTCACCAACGTTCGCAAGCACGCGAGAGCGAAGAACGTGTGGCTCGACGTTCGGCGCTCGCGAGGACGTTTGCGACTCGAGATTCGCGACGACGGCCGCGGATATACGAAAGGAGCGGAGCGAAATCGCATGGGCGTGAACTCGATGCGCGGGCGCGCCGCCGAATTAGGCGGAACGTTAACCATCCGCGCACTCCCGGGTGCCGGCACGCAGGTGCGAGCGGCGATACCGCTGGTCGCGACATGATTGCGATTCTTATCGTCGACGACCATCCTATCGTCCGCGACGGCATCGTCGCAGTGTTGGGAGCTCAGAGCGACATGCGCGTCATTCGGGCGGTTGCGAGCGTCGACCGGGTAGAACCCAACCCCATTCCCGACGTCATCGTGCTGGACTGGGAACTCCCGGGCGTCGGCGGCGCGCGCGCAGTAGGTGACCTACGCGAGCGATTCCCCGACGCGCGGATCGTGATCTTTTCGGCGTACGCCGGTCAAGAGCGCGTCGGCGCCGCGCTTGCTGCGGGCGCGCGCGCGTATGTCTTAAAAGGAGCACCGGCCGACGAACTGACCGGCGCGATACGCATCGTTCTCGAGGACGGCACGTACCTCGGCCGCAACGTTAACGCGCCGCTAGCCGTGCAAACCGATCGCTTGACGCCGCGAGAGCGTGAGGTGTTGCGCCTGGCCGCCGAAGGTCTGACCAACGCGCAAATCGCCCTACATCTGCAGCTCTCCGAACGCACGGTCAAATTTCATCTCTCATCCATCTTCGGACGACTCGGCGCCCAACGCCGCACCCAAGCCATTGCAATAGCACGCGAACGCGGACTGCTCTAAATATCCCAGTTGCCAGTCAGCGACATTCAAAGCTCGGGTCTAATTCTGGCGGAGGTACACATGAGAGGCGTCTAGTCGAACGTTTGC
>DATBTT010000074.1:0-64513 GCA_036559125.1 Vulcanimicrobiaceae bacterium
AAGAACGGAAAATATATGTGCCCGAGTGCCGCAACCGCTGCCGGCTATCATGCGGCGGGCGCCGGCGCGAGCCACCACAAGCACGACTCGTCGATGATGACGGGCACCCCCGAACCGATGGCAACGTAGCCCGCCCATCGACCCTTCGACAGGCTCAGGGTGACAGACGTCATGCCGAGCCTGTCGAAGTACGAACCCGTCACCCCGAGCCTGTCGAAGTACGAACCCCGTCACCCCGAGCGTGTCGAAGTGCGAACCCCCGTCACCCTGAGCGTGTCGAAGTACGAACCCCGTCACCCTGAGCCTGTCGAAGGGCGCTATAGCTCGCTTCGGAGCTCGGCCATGAAGGGGCCGAAACGTGCGTTGTTCGGGTCGTTTCCTTCGAGGCCGGTATAGACGACGAGGACGTACGACGCGCCGGATTCGGTGTAAAGAATTCCGCCGTCGTGCGTCACTTCGTCCGTGTCCCCGGTTTTATGCGCGAAGCGGTCGCCCGGATAGAGTCCCGCGTTCAACTTGTTGTTGAATTGTTGCGCTCCGAGCGTCTCGCGAAGGAAGTGCGCAAACGGAACGCGTTCGCGGGCGATCGATTCGAACAGGCGCGCGGAGTCGCCCGCGCTGTGCACGTTGCGATGAACCCCGTCCCACGCCGGGTCGTGGATGAGCGGTTCGCTTCCTGAAAGCTTGCGGTAAAAAGCAGTGTCGTTCAATCCATAACGTTGTTGAACGATCTGCGTGGCGCGCTCGCGGCCGGCGATGTCGTAGAGCATGTTCGTCGCAACGTTATCGGATATCGTGATCGCAAGCCCAATGATTTGCCGCAGCCGTGCCTTATAGCCCGGCACCATCGGCGAGGGCTTGTCGTTGGCCGTCATGTTGGCTTGCGTGACCTCGTAGGCATCGTCCAAGCGTAGATCGCCCGCCTGCACGAGCGCGAGCGTTGCAAGCGACAGCGGTACCTTTATCATGCTCGCGGGATAGAGGTAGCGATGCGGGTCGATCTCGATGACCGGACCGTCGCTTGAGTCGAGGCGTTTTATGACCAGAGCGCGTGGCGTCAAGCCCGCGCGTTCGGCGGCGCGCAGAACTGCGTCTTGGGTCAGCATACGGCAGCGGAGTTCCCGCTCAGCGTCGCGCTGCCTTCAGCACCCCATCGAGCAATCCAGGGAATCGTTTGTCGACGAAGTCGCGACGCAACCGGACGTATTTATTGCGTCCGACATACCACGCCTCGATCAGGCCTACGGCGTGCAAGGCCTTGGCGTGATGGCTGAAGTTTTGCTTTGCCAGGTCGAGCGTCTCGAGAATGCGCGAACACATCGCAGTGGCGTCGCGGCGTTTTGCCAGCAGGAGCACCAAATCCAGACGCGTCGGATCGGCAAGAGCGGCCAGCACGTCGGCCAGCGACACGTTCTCGAGATCCGGACTCGGAAGGACCGGCGTGGTTTGCCCGGCAGCCATTTTAATAGTAGTGCGACCCCTTGACAGTCAAATAATCATTGTACTATCATATTTCGACGGTACAACGCTCGTTGTACTGTATCACAAGGCCGCGCCGATAGCCATACTCGAGCGGCTGCCTCCCTCGCTTCAAGGAAGTACCCGATGTCTGAAGTCGTTGAATACGGCTGGCGACGCATTGCCGTCGCCGGCGCGGCGATGCTTGCCGCCCTCTTGCAACTTGCCGACACGACCATCGTGAACGTGTCGCTGCCTACGATCGACGGCAGTTTGGGAGCGTCCGCGGACGAAGGCACCTGGTTCATCACGGCTTACATCGTCGCGGCCGTCGTGGTCATACCGCTGGCTCCGTGGCTCCAGACGCGCTTGGGCCGACGGCGCTACTTCGTCATTGCCGTAGCGGGTTTTACCGCCATGTCGCTGTTGTGCGGTTTCGCGACGGACGTGGGAACCGAGATCGTGTTCCGGCTCTTGCAGGGCCTGTTTGGCGGCGGCATCATGCTGTTGTCGCAGCAGATCATGCGCGATACGTTTCCGGCGGCGCAACTCGCATTGAGCCAGTCGCTCTTCGCGCTCGCGATCGTCGTCGGGCCGACCATCGGTCCGACGCTGGGCGGAGTGCTTACCGACAACCTCTCGTGGCGTTGGGTGTTTTTTATCAACGTGCTGCCGGGGCTGCTTGCCGCGGCGCTCGCGTGGACCTATTTACGCGATGCCGAGGCTCCTAAACCAGTGCGCGCGGACGGCCCCGGTATCGTGTTGCTCGCCGCCGGACTCGCATCGATGGTCTACGTGCTCGAACAGGGTGAGCGCGCCGGTTGGTTCGACGACTCCACCATCGTCACGCTAATCCTCGTCGCGCTCGCTTCGCTCGGCGCATTCGTGTGGTGGGAGTTGCGCGGGACTGCGACCCCTGCGGTGGCGTTGCGTGTGTTTCGGGAGCGGGCGGTCTGGGCCACGTCGGCGATCAATTTCTTGCAAGCTCTTTCGGTTTTCGGTCTCTTCGTCGTGCAACCGCTCTTCACCCAATCCGTTCTCGCATTCACGACGACGCTCGGCGGCGAATTCATGATGGTTCGAGCTGCCACAATGGTGGTTATGTTTCCGGCAACGCAGTGGCTGGTATCGCGGCCACGTTTGGACTTGCGCGCGATAGCGGCACTGGGTATCGTCGTTTTCGCAATCGCAACCTGGTGGCAGTCGGCGCAGATGACGGCGATTGCGGATTTCGGCACGTTCGTCTCGACGCAGATTCTCGGAGGCGTCGGAATGTCGCTGATCTACGTCCCGCTCAACGTGACGCTGCTGCGCACGGTTTCGCCGTCCATCATGCCCGCGGCAATCGCGTTGACTCGGCTCGCACAGCAAATAGGCGCGTCGGCCGGCGCCGCCGTCATCATCGCTTATGCCGATCGCGCTTCTGCGAACCACGCCGCGGCGCTTCAGGCCGCCGTCACCTGGTCTCGTCCCGCAATTCATAATTTCGTCGCGGTTCACGGGCCATTATCGCTCGGAGCACTCGGCCAGATCGTGCAGCGCCAGGCGACCGTCCTCGGCCTGGCGGACGCCTCACGGCTTTTGGCGGTGGCAACTCTCCTCTGCGTCCCGCTCGTTTTTCTACTGAAGAAACCGGCGCCCGCGCCGACAGGCCCCCGCCTGGTCGCGTTGCCCGGCTACCGGCCGCTCCCAATGGCGGGCGGCGGGTCCCGAGAGCGCGCCAAGGTGGCGTAAAATCTCACATGCATGTAAGTACTTGCATCTATCCCATTGGTATGCTACTATCCGCGTGCAAGTACATACTTGCACGACAAAACGAGCACAAAAGGACCATGAATAGTTCAATTTTTACCTACACGGACTCCCAAGAAACGTCGGTTGAAGCGCTTCAAGAGCGGCTCCTGACGGCATTGGAAGCGGGCGAGCCGCGTCTAACCTTGGATATCGACGGTCTCCCGTCACTCGATGTCGGCGCGATTCGTGGCCTCATTACGCTGCTGCGCCGCGTGCGTGACGCCGGCGGCGAACTGATGCTGCGCGTGACGCGCGACGATCTCAAGCGCACGCTGGGCGTTACGGCTCTCGATCGCGTCTTTACGATCGCGAGCCCCGCGGGGGTGGCGGCATGATTCGCCGAATCGCGGTCGCGCTTTTTGCCGGGCTGCTCTCGTTCGGGGCGGCTCCGTCCGGTGCGCAGGCAGCGCCTCCGGAGGCGCACGCAGTCATCCAAAAGATGCTAGCGTCCAATCCGTCGCTGCGCTCTTTCCAAGCTCGCGTCCACGTGGACGTGCGGATGTTGAATTTCCCCTTCCTCTCGCCCAAGCTCGACGGAACGTCCTACTTCAAGCGTCCGAACAACTACGAGGTGGTTTTCGATCGGGTCCCGAGCTATGCGAAGGGCTTCCAGAAGTTGTTCGCAGCTATTGGCGACCCCGCATCGTGGGAAAAGGATCAGAATCTTGCCGTCGACGGGCGCCAGAGCCTCAACGGCCGCCCGGCCATTACGCTGCGGATGACGAAAAAGGTGCATAGCGATCAACTCGACTACACCGTCGCCTACGTCGATCCGTCAACCTATCAGGTACTGCAGATGGAATGGCACTACACCAACGGCGGCCTGATAACGATGACGCAGACTTTTAAGGGCGAAGGGCCATACACTGTCATCGCCTCGCAACATGCGGAAATCCACATCCCGCACGTTCGCGCCGTTGCCGATGCCAGCTACGCTCAATATCGCACCAACGTCGCGGTCGACGACGCCGTCTTCGCGAGGAAATAATGCTGGAAGCCGAACGCCCCACCAAAGCGGACGCGACGCGCTCGGCGTCGCCCGAGGAGACGCGCTTGCGCATCCTCGGGGCTACGCGCGAACTCTTTTCCAAGAAGGGGCGGCGGGGTACGACGACTCGAGAGATCGCCGAACGCGCGGGCGTCAACGAAGCGACGCTCTTCCGGCACTTCGGAAATAAAGATGCCTTGATCATGGCTTGCACGCAACACTTTTGCGGTGCGGTCGAGTTACAGGGCCTGGTTAGCGATCTCTCCGGCGACCTGGAAGAAGACCTGCGCGAGATCGGCCGGGCGCTGCTCGGAAGGATCGAAAACGTGCGCGACCTCATCATTATGTCGCTCTCGGAAGAAGATGATGAGTTCGGAGTCGCGGATCAGGCGTGGCGCGCGCCCTACGCGATCCACCAAGTGATCGTCGAATATATGGCGCGGCGCGTGCAGACGGGTGAGCTGCGCGGTGATCCGATTTGGCTGGCCCGGTTTTTCATGGCGATGTTCTTCGCGCGCGTGATCGGACGCAAGAAGTTTCGCGAGGCGACTCCGATGGATCCGGACGATCAAACCGCATTTCAAGTCAACGTTTTTTTAAATGGTGTAAGGAGCAAGTGATGGATTCGCGCGAGGCAGAAAAGCAGACGACCTCGGCGCCGCATTCCAACGGCGTCGGTCGCGAAGCACACGTGCCGGACGAACCGGCGGCGAAGCGGTCCAGCCCGGTAAAGCGCACGATCGGTACGATCGTAGCGGCTATTGCGATCGTCGCATTGTTGATTTTCGGCATCAAATACTTCACCTACGCGCGGGCTCATCAGTCGACCGACGACGCGCGCGTCGATGCCAACACCGTTGACGTTACGAGCAAGATCGGCGAGCGCGTCGACAAGATTTTAGTCGATACCAATCAGCACGTGCGCAAGGGTCAACTCTTGCTCGCGCTCGACAGCGTCGACGAACAGGCGAAGGTCCGACAGGCGCAGGCAAACCTGCAGGTAGCGCTCGAGACGCAACAGGCGGGCGTGCAACAAGGCTCCGGCGGCATCGCGCAGGCGCGCGCGGAAATAAGCAACGCGCAAGCGCAGATTCCGCTGTCGCAGGCCGGCGTCGATGCATCCGTGGCGCAAGTACGAGCGGCCCAGGCACAATTGCCCGCCGCGCAGGCCGCGCTTTCGCGCGCGCAAGCGGACCTGCGGCGCACGCAGTCGCTCGTCTCGACCGGCGATCTGCCTGCGCAACAACTCGATGCGGCGCGTTCGGCCGAAGCCGCGGCCGCGTCGCAGTATCGCGCCGCCCTCGACAACATCAACGTCGCGCAAGCCAATCTCAACGCCTCGCAGCAGAAAGTCTCGGCATCGGTTGCCGGCGTGGGCGCGGCGCAGGGCGGCCTGCAGACCGCTCAAGGAAAACTGACGCAGGCGCAAGGCCCCGCGCAGATCGCGGCTCAACGCGCGGCCCTGGACATCGCGAAGCAGAATCTCAAATACACGAAGATCTACGCACCGATCGACGGGTCCATCGGGCAGAAAAACGTCGAAGTCGGACAGACCGTGCAACCCGGCATGTCGCTGTTGACGGAGATCCCCAACGCAGTCTTCGTAATCGCGAACTTCAAAGAGACGCAAGTCGGCGACATGCGCCCCGGCCAAACCGTCGACGTCAAGGTCGACGCGTATAAGGGTCAGACGTTCCAAGGCGTCGTGCAGTCGATCAATCCCGCCTCGCAGGGCACCTACGCGCTGGTTCCGGCGCAGAACTCGACCGGCAACTTCGTCAAAGTGACGCAGCGCATACCGGTCAAGATCGAGTTTAAGAATGTCGACTTTACCCGGTATCCGATGCGACCGGGTATGTCGGTAGAAGCCGCGGTCAAGGTCCGTTAAGGCCGGCCGTGACAGCCTACGACAGCGTCATCGAATACGGTTGGCGGCGCACCGTCGTGACCCTTGCGGTCATCACGGCCACGATGCTCGAGGTCGTCGACACGACGATCGTCAACGTCGCGTTGCCGAACATCCAGGGGAACTTCGGCGTATCGGTCGACCGGGGTGCTTGGATCGTTACCGGCTACATCATCGCGAACGTCGTCATCATCCCCATCACCCCTTGGCTGCAAGCGCGCTTCGGGCGGCGCGCGTATTACCTGACATCGATCGTCATCTTTACGCTGGCTTCGACGATGTGCGGACTTGCCGGAAGCTTCGGCGCATTGGTGTTTTGGAGGATCGTACAAGGCGTCGGCGGTGGCGGATTGATCTCAACGTCCCAGGCGATCCTGCGCGAGACCTACCCGCTCCCGGAACAAGGCAAAGCTCAAGGAATATTCTCGCTTGGCGTGATCGTCGGGCCGACGCTCGGGCCGTTGCTTGGCGGCATCATTACCGACAATCTGTCGTGGCGCTGGACGTTCTTCATCAACATTCCAATCGCAATCGTCGCAGCCGTCGCCGTATACTTCGTGTTGCGCAACCCAGCGGCCGCGCAAAAAAATAAAAAATTGGATTGGGTGGGACTCGGATTGCTTGCGACCGGCCTGGGCTCGTTGCAATACGTTCTGGACCAAGGCCAGCAGTACGATTGGTTCGCCGATCCGAACATCCGCATCTTTGCGGCGCTGGCGCTCGCGGGATTGGTCTCGTTTGTCGTGTGGACGCTGCGCTCGAAGATTCCGGTCGTCGATCTCCACGTGCTTCGGCATCGGGCAGTGGTCGCGGGGAGCCTGCTGGGAGCGGTTCTGGGCGCGAGCCTGTATGGATCGGTCCTCATCCTGCCGCAGTACGTGCAAAACTCGCTCGGTTTTACGGCGACGATGTCAGGCGAGACGATATTGCTGCGCGCACTTGCGATCGCGTTGCTTACTCCGGTGACCGCCATCATCGCCGGCCGCGGCAAAGTCGATATTCGCTGGATGATTTTCATCGGATTCGTCTTGCTCGGTATTTCCAATTGGATGTTGGCGCAGGTGACTACCACCACCGCCGGCTTCTGGACATTTTTCGCGTCGCTGGTCATCAGCGGTCTGGGACTCTCGCAAATCTTCGTACCGCTCTCGATGGCCGTGCTCAACGCGGTCCCCGCGCGTGAAGTAGCCGCGGCGTCGGCATTCTTCAATCTCGCGCGTCAAGTCGGCGGTAGTATCGCTACGGCGGTGTTGGTGACGGTGCTGGTGCGCGGCGTCACGCAGCATCAAGACGCGCTTTCGAGCGGCGTAACCTTGCACGCGCAATCGGTATTCGGATACCTACAGGCCAACGGCGGGGAACATTCGTTGCGGGCACTACGCGATCTCGCAGGCATGGTAGCCCAACAGGCGCTCGTGCTTTCGTACGCCGACACGTCGCGGCTGGTGGCAGTCATCACTATCGTATTGGCACCACTGGTCGTCCTGATGCGTCGCCCCCGTAGCGGCACTAGCCCAATGACGGCTGATAAATAGGAGTGATCGTGACTCGTCGTTCAATTACCACTCTCGCGTTGCTCGCCTGCGGTCCATTTTTCGCCGCTCCCGCAGTCGCGCAGCAGCCGTCGCCGCGGCCGGCGAGCACGCCGGCTCCGCGAAGCTCGCTCGCACCGCAACCGTCATCGCAGCCGCAGCAGCAAAGAGGCGCTTCGCCGCATCCCGGCATGCCGCCGCCGCCGTCGATACCGGTCCTTCCGAAAGTCCCAAACATCGCGCCGGGCTATAGCGCGCCGCAGCTGGAGACGCCGTCGGCGAATCTGGTGGGTGTCGAGCAAGGGCCGTTCGTCGGCATCACGCTCGACAATGCGATCGGTATGGCGCTGGCGCGCAATCCCGATCTCGCGGTTTCGCAGGCCAATCGCCGAATCGCGGCCTACAGAATCGCAGCCGCGCGTGGCGCGTACGACGTGCGGCTTTCCGTCGAACCGCAATACACATACGTGACTCAGGCGCCGGCAAACGCGTTTTTCGCCGGCCCGAATTTCGGCCCGATCGTGCAAAAGAGCGGCGGCGTGCAAGCCGGCGTTGGCGGCGAACTTGCCGGCGGCCAACAATTCCAAGTCAACGTTTCGGGTAAACGGGTCGACGACAATACTACCATCAATGCGTTCAATCCGACCTATCCTACGATCTTTTCGGTCAACTTCACGCAGCCGCTCTCAAGAAATCGCGGAGTCAACGATACCACCCGCGCGATCGAACTGGCGCAAATCAACGCAGACCTCACCGACGCGCAAACGCTGCAGTCCGTGTCGAGCACGATCGCGCAGGTCCAAAACACGTATTGGGACCTGGTCGCGGCGTGGCGTACCGTCGCGATCCAAGAAGATGCGTTGAACGAAGCGATCGCGCAATCGCGCAGCGACGCGCGCCTGGCGAAACGCGGGGTCAACGCGCCTATTGAAGTGGTGCAGTCCAACACGCAGGTCGACGTCTTCCAAGACAACGTATTCTCGGCGCTGCAACGCGTGTCGAGCCTGCAAAACGCGCTAAAGGAACTTACCCTGTCGAATCCGGCGGATCCGGTTTGGACGGCGAATCTCGTGCCGACCACGCCGGTCCTGCAGCTTCCCCGGCAGCCGTCGCTGGCCGATCTCGTTACACAAGCATTAAAAAACCGGCCCGAGATCGCGCAGATTGCCGACGCCAGGCGCAATGCGGACGTTAATCTGACGTATGCGCAGAATCAGCTCAAACCGCAAGTCGACCTGCGGCTCGGCTACAGCAGTAACGGATTCGCGGGCACTCCCACCGATCCGAACGCAAGTCCTTTTGCGCAGAGCACGGCGCAACAGGTGATGGCGATCGACGCCCTGATTACCGCGGTCGATAAGCAACTGCCGGCAAATCAGCAGATTCCATTCCTGACGCCTTCCAATCAGCCCGTGCCGGGATACCTCATTGGTAACCTGGATCAATCCATCAAGAACCTGACGAGCAACAGATTTCCGACGTATTCTGCCGGCGTGCTGGTGTCGATACCGCTCGGCAACCGCACCGCGAAGGCGAACCTCGCGATCGCGCGCGAGCAAGAGAGATCCGCGCAGTTGCAAGAGGCCAGTGTCGTCCAACGCGTGACGGTTGAGGTTCGCAATGCGTTACAAGCATATAAGAGCGCGCAGTACCGGTTGATCGCAGCCCGCTCGGCACGGCAGGCTTCGGCGGCGGTGCTCGCAAGCGAGCAGCGCCGGTTTCGCAACGGCGCATCCACGACCTTTCTCGTACTGCAACGCCAAGTCGAACTTGCGGACAATCGCGGACGCGAACTGCAGGCGCAGACCGATCTCAACAAGGCGGTCGTCGAATTGGAACGCGCGACCGGCGCGATTCTCAGCGCAAACCATGTCGATCTCACTACGGTGGGAGAAGGAGCACTCAATCGATGAAAAACAAACAAAGCAACGAAATCCGAGTGCGCGCCTCCAAAGTCGCGCAACAGAAGTTGCAGGAGCGCAGTGCCGTACTGTACTCGCGCGAACTCGAGCGCTGGAACACCCGGCCCTTGCGCGGCTTGGTCGCTTAGCGCCAAGGGCGTTTGGCGGGGCCGCGAGACGGGTACGCTTTGGCGACTATGGATATTAAAAAAGACCTGGCCAATGCCGCCGATTCGGTGGGCGACGCTGCGAAGAACGTGCGCGACGGCGTGCGCGAAGAGTCGCATAAAGCGCAGGCCGAAGGCGAACGGCAGCGGCGAGCGGAGACTGGCGATACCATGACGACCGGTCAAAAAGTGGAATCGGTCGGAAACGAGGCCAAGAACGAAGTACAGGCCGGAATCGACCGCGCCAAGCGCGACGTCCGCTCCGACAAATAGAAAGCTCCCGACGCACGGCGGTGCGTCGCCCAGTCAGAGAGACCCGCGCAGGTGCGTGGGTCTTTTTTTTTGGGGAATAGGAAGCGAAGTAACCAAGCTCGGGACGAAGTGGAGGAAAGACTATGGGGCCTTCCAAGGCGATGGTCGCGCTTACGACATTGTCGTTGTGTGCATTGCTCGCAGCCTGCTCGGGATCACAGAATAACACCAGCACCACCAGCATGGGCGCGACCGGGACGCCGGGTGGCAGCCCGACGAGCCGGGTCGATTCGCAAGCGCTGTTGCATGCTGCCGGCGACGACGCCGACTGGATCGTGCCCGGCAAGACGTATGCGGGGAATCGTTTGACTGGGCTAGCCGCGATTACCAAAGCCAACGTTTCGCATCTGCACAAAGCCTGGATTACGAGCCTTGCGGACGACGGCGAACAGGAGGCGTCGCCCTTGATTTCGCAGGGCACTATGTACGTCTCCACTCCGCACGACAACGTGGTGGCGCTCGACGCCAAAACCGGAACGTTAAAATGGGCGTTTCCGTATTCACCGTCGTACGAGTTGCAATACGCGGTCAATCGCGGCGTCGGATTGGCCGACGGGAAAGTGTTCATCGTTACGGCCGACTGCCGCCTCATCGCCCTCGACGCGGCCACCGGCAAACAGGTTTACGACGTAGCCGCCTGCCGGGACACGTCCAATAGCTGGTATTCGACGGCCGTATACGTCTACAAGGATACCGTGGTCGTGGGAACCTCGGGCGGCGACCTGGGCAGCATGGGTACCGTCAACGGTTTTGCCGCTGCGGACGGGTCGAAGAAATGGACTTTTAACACGGTTCCGCAACCGGGCGAGGCCAATCACAATTCGTGGCCGGGTGACTCGTGGAAGCACGGCGGCGCGGCGGTCTGGGCCGGTCTCTCGATCGACCAAAACACCGACACGCTCTATGTGGCGCCCGGCAATGCCGGACCCAATCTAACGCTCGCCGGACGCAAGGGCAAAGATCTGTACTCGGATTCGATCGTCGCGCTCGATATCTCGGGCGCGCAGCCAAAGCTCAAGTGGTACTATCAAGTTCTTCAAAACGATACGCACGATGCCGACCCGTCGATGCCGCCGGTCTTGTTCGACGCGACCGTGAACGGACGAACGCGCCATTTGCTCGCATCCGGAGACAAAGCCGGGGATTTCGTCGTGCTCGATCGCACGACCGGGAAACCCGTTTATCGCATGGCCGTCAGCAATCAACAGGGCATCATGACGACGGTTCCGACGCTCAAAGGCACGTACGCATGCCCCAACCACGGAGGGGGCATCGAATGGAACGGCGGTTCCTACGATCCGAGCGCCAACGTTTTCATTATTCCGAGCACGCAAGAGTGCGCGGTTTGGAAAGTTACGACGACGGGCCCCGTCGCGTACGTTGCGGGTCAGCCGTACTCCGCCGGGCCGCTTCCCAAACGCCGCGTCGCGACGGGGTTCGTGACTGCGGTGGATATGAAGACCGGCAAAATAAAATGGCGCAACGCCATTCCGTTTTCGGGTCAGGGCGGTGTCCTGATAACGAAAAACGGGCTCGCGTTTACGAGTGACGTGCGCGGCCGTCTGTATGCCTTCGATACGGCAACCGGTAAGGAACTCTGGCACGACGATGCCGGGTCGTCGATCGTCGCCCCGATCTCCGCCTATAGCGTCGGCGGTACCGAGTACCTTGCGGTCGTTGCCGGTGAGGGCGGCAATCAAAAGACCCCCAACGTTCCCAAAACACAGGGCAGCCGCGTCGTCGCGTACGCGCTCGACGCGTCGCACGTGACGATGAACGATTCTGCCGGGCAACCGGCCGTAGCGATGGCGAGCAACGCCCCGGCAAAAACCGAGAGTGGCACGGGGGCGGGCTCGACCGCTGCGTCGGGTTCGGTGCCGTACACGATGGCGCAGGTGCAAACGGGTAAGTCGCTCTACGCGCAGCAATGCTCGTCGTGCCACGGCGCGCAATTGCAAGGCGTTTCGGCCCCGGCATTGCGCGGAAGCTCGTTCGCACATGCGAATCTCAACGTCTCGCAGATCCGAACCATCGTCACCCAGCAAATGCCGCTGAGCGCTCCGGGTTCGTTGAAGCCCAATCAATACGCGGCAATCATGGCCTACATTCTCGCATCCGATTGCGTGACGCCGTCGGGAGGGGGCAAAACCCCATTTCCCACAACCGATATCCCCGCGTTCAAAAAGGTCGTCGTAAACTCAGGAAGCTGCCCGGTAAAATAACCGCACTCCGTCATGCTGAGCTTGTGCGCCCTTCGACAGGCTCAGGGTGACGGGGGGCGTTCGACAGGCTCAGGGTGACGGAGCGGGGTCAGGGTGACTGGAGGTCGATCTGCATCTCGTGTTGGGTGAATGTCGGGGTCCAGTTGAGAGTCCGGGCGAAGTCGAGGATCGAACTGCCGTCGGGTTCGTTGAAGAGCGTGACGCGCGATACGCCGGCGTTTTCGGCGATTCCGGCCGCTAAGAGCGACAGGTCGCGTTCGCTTGCGGCGCGCAGCGAAAGTATCTGCGCTTCGATTCCGTTGTGCCGGAACACGGCGAAGGCCGCGCCGGATTCAATCGCGTGCAGGGACGGCATGCGTGCGAGCGATTCGGCCGCGCGTTGCCAGCAGGACCGCGGCGCTCGCACGACGTTGATAAAACGATTCGCGTCCGCATACGCGGCCATCGGGCGCATCGATGGGTTTGCCTGTTCGACGCGAAACGAGAAGAGCGACCGGAGGCATCCAAATCCGCCTCGCTCGTACGTGCGGATCGCCGCTTCGTTTTGTTCGAGCACCTCGAGTGCGACCGTCGCCAACCCTCGTTCGCGCGCGATTTGGATCAGGTCCGCCAGCAAGCGTGTTGCGTGACCTCGTCCGCGGAACGGCGGCGCTACGCCGAAACCGCCGATCCAACCGCAATCGCCGCGGATCGCAAGCGTGCCGGCAGCGACGATCTCTCCGTCGTCGTCCAAGAGAATGGGCGATGCGTCCGGAGCGATATCGTTGGCCTCGACATGCAATGCAAATTGCGCGGTTGAAAACTGAATCGGGACGACGTAGCCTTCAAAGACGCGGTTGAGGGCCGCCGCGCCACGCTCCATGTCAAGCGCGGCGAACGACGACCCTCGCACGCTTACGCTTTGAGTTCGGAGGCCGCGTCGGTATCGACAATCCACGTCAGCCGCCCATCAGTCGGGGCGACGATTTGAATCGGATACCGTATCGGGTCGTACGCTCCATCGCGCACCGCTGCGAGCGCCGGCGCTTTCTGCAGGCCTTCGGTTGCAATCACGACGCGACGCGCCGCATTGATGACTCGCGGGGTGATGGTTAGGCGTGACATGCCGGCGGCCTCGACGTAGGGTGCGCGAACCAATTGCGCATCATCGGTCAGAGGATCGGCGCCGGGAAAGAGCGAGGCCGTGTGACCGTCCGGGCCCATGCCGAGCAGGATGAGATCGAATCGAGGTAGGTCGCCGAGATCGTCGCGTAGGATGCGCGCGTAGCTCGCCGCCGCCGCGGCAGGTTCGTCCTCGCCGCGCATGCGATGCACGTTCGGTTCGGGAATACCCACGTCGCGTAAAAATGCGCCGGAAGCCATGGCGTAATTCGATTGGGCATCATCGGGTGGCACGCAACGCTCGTCGCCGAAAAAGACGAAGGCGTCCTTCCACGTAACTTGCATCCGGCGCGGTTCTTGCGCGAGCAGCGCATACGCCGCTTTGGGGGTCGATCCGCCCGCAAGCGCGACCGAGAATGCGCCGCGCTCGGCGATCGCGCTCTGGGCCGTGTTGACGAAAATATCGGCGAGCACCGTCGCGAGTTCGCCTGCGCCCTCGTAGATTTTCAGCTCGCCGCGATTGCGCCCGTTCAGGACGAGCTCCCGCGTTCTTCCAGCAGCGCGCGTGCGGTAGCCAGCGATTCGCGAAATAGGTTGCCGCCGTCGGGCACGAGAATGGCCTCCTCGATAAGCGAAACGACGTCGATGTCGTGCAACGGGGCGCAGCGTTGCGGGCGCGCCTTCTTTCCTTCGACGCGCAAACACACGAGATCGGGCGAATCTTTTTGCAGTTCGGCCGTGAACGTCGAGTGCCCGCTTTCCAGCGCGATGCGGCGGACGCGTCGCGCTCCGCCCTGTTCCTCGAACGCGACTGCGATGATTTGTCCTTGCGAATTACAAAACTCGGCCGCGCCGCGCGCATGCCACTGGAGACGGCTCGCGAGCCAACCGACGAGGTAATACGCCTCGGCCTGCGACCCGGCGGCCACCGTAACCCGTGAAATCGAAGCGAGCTCACCGGCCAAATCCGCTTCGTCGAAGAACTGCGCGATCATATCTTGCCACGGACCCAGACGCATGTACGCGAGATCGCGAACGGCGGGATGGTGGCCGCCCGCCATCCAGTCGGTGAGTTCGTACAGCGTTTGCGCGGTCGCGTCCACGCGCGAAGAGTCGAGCACCAAACTGTTTGCAATCGACGTCAGCTGGCGAAAGCGCATGTCGCCGGCGAGGTGCGAGCCGGCCCAGCATAGCACCGTCTGCACGTTCGGAACCGTGAGCGCGCGAACGATCGAGGCGAGCGATTCCGCCGAAACGCCGGCCACTCCCAACTCAATCGCCTCGGCATGGGTCGACAACGTGTCTCCGACGTCTTTGGCCTCGGTGTGTACCGCGTGGGTGGAGTCCGTATGGGTCGCATCCAGCACGAGGGTGCGCGAAGGATGCTTTTGGGCGATCGCATCGATGCGCTCTTTGAGCCAGCCGAGCAGCGCCGCGTCTTCCACGAACGCCACCAAATTGAGCGTAGTGGCCGAGACGCCGACGCGATCCTTGCGATCCTTCGTGAGCTCGCCGAGGATCTCGTTGACGTTGAGGCTCATAAGGGGCGCCAATTGGGATTTAGCTCGTGCGAGTTTGCCGGACCCTCGCTGCCGGCGGCATAATTGGGAAACGTGCGATCCTTGATCGAGGTCCAAACCTCGAGGATCGGCATCACGATCTCCCAGGCGCGCTGCACCGCATCCCATCGCGTGAACAGCGTGGCGTCGCCGCGCATGGCGTCGCCGATGAGCCGCTCGTATGCCGGCGCCGACTGCACGCCGAATCCCGTGCCGTAATTGAAATCCATCGTAACGCTACGGATGTGGTTTTTGGGGCCGGGAACTTTACCGTTGAAGCGAATCGAAACGCCTTCATCCGGCTGAATCTTGATCACCAGCTCGTTCTGCTCGATGGTGTCGCTCTTTTCGCCAAAGAGCTTGTGCGGAATTGCGTTGAACGTAATCGCGATCTCGGACACCTTGCGCGCCAGCCGCTTCCCGCTGCGCAGATAAAAAGGCACGCCGGCCCACCGCCAGTTGTTGACGACCAGCTTGAGTGCGGCGAAGGTCTCGGTATTAGAGGCCGGCTTGACGTCTTGCTCGGTGCGATAGGCCGGCACGGGCTTTCCGTCGACGGTTCCCGCATCGTATTGACCGCGAACGGTCATGCGGAAAACGTCTTCGGGAGCGAACGGCTCGATTGCCGAGAAAACCTTGAACTTTTCGTTTCGTATCGCGTCGGCGTCGGAGCTGGCGGGCGGCTCCATCGCAACCAGCGCCAGCAGGTTCATGACGTGATTTTGGATCATGTCGCGCAAAGCGCCGGCATTGTCGTAGTACCCGCCGCGGGCTTCGACGCCCAGCGTTTCCGCCGCCGTGATCTGCACCGATTGAATGTAATTGCGATTCCAGATCGGTTCGAAGATCGTGTTGGCGAACCTCAACGCCATGATATCTTGCACGGGCTCCTTGCCCAGATAGTGATCGATGCGGTAGACTTGGCCCTCGTCAAAGACTTTCTCGACTTCGGCTTGTAGCGCACGCGCGGAGGTCAAATCCGTGCCGAATGGCTTCTCAACGATGATGCGCGTCCAGCCTTTTGTATTGCTCTTGGGATCCATCCCCGCGTTTTTGATCTGATCGATGATTTTCGGAAAGACCGATGGCGGCGTGGCGAGGTAAAAAAGAACGTTGCCGCCGGTACCGTGCGCCTGCGCGTACTCTTCGAGGCGTTTCTTGAGTTGCGCGAAATGCTCGGTATCGTCGAAATCGGCCGACATGTAGGAAATGCGCTGGGCCATGTCGTCCCACAACGATTCCTTGACCTTGCCCGAGCGCGAGAAATCGTTGACCGATTGTTTGCAGTACGCGCGGAACGTTTTATCGGTGTATTCGCTTCGCGCGAAACCGATCAAACCGAAATTGGTGGGCAAGATGTCGTCGACGCGCAGATTGTAAATGGCCGGCATGAGCATGCGCTTGAACAGGTCGCCGCTCGCGCCGAAGAACACAATCGTGCACGGATCGTTGATGCGGCCCGTGTCCAGTCCTTGTCGCAGCGGATTGACGGCCTGTGCGCCGAGACCGTCCTGCGTGGTGGTTTTTCCGTTAGCCTTGGTCGTGGTGGTTGCCATGGCTACTTCTCGGCCTTCACCGCGTGGCCGCCGAATTGGTTGCGCAAAGCGGCTACGACCTTGGCGCTAAACGATTCGTCTTGCCGCGAGGCAAAACGCGCCATGAGCGCGAGCGTGATCGCCGGCGCCGGAACGCTTTCGTCGATAGCAGCCGCCACCGTCCAGCGGCCTTCACCCGTGTCGTCGACCCAGCCGCGAATTTTTTCGAGTCCCGGATCGGCCGAAAATGCAAGCGCTGCGAGATCGAGCAACCAAGAGCGAACGACGCTTCCGTGCCGCCACACCTCCGCGATCTGCTTGAGATCGTATGTGTATTGGGATTTTTCGAGAATCTCAAATCCTTCGCCGTACGCCTGCATCATGCCGTACTCGACGCCGTTGTGCACCATCTTCGAGAAGTGCCCCGCGCCGGCAGGACCGACGTGGGCGTATCCGTTCTCCGGGGCGAGCGTCAAGAAGATCGGTTCGCACGTTTTGACTGCGTCGTCGTCGCCGCCGACCATCAAGCAGTAGCCTTCCTTGAGGCCCCAGACGCCGCCGCTCGTGCCGGCGTCGACCAGCGAAACGCCTTTGACCTTGCAGCGATCGTACGCGGCGAGGCCCTCCTTGTAGTTCGTATTTCCGCCGTCCACGATGATGTCGCCGCGTTGCAAGTGCTCCAGTAGCTGGTCGATGGTTTCGTCGGTCGGTTTACCGGCGGGCACCATAATCCAAACGACTTTCGGCGACGTCAATCTACCCGTGAGATCGGCGAGCGAGCCCGCGCCGGTTGCGCCGCCCGAGACTGCAGCCTTTACGGCGTCCGCACTGCGATCGTAGGCCACCACGCCATGGCCCCCTTGCAACAATCGCGTCGTCATGTTGGCACCCATGCGCCCGAGCCCGACCATTCCGATGTGCATCTTGCTCCTTATGCTTTGGTGGTGAGAGCGTCGTCGATGCTTGCGACCAACGCGTGCAGCGCTTGCTCGACGTCGCCCTTTAAGTGCACGCGCACGCCGCGGCGTTTGCGTTTGTCAAGCGATTGAAGATCGCCGAGCGCTTGTGCGGCAATGAGCGTGCGGAACCCGACGTTCATGCCTGGGATTTGCAGGTCGTCGGGCGTATCGCCCGTGATCTGCACGAAGACCCCGGTATCGGGGCCGCCTTTGTGCTCTTGTCCCGTCGAGTGCAGAAAACGCGGTCCGAACCCTACGGTCGTAGCGACGCGCTTGGCATCGCGAATTGCGAGGCGCGCCTCGTCGAGCAACGCCGCATGTTTTGGGTTGCGGGCGACGTACGCGCAGAAAGCGACGTAGTCGTGCGGTTTGATTTGCGCCAGAAGCTGCGCGAGCGCGGCGCCGACGTCCTCGCCGCGTGCTCCGGCGCTCCCCGACATGAACGTAATCTCGAAGGCGGCGCCATCGACATCGGCGTTTGGTTCGCCGATCTTCCCGGTGGCGGCATACGTCTTTAGCAACGTCTTGGTATTGTCTTTAGATTCTTGCACGTTCGGTTGATCGAAGGCGTCGATGCGCAGGAGCGAGCCTGCCGCAGCGGTCGCGATCTCCCATAAGAAGAATTGCTCGCCGATGTCGTACGCATCGTTCATGGCCAAGCGAATGACGGGATGACCGGCGCCTTCGAGCGCGCGCAGTTTCGTCTCGGTCTCGGCGACCGCGTTGGGAAGGTTGCCGCCGACATAGACGAATACGCGGTCGTCGCCATAGACGTCGGGAGCGCCGAGTTCCTCGCCTTCTACCGGCAGGATGCCCTTGCCCAGTTTGCCGGTCGATTCCGCGATGAGTTGCTCGGCCCACGCGCCAAAAGCGCGGACAGCAGGATGCGTCACGATCGTCAATTTGTCGCGGCCGTTGATGGCCAGGCCGCCGATTGCCGCGCCGAAGCGCGCTCCGGGCGCGTCACCGGCTTTGACCGTTTTGTCGTTGGCGTGTACCGCGCCTAGCCCGCGATCGAGCAGTAAGTTGATGTCGTAACCGGCGAGCGCGGCCGGCACCATGCCGAAGAACGAGAGCGCGGAATACCTTCCCCCGATGTTCGGATCGTTGACGAACGTCGCGCGGAAACCTTGGGCTTTCGCTTCTTTTTCGAGTTCGGTTCCCGGGTCGGTTATGGCGACGAAATGCGAACCGGATTTGGCCGAGCCGACCGCCTTGGTCACCAGTGCGTGAAAATACCGGTAAAACGCATCGGGTTCCGTGGTCGTGCCGCTCTTGCTCGCAACGACGAACAACGTGTTCGGGACGTCGATCGACGCTTCGAGTTCTCGAATCTGTTGCGGGTCGGTCGAGTCGAGAACGTGCAGTTGCGGGTATCCGTCGGTCTTTCCGAATGTCGCCCGCATGATGTCCGGCGCGAGCGAACTGCCGCCCATGCCGAGGACGACCGCGTGCGTAAAGTGTGATGCCGCATCCTTCGCGAAGGTTTGGAGATTCGGCACGGATTCCAGTATGTGCTGCGGAATCTCGAGCCATCCCAACGCGTGCTTGATGATTTCGGCGTGGCCGGCGTCGTCGGACCATAACGTCGGGTCTTTCGCCCAAAGTTTTTTGAGGAACTCGTTCGTAGCGAGCGTTTGTAGCGCCGCGTCGTACGCGCCATTGCCCGCCCCCAGCGAAAGCGCGACGCGCTGCTGCCCGGAGCTCAATTGCTTTTGCTTGTAGACGATCGCGCCGAGCAGGGCTGCAAATGAATCGCTGAATGACGCCACGCCCTCGACTTGGAGTTGGTGCGTGACTTCAAAGAGCGAGATGTTGACGGCTTGCAACTGCTTGAGAATCGCTCGTGCTTCGTCGAGGCCTTCCAAGACCGTGTCGGGCCGCACGGTGCCGTGATCGAGTAAAGCGTCGAGCGTGTTCGGCGGCATGGTGTTGACCGTGTCGCGGCCGACGACCGATTCAACGTACATCAAATCGTAATAGCTTGGATTCTTGGCCGAAGTCGATGCCCACAGCGGCCGCTGCACGTGAGCGCCTTTGGCCTTGGCGCCGGCAAAGTCCGGACCGTCAAAAATCTCGAGATACTTTTGATACGTAAGCTTCAGATTTGCGACGCCCGTTTTGCCGAGAAGCGATTCAAGGTTCTTTTCGCCTTTGTCGATTCGCCCTTGCAATATCTTATCGACGGCGGTATCGATACGGCTGACGAAAACGCTGTTGACCGAGCGGATGCCGTCTATCGGTTGGCCCTTGGCCAGCCTGCGTTGCAGGCCGCGCACGTAAGCCTGCGCGGTTTTCTCGTACATGTCAATCGAGAAAATCAGCGTCACGTTGATGTTGATACCTTCGGCGATGGATTCCTCGATCGCCGCGACGCCTTCGTTCGTGCCGGGAATCTTGACCATCAGGTTGGGCCGCGCGACGCGTTTCCAGAGGTCTTTTGCCATGGCGATGGTGCCCTGCGTGTCGTGCGCGAGCAGCGGCGAGACTTCCAAACTGACGAATCCATCGTTGCCGGCGCTTGCGTCGAAGACCGGTTTGAAAAGATCGCATGCGCTTTGGATGTCCTGCACGGCGAGTTCCCAGAAGAGCGTGTTCGCATCGTGCTGTTTGCCGATCAGCGACCGCAACTGTTCGTCGTAGTCGTTGCCGGTTCCGATGGCTTTTTCGAATATCGTCGGATTGGAGGTCATGCCACGCAGACCTGTGTCGATCAGGCCTTGCAGTTCGCCCGATGCGAACATGCTACGCCGCAAGTTGTCGAGCCAGACGCTCTGGCCGGCTTCCAGCAGTTGGTGCAGTTGGTTGTTCATGCAATTCTCCTAAGGACGAACCGTTGCGAACTGTTCTCGAGCGAGCTTCGCGATGTGCTCGGGCGTAAAACCGTATTCTTTCGCGATGTCGGCGGCCGGAGCTGACGTTCCGAAATGATCGATGCCGAAGGCGAAGCCGCGGTCGCCGACCCATTGTTTCCAACCGAAGGTGGACGCCGCCTCAATCGACATGCGAGCGGTCACGTTTGGCGGGAGCACGCTGTCGCGATACTCTTGTGAAGCGGCTGCGAAGAGTTCCCAGCACGGCATCGACACGACGCGCGTTTGCAGGCCCATTCCGGCGAGCAACGTTGCAGCTTGCACCGCGAGCGATACTTCGGAGCCGGAAGCGATGAGGATGAGATCGGGCGTGCCGTCGGTATCGACGAGCACGTACGCACCCTTGTGCATGTCGACTCTCCGGGCGCCCAAGAACGGCAACTTCTGTCGAGTTAGAACCAGAGCCCACGGACCGTCTTGCGCTTCGAACATCAGCTTCCAGGCTTCGAGCGTCTCGAGCGCGTCGGCGGGACGTAGTACGGTGAGGTTCGGGGTGGCGCGCATGTGCGCGAGATGCTCGATCGGCTGATGCGTCGGTCCGTCTTCACCCAAAAACACCGAATCGTGCGTCAGCACGTAATAGCAGCGGATCTTGTTGAGCGCGGCCAGGCGCACCGCGCCTTTCATGTAGTCTAAGAAATTCAGGAACGTCGCTCCGAACGGCAGAAGGCCGCCGTAGAGGGCGATGCCGTTATTGATGGCGGCCATCGCATGCTCGCGTACGCCGTAGTGGATGTTGCGTCCGGCATACGAGCCCGGTTGGAAGTCGCCGAAGTCTTTCAAGTACGTCTTCGTCGACGAATCCAAATCCGCCGAACCGCCTACTAACTCCGGCGCGGCCGCGGCGATGGCGTTGATGATCGTGCCTCCGGCCTCGCGCGTGGCAATGTTATCGCCATTCGCGCTGGTAAAGACCGGCCAGTCGACCGCCGGAACTTTTTTGTCGAGCGTGCGCCGGTATTGCGCGCAAAGCTCCGCATTCGCCGACGCCCAGGTGTCGAACGCGCCTTGCCATTGCGCTTCGAGTTGGGCGCCGCGTTCGCCCAGGTTCCGGTACCACGCGAGCACGTCGTCGGGCACGTAGAAATCCGGCTCCAGGGGCCAGCCCAACCGCTCTTTGGTTTTCTTGACGTTTTCCGGTCCCAGCGGTTCACCGTGGGCTTTGAACGAATCTTGTTCGGGCGATCCGTAGCCGATGTGCGTGCGCACCTGGATGAATGACGGCTTGTTCGTAACGGTTTTCGCTGCGGTAATGGCGCGGTCGACGGCGTCAACGTCGTTGCCGTCGGAAACGCGCTGCACGTGCCATCCCAACGCTTCGAAGCGCGCGCCGACGTCTTCGGTAAACGTGACGTCGGTAGTTGCTGCCAGCGTCACCTTGTTGTCGTCGTAGAGTGCGATGAGCTTTCCAAGTTGCAAATGGCCGGCCATGGAAGCGGCTTCGTTGGAGACGCCCTCCATCATATCGCCGTCGCTGCACATCACGTACGTAAAAGTATCGAGGATCGCATCGCCCCCTCGATCGTAGACGGCTGCAAGATGCGCCTGCGCGATCGCCAGACCGACGGCGTTTGCAAATCCTTGGCCGAGCGGCCCGGTCGTGACCTCGACCCCGGGCGTGTGATGCGCCTCGGGATGACCCGGCGTTTTGCTTCCGAGTTGCCGGAACGACTGCAGGTCCTCCATCGAAACGTCATAGCCTGTGAGGTACAGCAACGAGTAAAGCATCATCGACGCATGACCGGCGCTAAGCACGAAGCGGTCGCGGCCGGGCCATGCCGGGTTTTTGGGATTGAAGCGCAGGTGCTTACTCCACAACGCGAAGGCGGTCGCCGCAGCGCCCAGCGGCATGCCGGGATGGCCGGATTTAGCCTTCTGCACTGCGTCCACCGATAAAAAACGGATCGCGTTGATACGTTGCTCGTCGTCGCGCGTATTCGGCACAGCGTCTCCTTGACGTAGTCGTATTTGCTTCACTGCGGGAGGGACAACGTAAGTTCGCTTGCCCCCGCCTATTCTCTTACCCACTGCGCGCCGCTAGCGTTGCGACACTTCCTACACCTGCCCGGGGCCGCGGGAGGCGGGACGATGAACGCCGTAACGCTGGAGCCGTGGACCACAGGGAATTACGGGCCGGGATCGAGGCGCTGGCGCGATCGGGCGGCGGCGATGTCAAGGGCGCCGCCGGCACGCTCGTGGACGACGTCGTCGCGGCGCTGGACGACGGGTCTCTGCGAGTCTGCGAACCCGCCGGTGACGGCTGGATCACGCACGCATGGATCAAGCAGGCGATCCTATTGTACTTCCGGCGCCGCGACGTCGAGTGGATTCGCACCGGAGAACCGGGCTCCAATGCGCCGGTCTTTTACGACAAACTGCCGACCAAGAGCAACTACGACGTACTCGGAGCGCGATGCGTGCCGCCGGGAATCGCGCGGTACGGCAGCTTTCTCGGTCGCAATACGATCCTGATGCCCGGATTCGTGAATATCGGCGCGTACGTCGACGAAGAAACGATGGTCGACACCTGGGCGACGGTCGGATCGTGCGCGCAGATCGGCAAACGCGTGCATCTCTCGGGAGGCGTCGGGATCGGCGGCGTCCTGGAGCCGGCGCAGGCGCAGCCGGTAATCATCGAAGACGGTGCCTTTATCGGCTCCCGCGTCGTCGTTGTCGAAGGCGTGCGCGTGGGTTGCGCGGCGGTCGTCGGCGCCGGCGTCGTACTTACCGCATCTACGCCGATCGTGGACGTTCGCGGCGCGCAACCGGTTACGAGCAAAGGCTACATTCCGCCCCGCGCGGTCGTGATTCCCGGGACGTTGCCCAAGGCATTCCCCGCCGGCACGTTCGGCGTCCCCTGCGCGCTCGTGATCGGCACCCGCGACGCCTCTACCGATAGCAAAACGTCGCTCAATGCGGCGCTGCGCGACTACGAGGTGGCGGTGTGAGAATCAACCCGCGCGTAGCGGATATTTCGGGTTCGTTGATTCGCGAGATCGCCGCCAAGCGCAAATCCACGTCGGTCGATCTGGGATTGGGCGAGCCGTCCTTGCGCCCGAACCCGTCGCATTTCATCGAGGCAATGTCGTACGTTGCGGAACACGGCATTCGTTACACCGTCAATGCGGGCGACGCGGAGCTTCGGCGGCGCATCGCGGAGCGGTATGCGTACCCGCATATGCGCGGCGCGGAGAACGTTTGCGTGACGACGGGTTCGCAAGAAGCGACGTACGCAACTCTTAAGACACTGCTGGACCCGGCCCGCGACGAGTTGCTCGTAATCGAACCGGCATTTCCCTCGTACGCGAAGATGGCGAAACTCGAGGGAGTGGCGGTGCGCACCGTTGCGATGAGTGAGGCCGACGACTTCGAATACGACCCGCAACGAATACTCGATGCGGTAGGTGAGCGCACCCGCGCCATCGTCATCTGCTCGCCGTGCAATCCGACCGGACGGACGATCGCGAGCGCAGCCGTCGATGCGATCGGTGCGGGGTTGCTTGCCCGCGGGGGCGAGCCGGTGTGGGTGGTGCACGACGAGATTTACCGCGAGCAGACGTTTGTCGAGAATGCCGGACACTTTGCGTCGGTCTATCCGCACACGGTCGTAACCAACTCGGTCAGCAAGAGTAACGCCCTGACGGGCTTGCGCTTGGGGTGGACGATTGCGCCCGCCGGCGTAGCCGAGTCGATCGTGAGAGTGCACGCCTGGCTGACGTCGTGCGCGGATACCTTCGCGCAACAAGTCGCCTTGCACGTGTTCGCCCAAGACGGCGGCTTGACCGAACATGCCGATTGGTACGCCGCGCAGCATCGCGCCGTCGTCGCGGCGCTCGAACGCAGCGGCCTGCGCTTCATACGGCCGGAAGGAAGTTTTTACGCGTGCGTACGTCTTCCGGACGGCGTCGGTTCCTTACAAGCCGCGCACGAACTTGCCGATGCGTTCGACGTCATCGCGATTCCCGGCATCGCGTTCGGCGAATCGTTCGACGCCTGGTTACGCCTAAGTTGGGTCGCCCCGATACCCGACGTCGAAGAAGGTCTGCGCCGCATCGCCGCCTATTGCGCGCGCTAATCGACCGTCCTTCGACAAGCTCAGGATGACGCAGACAAGCTCAGGATGACGGGATCTACTCGGCGGGTTTGGCGGAGGTGCCGGTTTTGTCCGGGCCGACCCAGACGGTTTGTACGTTGACGAATTCGCGAATGCCGAACGACGAGAGTTCGCGTCCATATCCGGAGCGTTTCACGCCGCCGAACGGCAAGCGCGGATCGCTCGCGACCATACCGTTGATGAAGACGCTGCCGCTCTCGATGCGGGCGGCTAAACGCCGCGCGTGATCCAGATCGCGCGTCCATAGGTTCGATCCCAAGCCGAACGGGCTTTGATTTGCAAGCTCGATTGCGTGATCGTCGTCGCGCGCGCGGATTACCGCAGCCGCCGGTCCGAACGTTTCTTGATCGAACATCGGCATGCCGGGCACGACGTCGCCCACGACGGTCGCCTCGAAGAAGAAGCCGTCCCCCTCGATCGGCTTGCCGCCGGTGACGATGCGCGCGCCGTCCACTACCGACTGCGTAATTTGCGTGCGCAATGCATCCCGCAAATCGTCGCGGGCGCAGGGACCCAATTGCGTGCGCTCGTCCATCGGATCGCCGATGAGTTGGTTGGCCGACGCTTGCGCAAAATGCGAGAGAAATCGGTCGTATACGGACTCCTCGACGATAAACCGCTTAGCCGCTATGCAGCTTTGACCGTTGTTCTGAAATCGGCCGGTCACAGCGGTGCCAACCGCCGCATCGATGTCGGCATCGCCGAGCACGACGAACGGGTCCGAGCCCCCCAGTTCGAGGACGCACTTCTTTAAGACCTTACCCGCCGCGCTCGCGACCGAGATGCCGGCACCTTCGCTTCCGGTGAGCGTCACGGCGACGATCCGCTCGTCGGCGACTATTTCCGTTGCGCGCTCGCCCGTGAGCAGAAGCGTCGTGAACAGCCCATCGGGGGCGCCCGCTTCGACAAAGATGCGCTCGATCTCAAGCGCGCAGCGCGTCGTATTCGACGCGTGCTTGAGCGTCATGGCGTTGCCTGCCATCAAGGCGGGAGCTGCCGCACGGAAAACCTGCCAGTACGGAAAGTTCCACGGCATGATCGCGAGCACGATGCCCAGCGGGCGAAAACTTACGTAGCTCGTCGTCGCGTTGCTCTCGACGAGCTCGTCTTGCAAAAACCTCTCGGCGTTCTGCGCGAAGAAATCGCAGCACCGAGCGCATTTCTCGATTTCCGCCCGGGCTTGAACGATCGGCTTGCCCATCTCGCGGACGGCGACTTGCGCGAGGTCTTGCGTCTGCGCGCGAAGGCGCGCGGCCACGCCGGCCAGTAAGCGGGCGCGATCGCCGAACGAAGCAGCGCGCCACTGCGCGAACGCGGCGCGTCCCCGGTCGAGGGCGGCGTCCACGGCTTGCGCAGAAGTGTAGGGAAAGCGTTCCAATTCGCGTCCGGTCGCCGGATTGAGGGTGACGATCTCTGCCATGAAGCGCTCTTACCCTACAACCCGCGTTGCGACCACGGACCTGCCGGGCCCGCATATATTTGGATGAGCGCATCGGGGCGAAGATATTCGCGAGCGACGCGTTGAATATCGGCGGGCGTTATTCGGGCGTAGCGGTCGTTGAGCGTTGCATAATAATCCGCCGGCAGATTGTAGATCGACGTGTCGAGCAGTTCGCTTACCTGCGACGAGGCCGATTCTTGTGCGAGCAAGGCCTCCGAAACGACGCGGATCTTCGCTTCTTCCAATTCCGTCGCGGTGACGGGTTGGTTACGCAAGCGCTCGAGTTCGGAGCGGACGATACGAATGGCCGGAACGACCTTCGCCGGTGACGCGCTCATCGCGATTTCGAAGTCGCCGCGGTCGCGATCGGCCTTGAACGTGCTGCTCACGCTGTAAACAAGCCCTCGTTTTTGTCGGAGTTCTTGCCACAGACGCGATTCGAAGAATCCGCCGCCCGCGACGATTTGGCTCAATACGTCGAATGCGTAATAGTCCGGGCTAGAACGCGAGACCGCGGGCTGCCCGAGTTGCACGAAGACCTGATTCGCATCGGTTCCGACGTAATTGTGAGCGGCGTGCGCCTGCGGCAGCGCCATCTGCGACGTATCGGGTTTCGCGCCGTCGTTTTTCCAACTGCCGAACGCGCGCTCGACGCTCTTGCGGGCCTGCTGCGCGGTCACGTTCCCGACGATCGCGATCGTCGTGAGGTCGGGACGCCAATATTCTTGCGTGTAGTTGAGCAAATCGTCGCGAGTTATCGAGGCTATCGAAACTTGCGTCGCAAAGCGAAGCCCGGGATCGCTCGGTGCGAGCAGGTTCTGCAAATACGCGCGATCGACGGTTACGCCGGAGATGCTGTTTTCGGTGTTGATGCTGTTGGCGAGCTGGTCGCGTTGGAGCGTCAGCCAGCGGTCCGGGAACGTCGGATGCTCTTCACCGTCGGCCAAAATGTCCAGCAGCGTGTCGAAATCGCGCGAGAATCCGTGCGCGTCGAACGATTGCCCCAGATTGACCGAAGCGCCGATATCGTCGGTCGCTTTGCGCAGCTGCGTGAAGTCGTAGTGTTCGCTACCGAAATCCGCAACCGTCGAAGCCAGCCGCACGATGCCTTCCTTGCCCTGCGGGGCGAAAGCCGGCGATTGGTCGATGGACCCGCTGATGTATACCGTCGGCCGATCCGGCTTTTCTTGAACGATCAAATGCAAGCCGTTGGGCAGCGTGAAGCGGACCGGATCGAGCTTGCTTCGCGACGTCGTCGGCTTCTCGACTTCGGCTTTTAGGGCGGCCGGCTCGACGATCGGACCGTTGGGTACCCGCGAGCTGAAGTCGTCGGTCGCCGCCGCGCTGGATTTCTGCGACGTACCTTTTTGCGGTTGGTCGTTGGGGCGTAAGTGGCCGACGACGTTTGGTTTGGCGAGGTATTTGCGCGCCGCCGCCAGGAGATCTTGGCCCGTCAAAGCGCTCAGACGCGAATCTTCGGAGCCGATTTTTTCGCCCACGACTCCATACGTATAGCCTACCAAATCGCCGTATCCGCTGATCGAGTCGGCGGTGTAATCGCGCTCTGCAATCGTTTGACGCTTTGCGGCGGTGACCAAATCGCCATCGAAGCCGTCTTTGAGAACGCGATCCATCGTGGTTTGAAAAATCGTTTGCGCCTCGGCGCCGGTGTGCCCCGGGTTGAGAATGATGAAGATATTCATCAAGCCGCCGTGCAATTGTGTGTCGGCATTGGCTTCGATGCCCAGGGCGACATTGGTCTCGACGAGCGACTGGTAAAACGGGCCGCGCTCGTTGTCGATCAACGACGACAGGGTGCTGACCGCCGGCTCGCCGGACTCGGTGTCCCCGGGAATCGCGTAGGCGAGGTCGAGCACTTCGAACGGAAATGGAAACTGCGCTTCGACGACTTTGCCGCTTGCCGCCACGGGATGGACGACCGCATGGGGCGGTAGGTGCTTGCGCGCGATGTGCCCGAAATCGCGCGCTGCGAGCGCGAAGACGGCGCTGTGATCGACGTCGCCGGAAACGACGAGAGCGGCATTATTAGGAGCGTACCATTCGTGGTAATACTTCGCGATGTCGCCCACCTTTGAGTTGGCGACGTCGGCGCGCACGCCGATCGGCGTGCGGCCGTCCGGCGAATCGGGATAGGCTGCGGCGCGAACGCGCGAGAGAAGGTTGTAAAACGGCGAAGACTCGTCGCCGTCGATCTCGTTGAGAACGGCGCGCTTCTCGATGTCCCAATCGCTTTGCCGCAATGCGAGGTGCTGCATGCGATCGGCTTCGATCGACAACGCGACCGGATACTTATCGGCCGGCGTTACGAAGTAGAATTGCGTGTAATCGTAATCGGTTTGTCCGTTCACCTGCGCGCCCAATCGCGCCGTAATGTCGTCCAAACCGCCCGCCGAGAGCGTGTGCGTCCCGCGGAACATCATGTGTTCGGTCGCGTGCGCGAGTCCCGTCTTGCCCGGCGTTTCATAGAGCGAGCCGAACCGGTACCATATCGACGTTTGCACGACCGGCGCCGCATGATCCTCGACGACGACGACTTGCAATCCGTTCGAAAGCTTCTTCGTGAAGACGCCTCGATCGCCCGGACCGGCGTCCACCGCATTCTGCGCGAACGCAGGAACCGGCGCGAGCGAGCCGAGCATGCAAAAGAGAACGAGAAGGCTGAGGCGTTTCATGAACACTCCGTCAAGATAGCGGCCCAACCTCGTTCGCCGCTGTGAACCGTAAAACTGCCCCAGCCTCAACAACAACGGCCAGGCCGGCAGCGTCGGCTAGCCCTCGGTCACCCTGAGCCTGTCGAACGGCCGCCCTTCGACAAGCTCAGGATGACGGGGCGGCTCAGGATGACGGGGCGGCACAGGATGACGGGGCGGCTCAGGATGGCGGGCGGCTCAGGCGTGGCGGGTGATGGGCGCTTACGCGGTGGCGGGCGCGGCGAGAGCGTCGATTGCGGCTCGTAGCTCTGGGAGTTCGAGGCCGCCGTTCTCGGCGAGCTTGAGCAGCAGTTGCTCCTGAACTTGCTGGTGGTAAAGCAGGCGCGAGATGTTGTCGTGATCGGATTCGGAGCGAAGTTCGGCGTGCTCGCTGGACTGCCGCTGTGCGACCGCGATCACGAAAATGAGAATCAACTGCACGACGTTCGACACCGTCAACAGGAAGACGAATGGGAACGGGTCCCAGTGCGTCATGCTACCTGCGAGAATCCACGCGCACTGTACCACGATCGCGAGCATTAAAGCTGCGGGTGCGCCCGTTGCATCCGCAACGCGCTTGCACGCACGCTCCACGGGAGTCAGTTGATCGGCATGCGCTTTATTAACGTCGTCTACGAGCGGATGATTTTCGACTTGCGCCGCCGTAAGCGGCGGATGCGTCGCGCGCGCTACGCTCATTGCTGCGGTTCCTCCATTGGTGTGGTTCCGAGATATGCTAGAGCCGCCGTCTCCACGGCTTCGTAGGGAAGTACCCCGATCAATTCCGAGCGCACGATTGCGACGCCGGCCCGTGCCGCGAGCGCTCGGATCGTTTCGACCACGCGGTGAAGCGGCGTCGCGCGATAGTCGGTAACATTTAACGATACCTGCACCAAATCGTCGCGCAGGCGCAGACCCAGCGCCCGCAGGCCGGGCAATCCACCGTCGCGCTCGCGAATGCCGCGCGCGATGCTTCTCGCGAGCCCGACGTCCCCGGTCGCGAGCTCCACGTTAAAGGCGATTAAAAGATCGCGCGCGCCGACTGCGACGGCCCCGGCGCTCGCGTGTTTGGCGACGTCGCCGTAATCGGGCTGCCACTCCGGCAGAGCGAAGCGCGCATCCAACCCTTCGAATTGCCCTTGGCGGACGCTGGCGAGATTGCGCCGCAGGGGCGTCGCCGCGGCCTCGCCGTATAAAAAGGAAGGCACCCGCAGCCGGTCCCAGAGCAGCTGGCCCGTTTCGCGCGCGAGGTCGATCGCGTCGGACATCGCCGCCCCGCGCAGTGGAACGAACGGCAGCACGTCCAGCGCCCCGATGCGCGGATGCACGCCGCTGTGATTGCGCAAATCGACACGATCGATGGTGATTGCGGCCAGGGCTAGGCTTGCCTCGCGGACCTGCTCGTAGCCGCCCGCGATCGTCAGGACGCTACGGTTGTGCACGGGATCGCTGGTTTGATGCAAGACGCGTGCGCCGGCGGCTGCAACTGCCACGACGCAGGCGTCGATCGTCGCCGGGTCGCGACCTTCGGAGATGTTAGGAACGGCTTCGAAAAGCGCCACTACTGCCGGTAGCTCAACCGAGCGCGAGCCCGATCGCCGAAGTGATGTCGGCACAGTTTTGCGGCGCATAGATCGTGCGATAGCCCAGTTTGTTGGCTTCGGCGATGCGTCGTGCGCCGGCATTGACCGCGCGCACTTCGCCGGAGAGTCCTAATTCCCCGAATGCAACTGCGTCGGGCGCGAGCGCGCGATTGCGAAATGACGACGCGATCGCGAGCGCGATGCCCAGATCGGCGGCGGGTTCGTTGACGCGCAATCCTCCGGCGACCGAGGCGTAGACGTCGTGCGTGCCGAGTTGCATGCCTGCGCGCCGCTCGAGTACGGCCAGAATCATCGCAAGCCGGGCTTGATCCAGATTGTTGGCGAGTCTTCGCGGAGTTCCGTAGCTGGTCTCGCCGACGAGCGCTTGCACTTCGATGAGTACCGGACGAGATCCGACAATGGAGGCGACCACGCACGAGCCGCTGGGGCGCACCTGTCTGCCCGAGAGAAACAATTCTGACGGATTGGAGACTTCGTGCAGACCGTCGCCGTGCATCGAAAAGACGCAGATTTCGTCGACGGAACCGAAGCGGTTTTTGTACGCGCGCAAAATACGGTATTCGCCGTTGGCCTCGCCTTCGAAATAGAGCACGGTGTCGACGAGATGTTCGAGCAGTCGCGGTCCCGCGATCGTCCCGTCCTTGGTGACATGGCCGACGATGAACGTCGCGCAGCCGGTTCGCTTCGAAAACTCCATCAGCGCTTGCGTGCAGTCGCGAATTTGCGTAACGCTGCCCGCGTAGGCCTCGGCCTCGGGCAACCACACGGTTTGGATCGAATCCACGATCAACGCCTTGGGCGCCAGCCGTTCGAGCTCGTCGAGCACCGCGCGCAGATTCGTTTCTGGAAAAACGAGCAGGTCCAGCGATGCATCCGTGGCGTCCGCGAGTTTCAATCGCTGCGCGCGCAGCTTGACTTGCGCCGCCGACTCTTCGCCGCAAACGTAGACGACCGGCATCGATCCACCGTGCAAGAGCGTTGCGATTTGCAGGAGCAGCGTCGATTTGCCGGCTCCCGGCGGCCCGCCGATGAGCGTCAGGCTGCCCGGCACGATGCCGCCGCCCAAAACCGCGTCGAACTCGCGCATTCCGGTCAGTTCGCGGGCGACTCGCGCGCCGTCGATCTCGCGCAGCCGTACGGGAAGGCTCGTGCCCGGACGTGCCGATGCCGCCACCGGCCGCGCGGCCGTTACGCGCATCGGGCGCTCGTCGAAGGAATTCCACGCTTCGCACTGCGGGCAGCGACCGAGCCAGCGCGTCGACTCAAAGCCGCATGCCGAGCAGAAATAGACCGAACGAGCTTTTGCCACGGCTATCACTTTTGAGAGCGAAACGCTGGGCCTTCTTTTGACTTGCCGTTAGCGGGGCGGTCCGCTCGGCTAGGCGAAAAGGCGGCCCGTGCCTTCACTGACGCAAATCGCGATCGACGGACCGGCTGCCTCGGGCAAAACCACCGTCGCCCGGCGCGTGGCGGACCGCCTGCACTTGCTCTATCTGGATACGGGCGCAATGTATCGCGCACTGGCCTGGCTCGCGTTGCGTAGCCAAACGCACGTGGACAATCAAGATGCGCTCGTACGCTTGTGCGAGAACTCGCGGGTTCGCGTCGAGCTCGATCGCGGCGCTCCACTGGGTTTTCGGATTTACGCCGGCGACACCGAACTCGGGCCGCTCCAACTCGAATCCAATGAAGTGACCGCAGTCGTTTCCATCGTCGCAGCGCATCCCGACGTGCGCGAGGCCATGGTGCGCGAGCAGCGCCGCATCGCGCGCACCGGCTCCGTCGTTATGGCCGGACGCGATATCGGGACTGTGGTGCTCCCCGATGCACCGGTGAAGATCTATTTGACCGCGTCGGTGCAGGCTCGTGTGGCGCGGCGGCGCGCGCAGCTCGAAAGCGCGGGCGTGGACGTCAATGCCCACGCCTTAACCGAAGAGATCGAAGAACGCGACCGTCTGGACGAGGAGCGGGAGACATCCCCGCTTCGCAAGGCTCCGGACGCGCACGAGATCGATTCGAGCGCGTTGAGCGCGCAAGACGTGGTCGACGCGATCTGCGCCATCGCCGGTCGCGCGTTCGTATGATCTCCTACGATATCGCCAAAGCGATTCTTTGGCCGACTTTGGGAACGATATGGCGTATGAAGGTTACGGGCAGGCAGAACGTCCCGGCAACCGGGCCGCTGATCGTGGCCTGCAATCACGCGTCCTACTTTGATCCGCCGGCCCTGGGAACGGCATGTCCCCGGCGCGTGCGCTACATGGCAAAGAAGGAACTGTTCGATATTCCGGTCCTCGGCGCCATGATCGGCTCGTTCGGGGCCTATCCCGTGGACCGCACGGGCACGCCGATGGCGGCGATCCGGCGGTCGGTCGAAGTTTTGCGCGCGGGAGGTTGCATCGGGATATTCCCGGAGGGCACGCGAAACAGGAGCGGACAAGAAGAGGCTCGCCAGGGCGTAGCCCTGTTGGCAAATCTCGGTGGTGCTGCGGTCGTTCCGGCCTGCGTCGTGGGCGGCGACCAGGCACGCCGGCTGCATCAGATAAAAGTCGCGTTTGGGGAACCGCTACGGTTACCGGCGGGGAGGAAAGCCACGCGCGATGATTTGGCGAAGTTCACGGAGCAGGTGATGGGTGAGATTCGCTCGCTTGCGGAGAGACTCGGTGGAAATTAAGAAGGCAAAAGTTCAAGGCTTCTGTTTCGGCGTGGCGATTACGGTCAAGAAAGCCGAAGAAGCGATCGCGTCGCGCGACGACGTGACGACGCTCGGACACGTCGTGCACAATCCACAAATGGTCGCGTCCCTGGCCGAACGCGGACTGAAGAATGCGACGTCGGTCGACGACGTCGATTCCGGCGCGCTTTTCGTGCGCGCCCACGGTTTGCCCATCGACGTCTTCGAGAAAGCCGATGCAAAAGGGCTGGAGATCATCGACGCGACCTGTCCGATGGTGACCAAGATCCACGTGCAGGCGGAGAAGCTGAAGGCCGACGGATACAAAATTATCGTGGTCGGAGATCCCAACCACCCCGAAGTGAAGGGCACGCTCAGTCACGTGCCGGGCGCGTGGTGCATCGAGACCGTGCAAGACGTCGAGACGCTCCCACGCTCCAGCAAAGTGGGCGTCGTGGTGCAGTCCACGTATTCGCGCGAACGTTTCACCGACATCGTTAAAGCGCTGACCGCAAAATATTACGAAGTGCGCTCCGTCAACACAATTTGCACCGATACGAACAATCGCCAAACTGCGGCGATCGATCTTGCGAAAGAAGTCGAGGTCATGGTGGTCGTCGGCGGCAAGACGTCGGCGAACACCAAACACCTTGCCGAACTCGCGGAGACGCACGGCGCGAAAGCCTATCACATCGAGGGGCCGTCCGAATTGCAATCCGCCTGGTTCGACGGCGTGCGCGTGGCCGGGCTGATGTCGGGTGCATCGACGCCGGGCTGGCTCGTCGACGAGGTTGCGGGTAAAATGGAGGACCTCTCCCGTCTGGCCGTCTGATCGCTTCGAAGCGCATCTCGAAGAACGTCTAGCCAATCATCGGGGATCCTCACAGGTCTCCGATATGCTTTCGTACCACTTCGGCTACGGCGTGCACGGCCCGGTCAGGCGCGGCAAACGCTTGCGTCCACAGTTGTTGATACGTACGGCGCTAGCCGAAGGGGCCGCGTTAGAAGACGCCCTGGACGCGGCCGCCGCGATCGAAACGTTGCACAATTATTCTCTCGTGCACGACGACATCGAAGACGGGGACGAGCTGCGTCACGGCAGACGAACGTTATGGGCGGTTTACGGCATTCCACAAGCCGTCAATGCGGGCGATGCTTTTTGCGCGCTCGCTTTTTTGACGTTGATGCGCGCCGCATCGCGCCATGACTGCGATCGCGTGCTGCGATTGGTGCAGAGCCTACACGAAGCCCAAGCGACCATGTGCAGGGGACAGGCTCTCGACCTCGCTTTCGAGAGTGCCGACATGGTCGAAAAAGCGACGTATTTCGAGATGATCGGCGACAAGACGGCCGCGCTTTTTTCGGCGGCATGCGAGATGGGAGCACTGTGCGCGCCGTGCGACGACGCGACCGTCGAACGCTACGCCGAACTGGGGCGCGCTTACGGAGTCGCCTTCCAGATCCGCGACGACGTGCACGGGATTTGGGCCTCGACCGATGCGACCGGCAAGACGGCAGCCAACGATATAGCGCGGCGCAAATGGACTTTCCCCGTGGTTTGGGCTCTAGCCGGGCCGCCTTCGGCCGCGCGCGCGGTCATCGCGAAGGCATACCAACACGGGGAGCCGCTCGCCGCCTCTTTTGTCACGAAGGTCGTCGCGGCGCTCGATTCGCTGGGCGCGAGGGAGGCCGCGAATCGTGCGGTCGAAGAACATCTGGCCATCGTGGAACGCTACGCCGTAACGAGCGTCCGCGATTTTCTCATGAATTCGTTGGAGCTGGAGTAGATGAGCACGTCGAAAATCGATACGCGCACGGAGATCGCGAGCGAGCAAGCCGCTTCGACTCCCGTTTTCTTCTGGCTCATCCTCGCTGCCGGCTTGGTTCTGCGCCTCATCTTCATAACGAATCAAGGCTTCAAGGGCGATGTGCTCTCGTTCGAAGCTTGGGCGCTTGCGCTCAACTCCCATCCGTTTTCGCAGTTTTACAACACGACGAGTTTCGCCGATTATCCGCCCGGCTATTTCTACGTCTTGTGGTTCGTCGGCCACGTCTTCGCGCTGCTCGGGAGCCACGATTACGCCCTGCTCGGATCGCTCGCGAAACTTCCGGCGATCGCCATGGACTTGGTCGACGGTGCCATCGTCTTCGCAATCGTGCGGCGGTTTGCCGACGCTCGCTGGGCCTTGATCGCTACCGGCATCTTCGTGCTCAACCCGGCGATGATCTTCATCTCGGCTGTTTGGGGGCAGGTCGATTCGGTTTCGGGCGGCCTCGCCTTGCTCGGCGTGTACCTGCTCTTGCGCTCCGACGATCGCGACGCATCCGCGTTTTCGTGGGACGTACTGCTGGCATGGCTCGCGCTCGGGTATTCGCTGCTGATCAAACCGCAAGCGGCAGTGCTAATTCCGTTGTTCGTCGCGTTCGCCTTCGTCGCCCCGCAGCGACGCCGGCAGCGGTTGATCGCGACGGCCGCCGGCATCGTCGGGGCGTCGATCCTGGCGTTTGCGATCGTCGTACCGTTTCATCCAACGCTCAATCCGGTCGACGCGTTCACCTGGCTCTACCAAAAATACAACTTCGGCAAGAACGTGTATCCGGACAATTCGGTCAATGCGTTCAACCTTTGGGCGATCCGGTGGCCTTTCTGGCAGCCCGACAACCAGCCGGTGCTCTTCGCGCCAATGAGCCTTTGGGGGATCGTGCTGGTCGTGGGAGCGGCGATTCTCGTCGTGGTCCGTTACGTGCAGATCGCAACGTCGCGCGCGTTGCTCGAATCGGCGCTGCTCTTGACGCTCGCGTTCTACATGCTGGCCACGCGCATGCACGAGCGCTACATCTTCGACGGGTTGGCTTTTGCGATCGTCGCGATACCCTTTGCCAAGCGTTATTTTTGGAGCGCGCTCGTACTCTCGTTCACCTTGCTGGTCAATTTGTTCTATTCGCTCAGCTATCTTACCGTCGTGACCGATCGCGTGCCGGGGATCGATGCGCGGGACATGTGGCCGTGGATCACCCATCCGCTTTCGCTGCTGAACGTGGCGGTATTTTTCTATCTGGGGTACGTCTTCGTCGGTCAGAGCGCCGACGAATCGGCGGTCAAACCGCTCGCCGTCCCCGAGCTTGGGGCTACCGGCGACCACGCGCGCCATTGGTTCGATCCGCGCGAAGGGTTGGCGACCTTACGCTGGCCGCTCGATTACGTCGCCGCAGCGAGCGTCGGCATCTTTTCGTTCGTTCTCTCTTTCGTCAACTATTGGAAGCCGGGTGATAAAATCTTCGACGAGATCTACTTCGCGCGCGCAGCCGAAGAGTATCTCTCGCACAAGTATATTTACGAAAACACGCATCCGCCGCTGACCAAACTGATCATTACGCTCTCGACGATGCTCTTTGGCGGACTGCACGGCGGCGACAACGCGCACGGCTGGCGCTTTCTCGACGTGGTCTTCGGAGCGATCGCCGTGATCGTGCTGTACGCATTTGCCAAACGAATAACGCGTTCGACCTTCTTTGCGACGATTACCGCGCTACTCTTTACGTTCGACGGGATGCATTTCGTACAGTCGCGGATCGCGACGCCCGAGGGTATCGTTGTCGTGTTCTCGCTCGCGACGTTGTATGCGTTCTACCGCTTTTGGATTGCGTCGCAGGCAACGGTCCGGCCCGACGAGAGCGACCGCCGCAGCTTGCGCATCGGGGTATCCGCCGGCGGCGCAATCGTCCTTGGATCGGCGCTTTCCGCACTCCTCAACGAACTGTTGACCAAACAATCCGCGCCGGCTTTCGTGGTTTGCGCGCTCTACTTCGCCTTCGGATTCTACCTCTTGCTGCGGCTCGCGGTCGTCCCGGCAATTTTTGGCCGCGGTCGCGGGTTCGCGAGTTATCCGGATGGGTCGTACGCGCTGGAAGGTCCTGCGGGTTACGCGATTCATACCGTCGACGGCCGAGCGCTCGATCCCGCGCGCAAGGACGGTCACGTGCTGCGCGACGACGAGTTGACCGTCGAATACGATCGGGATGCGACCGTCCGCTATGCGACGCCGGCGGGAACGGGCACGTACGTGCCGGGCCGGGTTGACGACGATGCGGGTGAGTCCCAACAGGGACGGCACGCGACCGGCTGGCTCGTAGCTTTCACGCTGCTGCTCGGCTGTTTGGTCGCGAGCAAATGGTACGGCGTCATGGCTTACGGCGTATCGTTTATCGTAATTCTGGCCGTCTGGTTGCAGCGTTACTTTCGGTGGCGGCGTCCCAAACTGTGGGGCAATCCCTACGGCTTTCGCCTCGACGTCGCGTTTGCGGCAATCGTATTTCTGAGCATGACCGTTTACGCGATGGTGTGGATTCCCGATGCGGTGCGCTCGATTCCGCAGGAGGTGCAGAACGTCAGCGACGTAGTCAACCGCCAGTACACGATGTTCGAGTACCACGACACGCTCAAAGCCACGCATCCGTATCAATCGGTATGGTGGCAATGGCCGCTCGATGCGCGTCCGGTCGCCTATTATTGGAAAGACAGCCGAAAGGGCGTCGCGGCCAACGACAGCGGTGCGTGTTGCGTTGCGGAAATCTTAACGCTGCCCAATCCGATCATCTTGTGGTTTGGCCTATTCTGCGTTCCCGTCGTCGGCTATCTCGCTTGGCGAGAACGCAACAAAGGGTACGCGTTGCTGGTTTTAGCGTACCTGTTGCAGTGGCTGCCGTGGATGCGGTCGCCGCGAATTACGTTTGCATATCACTTTTACGTAGATATTCCGCTGATCTGTCTGTGCAACGCGATCGTCTTGCAACGCATCTGGCATGTGGGCCAAAATAAGGACGCGCGATTGTGGGCGCGCATCGGCGTTGGCGCGTACGTTGCGGCGGTCGCACTGGCGTTCATTTGGTTCTATCCGATACTTGCCGGCACGCCGCTGGTATGGAGCGAATGGAACGATCGGATGTGGCATGCCATCGTCGGTAATGCCTGGATTTGAAACGCACCTGGTTCGATCCGGCCGAAGGTTTGGTCGCGCTCACGCGTGCCGACGTCGTTATCGCGCTCGCGTTGACCGTCGCGTCGTTCGCACTGACCGCGGTGCACTACACGTGGCCGAACCATTGGTACTTCGACGAGATTTATTATCCGCGAAGTGCCGAAGAATACCTGAAGGGTACCGCGCAATACGAATGGACGCACCCGCCGCTGACCAAAGAGCTGATAGCCTTCTCGATGTTGTTATGGGGGGGCTTGCACTCGGCGCACGGGGACACGGCCTACGGCTGGCGGTTCATGAACGTGGTCGTCGGCGCGCTGCTCGTGTTTCTCATCTACGCATTTGCCAAACGCATAACGGGCTCTACGGTCTTTGCGTCAATTGCCGGCGCGCTGATGCTCTTCGACGGATTCCATTTCGCGCAGTCGCGCATCGCGACGCCCGAAATTACCGTCGCGTTCCTGACCCTCGCGACCACCTATGCATTTTACCGGTATTGGATCGCTTCGCAGGTTCGCACGACTCGCGTATTGCGCGACGGCTGGGGGTCCGCGTTTGCCGCCGGCTCCGCCGGCTGCGTTCTGGCCGGGTTCGGGATTTCGTGGATCGTGGCGGGGTCGATTTTTCATCAATGGGCGATTGCAATCGTTGCGATCGGGTCGTACCTGGCCGGTGCACTGTATTTAGTTTGGCGACTCGTGCTGCTGCCGTGGTTGTACGGGTCGGACGCGCATGACGTTTCGTATGCGGAGGGGACGGTCGTACGGCGGGATGCGCAAGGTGCAACCGCGTACGTTCGCTCGCCCGAGAGGGGCGCAGGAACCCGCAAGCGCGACGGGACCGTCGAGTACGCCACCCCCGACGGCACGGTGACGTTTCGCGCCGACGGTACCATGCAGGTGGACGCCGCGACCGTGCGCCCCGGCGACGCCGCGCTGTGGTTGTGGATGCTGGGGTTGATCTGCGGCCTCGCCGCCGCCGCGAAATGGAACGGCATGTTCAATTTCTTCGCGATCTGGGGGATCGGTGGACTGGTAGCGTTTGCCTGGCGAAGCCGACGCGTGCCGCTATGGGGAAATCCGCTCGGAATGCCGCTGGACGTGCTCGTCATTGCGATTCTGGTCGCGAGCGCCTCGGTGTATACGGCGTCGTACGCGCCGTTCTTCGCGACCAAACATCCGGCAACGTATGCGATCGGCCACGATGTCGACGCATTGCTGGACCTACAGCGTCAGATGTTCGTTTATCACGACGTCACGGTCGCACGCGATAAGCCGCACCCGTACGCGTCGAAATGGTGGGAATGGCCGTTGCTCTACCAACCGATCGTGTACGCGTACCAACCGTCGGGACGCGTAGCCGACGGCGCGGGAACCGGTTGCTGCGTGCAGGAAATCATCGCCCTTCCAAACCCGCTCACGTGGTGGGGCGGGCTGATCTCGGTGCCGTTGGTCGGCATTCTCGGTTGGACGCAGCGCCGCAAGGCCTATCTGCTGCTCGTCGCGTCGTATCTGGTGCAGTGGTTGCCGTGGATTTCGTCGCCCCGAATGCTTTTCGAATACCATTTTTTCCCGAACCTTGCGATTATCTGTCTGTGCGACGCGATCGCGCTGCAGTGGATATGGCGGCGCTGCGCCGGCCACCCGCAACGCGAACGCTCCGCGAAAGCCGGCATCGCCGCCTGCCTGGCGGCCGTGGTGCTGCTCTTCGTCTTTTTCTACCCCGTGCTCGCGTACGTACCGATCACCTACGAGGCCTGGCATGCGCGTATGTGGTTTCCCCACTGGATCATCGGTCCCGGATGAAGCGGATACTCACTGCGGCAATCACCGCATTTCTTGCCGCTTGCGCGTTGCTTCCCGCGTCGGCGGCCGTCAACACCGCGCAGTATTACGAAATAGCGGCGGTGCGGACGCAAACGCCGCCGCCGTTAGACGATCCACTCGCCGCGGCATGGACGACCGGCGCTCGCGTCACCCTCGATCACGACGTCACCTATCGAAAGGGCGTGGGCCCGGACACGACCGAGGTGTACGAACTTGTGGACGGCCATTTTCTGTATTTGGATTTTCTCGCACGGCAGCAAGAACCGATCGTAGCCCAGCAGCACACGAATGAAACCGGCGCGGGTAGCGACGACGTCGTTGGGGTTTCCATTTTCCCGAACGGACGCAACGGCTTCACGTACGGCTTTTCGGCCAATGCGATCGGGACCCATCAGGAGTATTCGTCGGAAAACACGGCCTTCGCACCGGCCTGGCAGTCGTACGGGCGCGCGTATCCCAGCGGGTACGGTGTGACGATGCGCATTCCGCTGGACGCGCTAAAGAGCAGCGGCGGCGCCGATTGGCAAATCAACTTTTACCGGTACGTTTCGAAGACCGGGCTTAATGCGGTGTGGTCGTATTCGCCGTTGTCGCAGGGAGGCGGCGACGGTCTCTACGCCGGTACGTTAGGCGGCATCGGCACGCTGGTGCCGCGCGTCGCGACGCGGCCGCAACCCCGGCTGCAGCTCTACGCTCTTGCGCAAGCCGGCGGGAATGGGGCGGGCGGTTCGACCTCGCGACTGGGCGGCGACGTTTCGATCCCGGTAGGCAGCACCACTTCGATCTTCGGAACCGTGCATCCGGATTATTCGGAGGTCGAGCGCGATCAGCAAACGATCGCGCCGACGGAGTTTCGGCGCATCTACCAGGAAGTGCGCCCGTTCTTTACCCAGGGCGCGAATTTTTACAATCCCAGCGGCCAGGAAGACCTGTACACGCCGTCGATCCCGACGCCGCGTTACGGATACGCGGTCGAAGGAGCGAACGGCGGATTCAAATATGCGGGATTCAATGCGGCGGGAATTGCCCGCGACGACAACGCGCAAGCCCTCTCGTACACGACGAACGACACCAAATTCAACGCCACGTTTCAGCGGGTCGGCGTAACGCATCCCGGCTTTTCCGACGTTACGCAGACGGGCTCGGTTCTGGTCGGGAATGCGAAGAATTTCGACGCGTACGCCGAGTACGGCGAGGATCGCGGCAGCAACGTATTCGATCCGTCGCTCGGAAATTATCGCGACGTCGGAGTGAATTTTTACGGTCCGACGCAAGGCATTACGGCCAATCTGGAATCGTACGGAGCGCTCTACTCGCCGGTCGACGGTTATGTGGCGCATTCCGACACCGCAGGGTACAATCTCTTCGGGTACAAGAACCTCAATTATTCGGCGCGGTCGCAGATCCAGAGCGTCAATTTGTACGGTTCTTTCGATCGTTATCACGACCACACGGGGGCCTTGGACCAGAGCGACCAGCTGCTGAGCGTCTCGGTGAACAATCGCCGTCAAAACGGCGTCTATCTTACGACATCGTCGAGTTACGTTCTGTTCGGGCGTTACGGAATGGTGCCGTTCAATCAAAATACCGTCGAGGTGTACGACGCCGCGAATCCGGCGCGCACCGCTTCCATCTACGAAACGTTCGGACATTTCTACGACGGTTACCTCAATACGTTTTCGACCTACGCGTCGCTCAAGCTGTTGCGCCGCGGCACGCTTTCCCTCACGCACTACCAGAGCATGTTCCGGTCGGATGCTGCCGGCAGCGGCATGCAGACGCTCGACCGGGCGAGCTTTACCTACGAGTTTAGCCGCTACGGGTCGTTTGCGCTCGGAGTGCGCGTTATCGACGGAGTCGCGCCCGGTTTTGCTCCGTTAAGCGCTCCGCAAAGAGGAACCAACCTCAGCTTCGCCCTCAACGCCAGGTTCTCTCGCGCGCGCCTCTACGCGGTCTACGGGGATCCGAACGCGTTTTCGACGTTTCCGGCGTTCATCGTGAAGCTGGTACGGTTCATCGGCGCGGACGAGGGGACGTAGGCTCGCGATGCGATTAGGAGCCTGGGGGTCCGAAGGCGAACCTGGATTTCTCATGTCAGGTCATTCCAAGTGGCATAACATCAAATTGCGCAAGGGCAAGGTGGACGCGCAACGCGGGGCGCTATTCACCAAGCTCAGCAAGGAGATCATTCTGGCGGCCAAATCCGGCTCGGCCGATCCCGAAGCGAACTATCGTTTGAAGATGGCGGTCGAAAAGGCACGCGAAAACAACGTGCCTCAAGACAACATCAAACGCGCGATCGCGCGCGGTTCCGGCGGATCCGGCGAGAAGGAGATCGAGGAACTGCGGTACGAGGGGTACGGCCCGCACGGTGTAGCGGTGGTGGTCGATGCCGCGACGGACAATCGCGCGCGTACCGCCGGCGAACTGCGCTTTCTGTTCAGTAAGAACGGCGGTACGCTCGGGGAGACGGGAAGCGTCGGCTGGATGTTCGATGCGGTCGGCTTCGTAACCGTGGACCCGCAAGGGAAGAATGAAGACGAATTGACCGAAGCCGCGCTCGTCGACGGCGTCGTCGACGTGGAGTATGGCGAACCGGCGGAAATTTACACGGAATTGGCCGAACTCGCAGCGGTTCGCGACGCGCTGGTGAGATCGGGCGTCAAGGTCTCGGACGCTTATCTCGGCATGCGGCCGAAGCAGCGCGTCGCTCCGGCCGGCGACGAAATGCGCGCCGCCCTGCATTTTCTGGATGCCCTCGAAGAACACGAAGACGTGCAACGCGTCTTTTCCAATATCGAAGTGAGTGACGCCGCGCTCGAAGCGTTGGCGTAATACAGCATGGCATCCGATCGCGTCGACCCCGAGTACCGCAAGCCGTCACTTCCCGAATTGATCGAGCGATACGTCCCGCGCGATTGGATATTTCCAATCGTTTTTGCGATCTTCGTCGGCGTCGTCGTGTGGTTCGGACGCTCGATTCACGACTTTCTTTTGCCGGGCGCCAACACGGTGACCGTACCGTCCTTCGTGGGGCAAGCGCTCCCGGACGCGCAAAACGAAATCGGGCGGTTGAAACTCAAGGGTTCGGTGATCGGGCAAGCCGCGAGCAATCAATATCCTAAAGGCGTCGTCATGAATCAACAGCCCCAGCCGGGAATGCACGTGCGCGCCGGACGGCAGATATCACTCGTTTTGAGTACGGGCGTGCAAACCGAAGTGATGCCCGACTTGCGTTACCAATCGCTGCGCGAAGCGGGGTTGGATCTTTCGCGAGCGCGGCTGCAATTGACGAAAACGACGTATGCGAAGAGCGACGACATTCCCTCCGATCACGTCATCGATCAAAACCCGGCCCCGCTCGTCAGCGTGACCGAAGGAACCGGCGTGTCGCTGGTTGTCAGTAAGGGCGGCGCGACGTCCATAAAAGTGCCCGGCTTTACGGGCTTGTCGGTCGACGATGCCCGCGCCCTGGCAGCGCAGATGCATATCAAACTCGGCCAAATCGTTTGGACGCCGTTGGGTAAAAACGGTCCGCCGCACGGGAGGGTGGTGCGCCAGAGGCCCGATCCCGGTACGCAAATCACGCCGTTCGACGTCGTCTCGCTCGACGTGAGCGCGGGGCCGCACGAGTCCGGTTATCTGTTACGCCAAGCGCACGTGTTGGCTTCGGTACCCGAGCCGCAAGACTACGCACCCGGAACGGCCCTGCACGTTCGCATGGCGGTCACCGACGATACCGGAAAATACAATCTGTTCGACGGATACGCGCAACCGGGACAGAAGCTGGATTTCAACATTACGACCATCGGCGCGTCGGTCGTCGATTTTTACGTGAACAACGTTCTCGTGGGCGAGACGCGACTGGGCCACGAAGAACCCAAGAATGCGTACGGCTCCGGCGCGTCACCCGGACCGGCGCCGAAGTAGCGCGGTGCGAAACCTAAAGATCGCGCCGTCCTTGCTCTCTGCGGACTTCGCGCGCATCGCCGAGCAAATTGCAGCCGTGGAAACGGGTGGGGCCGACTACTTGCACGTCGACGTGATGGACGGCCGTTTCGTGCCGAACATTACGTGGGGACCGAAAATCGTCGGTGACCTGCGCAGACTCTCGCGATTGCCGTTCGACTGTCATCTCATGATCGTCGAGCCCGAACGATACGTGGACGCCTTTCGCAAAGCCGGCGCCGACGTCATAACGTTTCATCTCGAAGCGACGCCGCATGCGCAGCGCCTGCTCACCCACGTTCGATCGCTCGGCGCGAAGGCCGGCATATCGCTTACGCCGCAAACTCCGGTCGCGATGTTGGACGATTTGATCGAGGATCTCGATCTTATTTTAATCATGAGCGTTAATCCGGGATTCGGCGGTCAGAAATTCATCCCGCACGCGCTGGAAAAGGTTCGGCAGGCGCGAGCTCTCGTCGATCGAGCCGGCACGGCCTGCGAGGTCGAGGTGGACGGCGGCATCGGCGACGACAATCTGCGGGCGGTCGCGCAAGCCGGCGCGGACGTCGTCGTCATGGGAAGCGCGATTTTTAATACGCCGGACCCTGCGGGGACGCTCGCCCGCCTGCGCTCGCTCCTTGGTCGCTGAAGACGCGCTGATCGACGCGCTACGCGCGCTGGTCGAACGCCCCGGGGAGCCGCGCGTGCTGCTCGGAATCGGCGATGACGCTGCCGTGTGGCAACCGTCGCGATCGCATCGCAGCGTCATCACGACCGATGCGCTGGTCGAGGGAGTACACTTTACCCGCGCGCTCGGGTGGGAGCGCATCGGGCGGCGGGCGATGGCAAGTAACCTCAGCGATATCGCCGCGATGGGCGCCCGTCCCGTACTCGCCACGATCGCGCTGGGTTTGCCGGAGATCGCGCAAGAAGACGTTCTGGAACTCTATCGCGGGATGATCGCAGTGAGCGCCGATGCGCGCTGCGCGATCGTAGGCGGCGACATCACGCGATCGCCGGCGGCGACCATTGCGATAACCGTTGTCGGCGAAGTTAGGCCGAGCAATCTCAAGACCCGAAGCGGTGCCAGACCGAACGACGTGCTCGCCGTTAGCGGGCCGCTCGGGGCAAGCCGGGCCGGGCTGCACGGGTCGGCCGATCCGGAGGCGGTGCGCGCGCATGGAACGCCGAGCGCGCGCTGGCGCGAAGGGTTGTGGTTCGGCGCGAGTCGCAACGTGCATGCGATGATGGACGTCTCCGACGGATTGTCGACGGATTTGACGAGGCTGTGCAGGCGTTCGGCGGTCGGTGCGATCGTCGACGACGTTCCCGTCGCGCCGAGTGCGGCGGCTATGGCGGCGTCGCGCGGTGAAAGCCCTCTCGACTACGCGCTCGCCGGCGGCGAGGATTTCGAACTCCTGATTGCTGTCGACGCGCGAGCGTTCGCGCATTTGCAGGCGCGTTTCTCAGCACGGTTTCAACGCACGTTGCACCGTATCGGGACCGTCCGCGAGGGCAAAGAGCTGAGCGTGCGTAAGGGCTCCCAAGAAGAAGCGTTGCTTCCTACCGGCTGGGATCATGTAGCTTGACAAACGCGCTTCCGCTTATCGGCGGCATTCAGAATAGCGTCGCAATGGGCTTCGCCGGCAACCAAGCCCTCTACGCCGTCTCGAACGCACTCGGCGCGCGCACCGTCGGCGTTTCGACGTCGTTCGCAAGCGCTCGGGGCGGAGTTCCCGGCGGCACGAGTTGGCAGCCCGAGCCGCAGCAGTTTCGGCGCGACGTCGCCTTTGCGATTGCGCAACGCCCCGCGGTGATGGTCGTCGGGTACGTCCCTAAACCGTCGTTCGTGGACATCATCGCCACGCAATTGGCGGATTACAAGGGAGTGATTTTACTCGATCCCGTGATCGGCTCGTATCAAAAGGGATTGTTCGTGAGTGAGGAAACGGCTCGCGCGATTGCCGAACAATTGGTTCCGCTCGCGCAGATCGTAACGCCGAATCGTTTTGAAGCCGAACTTCTGCTCGGTAAGGCGGGGGGACGGCACGCGACCGAACACGCATTTTTGAATGGGATCTTCGATCTCGGACCGCAGGGCGTCGCCGTAACGTCGTTCGAACGCGATGCCGAAAAGCACGAACTGACGCTGCTCTTTACCAACGGGTACACGTATCAGCGCATTACCGCGCCGTTCTATCCAACGTTTCCCGCACACGGCGCCGGCGACGTTTTCGCCGCGGCCACGGCGCTGTGCACGCGAGCGGTTGTCAATACGACGGCTTATGGAGGCGCGACGGTGGACCCGGTAGCGGCACTTTCGGGCTGGGGCCCGCTTGCCCACCACCTAGACGACGATGCCGCGATGCGCTTCTGCGAACGCGCGAACGTCAAAGCCGAGACAATACAGCGCAGTACTGAAGACGGTCCGCGTCTAAAATTCGCACCATGTTCGAGCCGTTAACGATTACGATAGGGCACGATTCCGAGCAGCCGCAAGTCGTGCTCGACGTGCTCGACTATCAGCATCCCGATATCGCAGAACCCGAAGGCCTCGACCTGATGCGATGCCGGGTTACCGCGCACGCACCGCCGATCGACGCTGGGTTCGAAATCCCAATCGGGCTTTGGGAACTCGAGGACTTGCAAGAGTATCTCGCGCAGATTCGCTCGGGGAACGGCCCTTCTCAGAGCTTCATCCTCGCCGACGGCCTGCTGACGCTGTCCTTTGCGCCAAGCAAACGTGGACCGGTTCTGTGCGCGGTGATGATAAAAAGCGTAGATGCATCGCATCTGCGCTTAGAATATTTGGTGATGCTGGAACCCGAATCGATTTCGCGAACGCTGATGCAGCTGACGCGCCTTCAGGTGCGCGCGCGTTCGGGTTAGACCGCTCGGGTTACTTTCTTGGAGCGTAGGCAACCCGTGCAGACGCGTGCCGTACGGTGGGTGCCGCGGTCGTCGATTTTGACGGCCTGAAGGTTAGGCAGCCACCGGCGACGGGTCTTGTTCATCGCATGGCTGACATTGTTGCCCGCCATCGGACCTTTCCCACACACCTCGCAGCGCTTTGCCATTGTCAGATTCCCTCTATAAAACGTAGCTCGAATTGAAACCGGCGGCTCGGGCAACGCCCGGGCACAACCCCGGCATAATATCACGGGCGCGAACGGTTTACAAGGATTCCTCCGGCTCCGCCCAAAGACCGGGGCCGATGGACGTCACCGCTTTGGATGGCCGCGCGTACGCCAAATTCATTATGGCGGGAACGTACTTTCTGAGGAAGTACCGCGGAGTCCTCAACGAGCTGAACGTGTTTCCCGTGCCGGATGGGGATACGGGGACCAATATGTACCTGACGATGCGCCAGGCCGCACTGCAGGCGGGCAAGGCCCACCTCGCCCCGCTCTCCGAGGTCGCTGCGGCGGCCGCCGAGGGAAGCCTCATGGGAGCCAGGGGGAACTCCGGCGTCATTCTGTCCCAAATGTTGCGTGGCTTTGCTCACCACGTGCGGCATCGTAAGGAGATCGATACGTTCGTCCTGGCAACCGGGATGCGGGAAGCCGTACAAGCCGCAAAGCAAGCGCTGCTCAAGCCGGTAGACGGGACGATCATCTCAGTGGCGGAAGCCGCTGCCGAGGCCGCCTATCGTTTCGCTCTCCACGAACGCGACTTCTACCGCTTGGGCGCGGGCATCGTGCGGGCGGCCAACGACGCGTTGGACCGGACGCCGGAACAGCTACCCGTGCTCAAAGAAGCCGGGGTCGTCGATGCGGGGGGCGCCGGTTTCGTCTATTTCGTCGAGGGCGTCTTGCGATTCTTACCCGACGTGAAAGTGCGCTCCACGGCCTTTCCGCGCCGCGCGGCACGCCAGAGCGTCTTTACTGCCGCTCAGGTGGTCGGCGAGCACAAGTTCTGCACCGAGTTCATCCTCGAACGCGCGACGACGACGGCTGCGGAACTGCGGGAGGCTCTGCAGCCGCGAGGGGAGTCCCTTATAGTCGCGGGGGAACCGCCCACGCTCAAAGTCCACGTCCACACCGACAATCCGGACGGCGTCCAGGCGTTGGCAGGCAAATACGGAGCGCTCACGCGCATCAAAGTCGACAACATGGAGCAACAGCACAACCTGCTGGTAGTCGATAAGCCGAAGGCTCCCTACTCCGTCGTCGCCGTCGTTCCGGGATTGGGATTCGAGCGAATTGTCAAAGAATTGGGAGCCGAAGTCGCCGTGGTGACGCAGAAAAACCCGAGCGTCCGCGACCTGCTGCTCGCGGTCAACAAATGTCTCTCGCAGACGATCTACCTGTTCGTCAACGATTCCAACGTGAAATTGGCTGCCGCGGAGGTCGTCAAATTGACCGACAAAGCAGTCCACGTGTTCCCGACGCGGGATATCGTTGGGGGCATCGCCGCCCTCTTTGCGTTGCGTTCCGCGGGCGCCGACGCGCCTGTGGCCGACGGCGAGATCATGCGTGCGGCCGCGCGTCCGCGCAGCGCGCGCGTGTTTTTCGCCGGGAAGGACGCGACGTTTGGTGGAACGACCGTTGCGCGCGGAAAACCGGCAGCCGACAGCGACGGGGCGTTGTACGGCGGCGCCACCATCGCGGAGGCGGCGACGGCCGCGATTGAATCGATGCGCGCGCGCGACGGAGGATTGATTACATTGTATTATGGCGGCGGGCAGAAAGAGCGCGAGGCGCAACGCCTGAGCGAGGATCTGCACGCGGCTTTTCCGCGAGCCGACGTCGAGTATTACTACGGCGGTCAAAAGGACTGCGAATATTGGATTTCCTTCGATGAGTAGACCACGCATCGCCATCGACGCCATGGGGGGCGATCATGCCCCGGCGGAGGTCGTCGCGGGAACGCTGCTCGCTGCCGCTCTCGATTACGCCGACCTGACGCTGGTCGGAGATGAGGCGCAAATCCGGCCGCTGCTGACGGGCCCGTCAGCCTCGAAGATTGCCGTCGTGCACGCCGACGAAGCCGTTCCCATGGCGATGCACGCTTCTGCGGCGCTTCGCCAAGCCGATAGAACTTCACTCGGTATCGCGGTTAACATGGTCAAAGACGCTAGCGCGGACGCCGTCGTGTCCGCAGGCAATAGCGGCGCCTTCCTCGCCATCGCGCTCGTCAAGTTGCGACCCATTGCCGGCATCGCGCGCCCTGCAATTGCGACCGTGTGGCCCGCACTCAACGGCCCGACCGTGCTGCTCGATTCGGGCGCCAATGTGGATTGCCGCGCCGAATGGCTCGCGCAATTCGGCGTGATGGGCTCCGCGTACGCCAAGGCCGTGCTCAAGAAATCCGACCCGAAAGTTGCATTGCTTTCGGTGGGCGAAGAATCCACCAAGGGCAACGCGCTGGTTCTGGAAACGGCGAAGTTGTTGGAACGCGCTCCCGTGAATTTCATCGGCAACATCGAAGGCAAAGACATATTCGTGAACGTGGCCGACGTCATCGTCGCCGACGGATTCGTAGGTAACGTCGTCCTCAAGACCGGCGAGGGGATGATTTCGGTGTTGGGCGGCGTGATCAAAGACACGATTTTAGGCGGCAATTTCTTGACGAAGATCGGCGCGGCGCTCGTCGCGCCCGCATTACGCGGTCTCCGTACGAAGTTCGACTACGAAACCTATGGCGGCGCGCCGTTGCTGGGCTTGCGCGGTAACTGCATCGTCACCCATGGCCGCGCGTCGCACAACGCCATCAAACACGCAATCCGTGCCGCCGCCGACGAAGTCGAGAACGATGTGATCGGCAAGATCACCGAACTCGTCAAACCTCTCGCCAAAGAAGCGTAGGAGCCTCTAGCGTGGCCATCGCGATCGTTACCGACAGCACGTCGGACGTCGAACCGCATCTCGCGGCAGCACTCGGCATCGACGTCGTGCCGCTTTTCGTCCTGTGGGGCGACCGCAGCTTCCGCGATTACGTCGATCTTTCACGCGCCGAGTTCTACGAAAAATTACGGACCGAGGCGTCGCTCCCGATGACGTCGCAACCGACGGCGAAAATGTTCGAGGCCGCCTTCGCCCCGCACGTCGACGCCGGCGACGAGATCCTCTGCCTGGTCATAAGTTCGAAGCTCTCCGGCACGATTAATGCCGCTCGCGCGGCGGCCCAAGGCTATCCGAAGGCGAAAATTACGATCGTCGATTCGGAAAGCGTCGCGGGCGGACTCAACATGATGGTCATGAACGCGCGCGCCCTCGCTCTCGCCGGCGCGAACGCCGGGCAGATCGTGGCGGCAGTCGAACGCGAGAAGCGGACACAGCGCTTGTACGCGCTCTTGCCCGATCTATCGCATTTGGTTCGCAACGGGCGCGTCGGAAAAGCGCGAGCTGCAATCGGCACGCTAATGAAGATCGTTCCGGTGCTGTGCTTGAAGGACGGACAGGTTGCGGCCGAAGCGCAAGTGCGCACCTTCGCCCGCGCTCGAGAAACGATGCTGGACCTCACGCTGAAGAACGTCAACGATATTCCCAATGCCCGTTTCCTGGTGATGCACACGAATGCGCCGGCGCTGGCCGCTTCGGTCTTGGAAGAACTTCAGGATCGCTTCAACGGCGCGTCGCCCAAAACGCTGGAGATTTTGGAAGCCGGTCCGGTGATCGCTACGCATGGCGGGCCGGGCGCCGTCGGCATCTTTTCCGCGCAGGACACGAGTTAGCGAAATGCTCGGCGTATACGTTCACCTTCCGTTCTGCCCGTATATCTGTCCGTACTGCGACTTCGCAAAGTGGCCGCACCGCCGTAGCGCCGCGACGCGCTATCTCGCGGCGCTACGGCACGAGATCGATGCCCAGCCCCCGCAACTTGCCGGAAGCATTTTTTTTGGCGGCGGCACGCCCAATACGTACGACGCGGTGGAGATCGGAGCGCTCGTCGAGCGCCTGAAGGCCATATTCGGATCGGGGCGCGGGCAAGAGCGCACGATCGAACTCAATCCCGAACTCGTGCGTTCCGACGACATGCCGCTCTATGTCAAAGCGGGAATCGATCGCGTTTCGATCGGAGTGCAATCGTTCGACGTTGGCGAAATTCGCACGTTAGGACGCGGTCACGCGCCCGAAGACGTCAGGCGCGTCGTCCGCGCAGCACGAGCCGCGGGAATTCGTTCCGTCTCGTTGGATCTGATGTTCGCGGTCCCGGGGCAAACCGCCGCGAGTTGGACGGCTTCGTTGCAGGCGGCGCTCGATCTCGACGTCGATCACGTCTCCACGTACGGACTGACGATAGAAGAAGGAACGCCGTATGCGCTTTGGCAGCGCCGCGAACCCCAAGCGTTCTTCGACGACGGCCGCGAGGCGGATCTGTACGAAATCGCCATTCGTACCCTCGAGTCGGCCGGTTTCGAACACTACGAAATCAGCAATTTCGCAAAGCCGGGCCACCGCAGCGTGCACAACGCGAATTATTGGGAAAACGGCGACTATGTGGGACTTGGCGTTGGGGCGGCCTCCTATCGAGACGGTCTGCGTTCGGTTCATACGCGCGATCTTGCAGCGTATCTCGAGGCGATCGAGGACGGGCGGCCCGTTCCATCCGAGTCCGAACGATTGATCGGCGCCAAACGCGCGGGCGAGGCGGTGATGCTGGCTTTGCGAACGGCGCAAGGGGTATCGTTAACGAATTTCAAACAGCGGTATAGTCTTGATTTTCTGGCATTTTACGATCCCGTCGTGCGGCGTTTCGTCGCCGACGGTCTACTGGCCGTCGACGACGAGCGAGCCTGGCTCACGGAACGGGGCCGCTTTTTGGCTAACGACGTATGCGGAGCGTTCGTAACATTCGCGTAGGTTCGAATCTCGCGGGAACCGCGCTTCGCGTCATCTTCGGTATCGTCTTCGGCGTAACGGGATTTTTGCTCGGGCGCGAAGCCTACATCCACCTGTTCTCGCTGCACTTCGCAAACGAACCCCTTCAACTGCTCTTTACCGTTCTCGCACCGGTTTTCGGTGCGTTGATCGGGGTGGCGCTCGCGCCCTTCGCGCAGGCGCTTTTTGAGGACGAGCTCAACGCCGTCGAAAGTTCTATCGAACGGCTCTCTCCGGCCGAATTGGCCGGTGGCGCTATCGGTTTAATTGCGGGGCTGGTGGTCGCATTTCTCATCAAGAGCATTCTGTTCGAGTTTATCTCGGTTGCCGGTAAGGCCGGCAGTTATATCGCGATTTTGTTGTATATCGTCGTGAGCATTTTCGCCGCATTTCTCGGAGCCCGGGTCGGCTCGAAGATGCGCATTATGCCGCTTGCCGGTCCGCTCGGCGGCAACTCGACGCCCAAGGTCGTGGATACGTCGGTCATCGTGGACGGCCGCATCGTCGAAATCATCGAGAGCGGCTTTTTAGACGGTCCGCTCATTTTGCCGCGATTCGTGCTGCGCGAGTTGCAGCAGATCGCCGATTCGGGCGATTCGATCAAGCGCACGCGCGGCCGGCGCGGACTCGAGGTGCTCAACAAAATGCAGGAACTGGGCATCTTCGAGATCAGCGAACGCGATTACGACGATATTAAGGGCGGTGCGGTGGATGCGAAGCTCGTTCGTTTGGCGCAGGAGTTAGGAGGAAAGCTTCTCACCAACGATTACAATCTCAATCGCGTCGCCCATGTCGAAGGCGTTGCCGTGCTCAATATTAACGAACTCGCCAATGCCGTCAAACCGGTCGTATTGCCCGGTGAAGAGATGCACGTGCAGATCATTCGCGACGGTAAAGAACCTCATCAGGGAATCGGCTACCTTGACGATGGAACGATGATCGTGGTCGAAAACGGCCGCCGCCTTATCGGCGAAGCCGCCGACGTTGTCGTAACGAGCGTACTGCAGACTGCGGCGGGGCGCATGATTTTTGCAAAAACGAAAGGGAATCAGTAAATGCTGTGGGGAGCGATCGTCGTTGCGGCCGGGCGCGGAACGCGATTCGGACGTCCGAAACAACTCATCGAACTTGCGGGCGCACCGATGCTCCCCTGGTCGATCCGCACCTTCGCCACGATGCCTGAAATCTGCGACATCATAGTCGTGACCGAAGAAGACTGGCTCGACAACGTGCGCGACATTACCGCGCGCGCCGCGGCCGCTACGGAGTTCAACGTCGTAACGGGTGGCGCGACGCGGCAAAAGAGCGTGCGCAACGGGCTCGACGCGTTACCGGAGCGCTGCCAATCGGTTCTCGTGCACGACGGCGCGCGGCCGCTCGTCCGCGCCAGCGACGTGCGCAACGGGATGCGCGCGGTGCGCGAGGGCCGCGGCGCGTTGCTGGGAACGCCGGTGGTCGACACGATCAAAGTCGTTGAGCCTGCCGGAAGATTGGTGCGGCGAACGCTCGACCGCGACGAGTTGTGGGCCGCGCAGACTCCACAATTTGCCACGGTGCGGGATTTACGTCGCGCGCACGTGGATGCCGTTCGTAATGCGGTCGATGCAACCGACGAAGCCACGCTGCTGGAGCGTTCCGGAGTCGAAGTCGAGCTGGTCTCCGCTTCACCGGAAAATTTCAAGATCACCGTGCCGGAGGATCTGTCGCGCGCGGAGCAACTCCTGCGGCAGCGCTTGGAGCACATGCCGGGCGAAGAGGAAGTGTTGTTGATCGAAATATTTACCGAGGAGAACTTGATCGACGCGGTGTGCAGCGAAGTCGAAGCGCGCGGCGGCACGGTGGATGGGATCGATCGCGATTTGCCGACAGGCATCGCAATCCGAGCGTATGTCGGCGCCGCGCAATTCGAAGGTTTCGGCGATCGTTTCGAAGCGATGAGTACCGGCGGCATGACGTTTACCACGCGCTTCTCGCATTATGCGGGCCGCGCGGAACACGCATAATGCGCGTCGGGCACGGTTTCGACGCCCATCGACTGATCGAAGGCCGCCGGCTCGTTCTGGGCGGAGAAGCCGTCGACTCGGCGCTCGGTGCGCTCGGCCACTCGGATGCGGACGTCCTCGCTCACGCGGTCAGCGATGCGATTTTGGGCGCGGCCGCGTTGGGCGACCTTGGCGCGCGGTTTCCCGACACGGAGTCGCGCTGGAAGGACGCAAATTCGATGGATTTGCTCGAGGCGTGCGTTGCGGACGTGCGCGATGCGGGCTTCGCGATCGAAAACGTAGACGCTACGATCGTCCTCGAGCGACCCAAACTAGCTCCATACATCGCCCGAATGCGGCAAAACCTGGCGACGCGTTTGGGGATCGGCCTGGAGCGAGTCAGCGTCAAAGCGAAGACCAGCGAAGGTATGGGCTATACCGGAGACGGAAGCGGGATTGCCGTCCACGCCGTCGCTTGTATCCGCTAGGAACCGCATGGAACCGTTCGATCGCACCCGCCCGCGCGAAGCGCTGGTCCATCAACTAACCCACTGCATGCAGCGATGGGGCTTCCTCGAAGAGCCGGCGCCACCGGCGGCGCTGCGCTGGGTCGATACGTTTATCGAAGCCTACGCGCCGCAACTTCCGGACTTCGAAGCGGCCAAGCCGTTCGTGGCCGCGCTGCGCGCCGAGTCGTGCGTGATTCCCGCGCTGGAACTCGAACGGCTGCGCTCGCGCGACGTACTCTTCTTTTTAGATGCCATCGCGCAGTACGTCGATCATCAGCCGGAATTACGCGGGCTGGCTCTGGACCACGACGTTCCGGCGATCGGCGAAGAGTTCGGGTTGCGCCACGCCGACGCGTTCCACGCGTTGCGCATGGCTCTGACGGGCGAAACGTCGGGGCCGCCGCTCGAATTGCTCTTCCCGCTGTTGGGCCACGACCGAATTATGATTCGCATCGGGGCGGTCAATTCGCGTCTCCTTCATGGGCGGGGGTTGGAGCCTATCGCATTCGGCCCCGACGGAAAGCCCTTCGAGCCGATTCATGGCGAGCGGCCTACCGGGCAGGGCGAAGCGTAACCTCGGCTTGACCCAGCCGGTTACACTCGTATAGCGATGGCTCTCCTGACGGACGTACTCTGCGACCTACGCGCTCCGCTTCAACGCGACCCGGCGGCAACCGGATGGCTCGACGTGGTGCTGTCGTACCCCGGCTTTCATGCCGTGACCGCACATCGCGCGATTTCGGCATTGCATCGCACGGGCATGCCGATACTGCCGCGATGGCTGTCTAACGTGAATCGCTTTCTGACGGGTATCGAGATACATCCGGGGGCGAAACTCGGACGCGGCGTCTTCATCGACCACGGTATGGGTGTCGTGATCGGCGAGACGGCGGAAGTCGGAGACGATTGCACGATCTATCAAGGCGTCACGCTCGGAGGCACGAGTTTATCGCACGGCAAGCGCCATCCGACGCTCGGGAGAAACGTAACCGTAGGAGTGAACGCGGCCGTGCTTGGCGCGATTACGATCGGCGACAATTCGAAGGTCGGCGGCGGATCCGTCGTCGTCAAAGACGTTCCGGCGAACTCGACGGTCGTCGGCGTTCCCGCGCGCATCGTGCTGCAGGACGGCATAGCCGTCAGGGCAGTGCCGCAGCGACCTCAAGTTGACATGCCCGATCCCAACGCAGCGCTCATCGCGTCGCTTCAGGCGCGCATCGAAGCGTTGGAACGCCGTTTGGCCGAACTCGCCAACTCCGGAAACGACGATGCCGCTAAAGCTGTATAACACGCGCACGCGTAGCCTCGAAACGTTCGAGCCGCTGCGCGACGATCGCGTTCGCATGTACGTTTGCGGCTTGACTCCCTCCGCGCAAGCGCACGTGGGGCACGCGCGCTCGTTCTTGTTCTTCGACGTGTTGCGCCGCTACTTAGAACACCGCGGCTATGCCGTTACGTACGTGCAAAACGTTACCGACATCGACGACCGGAGCATCAACCGGTCGATCGAGACGGGTGAAGATTGGCGCGCGATCGTAGCGGAGTATTACGCCGAGTTCAAGGCGTCGATGCGCGCGCTCGGCGTCCGCGAGCCGGACGAGGAGCCCTACGCCACGCGGTTCATCGCGCAGATCGTGAGGATGATCGAGGAACTCATCGCAAAAGGGTACGCATACGTTTCCAAAGACGGCGTTTATTACCGGGTATCGCAGTTTTCCGATTACGGAAAGTTGTCGAATCGAAAAATCGACGAGCTAGAGGCCGGCGCCCGCATCGACGTCGACGAGTTCAAGGACGATCCGCTAGACTTCGCGCTGTGGAAATTCGCAAAACCCGGCGAGCCGCGCTGGCCATCGCCCTGGGGCGACGGCCGTCCGGGGTGGCACATAGAGTGTTCGGCGATGTCGCGGGAATTGCTCGATCCCAACGGTACGGGATTCGACATCCACGGCGGCGGCGCCGATCTTATCTTTCCACACCACGAGAACGAGATCGCGCAAAGCGAGCCGCTCATGAGTCATCCGCCGATGGCCAACGTTTGGGTGCACGGCGGCCTGCTGCTTTTCGATAATAGGAAGATGAGTAAATCGCTAGGGAATTTCGAACCGCTGCGCGATCTGCTGCTGCGTCACGATCCGCAAGCGATACGGCTGCTCTTCCTGCAAACCGGCTATAGCAAGGTGATGAATTTTACCGAGGACGCGATTTCGGGCGCGGCCGTGTCACTCGAAAGGCTGAAGAGCGCATACCGCAAACTCTACGTGCGCGGCGCACCTTCGGTCGGCTCCGGCGAATTGATCGCGAAGGTCGAAAATGCGCTCGACAACGACATGAATACGGCAGCAGCGCTCGCGGAATTGCACGCGTTTGCGACGGTTGCCGAAAACGTGCGCGATCGAGGACCCGCATTGGCGGAGTTCGCATACGCGTTGACGTTGCTCGGGCTAGCGCCGGGTGAGTCGTGGCTTCAGGAGCGCGCCGTGGATCTTCCGGTCGATTTTATCGAGCGTTTGCGCGCCGAGCTTGGGGCGGAGTTTTCGCTAAATGGCTCGCAATCCCCGAACGAAGCGATCGCGCGCGTCATCACTCGGCGCAACGATGCGCGCGCGCAGAAAGATTGGACCATGTCCGACCACCTCCGCGACGCGCTGTTGCGATGCGGCGTAGCACTCAAAGATTCGAAAGATGGGACGACGTGGAACGTCACCGGTTAGCCGCCCCGCGCGGCCCGCGCCGCGAATTGCCCGATCTCGACGACGTGATGTACGGCGTCCACGCGGTTGACGAAGCGCTCGCTGCGGGCGAAGTATTGCGCAAGATTCACGTCGGGCAGGAACGCCGGCGCGATCCGATCGTGCGCCGCATCCTGGAACGCGCGCGCGAGATGAGCGTGCCGGTTCGGTTCGAAGAACCCCGATTCTTTAGCCAGTTCCCATATAAAGCGCATCAGAGCGTCATCGCTTTCGGAGCCCCGTTTCCGTACGTGACGCTCGAAGAGGTCATAGGCAAACGGCGCGGTAACGGACCGGCGCTGTACGTCGTGCTCGATCACATTACCGATCCCCATAATGCCGGCGCGATTATCCGGACGTGCGAATGCGTCGGAGCGGACGCGGTCATCGTACCGGAACGGCGGGCAGCGGGGGTCAACGCGACCGTCCGCAAAGCCGCGGCCGGGGCTGCCGCTCACATTCCGATCGCGCGCATTTCTAACGTGGCCGATGCCCTGCGGAAATTGAAAAAGGCCAACGTTTGGGTGGTGGGAGCCGACCTGGGCGAGGGCTCGGTCGAGCTGACCCAAGCGGATTTGGCGCGGGACCTGGCCGTTGTAATCGGTGCTGAAGGCACCGGCCTTTCGCAGCTGGTCAAGCGAGAGTGCGACTATTTGGTGACCATCCCGATGTTCGGGAAAATCGAGTCTCTCAACGCCTCGGTGGCTGCCGGCGTGCTCCTCTACGAGGTGGTGCGCCAGCGACGGATTGCTTGAGGGGATCCTACTCCACGCCTTGACGCGCAAGGAGGACCCTCCTATACTTGTCGGGATGTGCCGCGCTCGACGGGCCGCGGCTCGCGATTTGCAGCACATTTTGACCCGAGGACAAGACTACTATGGCAATGACCCATCCAACGACGGATGGATTGGACTACCACGAGCGGGCAGACGAGGATTTGGTTGCCATCGCCAAGTCAGGCGATAACCTCGCGATGGAGTTCCTGCTCAACAAGTACAAGAATTTCGTTCGCATCAAGGCAAAGAGCTATTTTCTCATCGGCGCTGACCGCGAAGACATCATCCAAGAGGGGATGATCGGCCTCTACAAAGCCGTCAGAGACTTCAAGGCCGACAAGCTGTCGAGTTTTCGCGCCTTCGCGGAATTGTGCATCACGCGTCAGATCATCACGGCCATCAAGACTGCGACGCGCCAGAAGCACATCCCGCTCAATCAGTACATCTCGCTGAACAAGCCGATTTACGACGAGGACAGCGAACGCACGCTGCTCGACGTCATGGCGTCGCAGAAGACCTCGGATCCCGAGGAGCTGGTGATCAACCAAGAGGTCTCGCAAGATATCAAGGAGCGTATCCAAGAGAATCTCTCGGAACTCGAGTCGCAGGTGCTGCTATCGTACCTGGAAGGCAAGAGCTACCAAGAAATGGCGCGCGACCTTGGACGCCACGTGAAGTCGATCGATAACGCGCTGCAGCGCGTCAAGCGCAAGATCGAGAAGAACCTCTCGGAGATAGAACTGCCGTAGCGTCGGGTCGCTATTACACGAAAGAGGCGCCGTTCGGCGCCTCTTTCGCATCCGCCACCCTGAGCCCGTCGAAGGGCGCTTGTATCGGCGGCAACCGTTTACGTTGAGTTGGAATGGACCAGACGTTGCACGATGGTGCGATAGAGTTCTTCGCGATCGGCAAGCGGGTCCACCACGAATGGTTCCGCGGGCCGGCCGTCCTGTGAAGCGATAGCCACGGTCACCATGCGGCGCGCGCAAACGTCCATGCAACTGGTGGTGATAGCGCGCACCCGCTTCCAGTGGCCGTCTTCTTTGAGCCGTCCCTTGAGCCAGTCGCGCAGGTTAAAGTCGCCGATTCGCTCGGCGGTATCCGGATCTTCTTGCGGAATGCGCTCTTTGAAACAACGCTCGCAGACCAGTACGAGGCCGGATTCCATCCACTTGGGCCTAACGGGTTGCATTGGTATCCGTTCTGAAAACTAGCCGACGGTGGGACTCGAACCCACGTGTCCGTTAGGAATCTGCTTACAAAGCAGGTGCTGTCGCCGCTGAGCCACGCCGGCCTGAAACAACGAAGGAGTTGCCGCTGCATCGCTTCAACGGACTCGAGCAGCATCCTGGCTAATGCGCTCGGGCATGAACACCGTTACGATCGTTCGGGCGAGTCTCGAACATCTAGAGGCGCTCCTTCCGTTGGTCGCCGGCTATCGCGCTTTCTACGAACAAAACAACGACGCGATGCGCGAACGGGCATACCTCGCGGCGCATCTGCGGGATGGCTCGAGCGTTATCTTTCTCGCGTCGCTCGCGGGGCGCCCGGCGGGTTTCGCTCAACTGTTTAGGGTGTACTCGACGGTGCACTTGGGCCGCGGATACATTCTCGAAGACATCTTCGTCGCGCCCGGCATGCGCCGGCACGGCGTCGCCGCCGCGCTATTGGATCGCGCACTCGCACACGCGCGCAGCGAGGGCGTTGCCGGCATGTTTTTGGAAACGGCGCGTGATAACCAGGCGGCGAGGGCGTTGTACGAGCGCGCCGGCTGGTCGCTCGAGCAGCTTTTCGTCAAGTACAACGCCCCTCTCTAGTAGTTTGCTACAAGTGGAACGCTATGGCGTTCCCGCCCAGGTTCGGATCGGTCGTTACGGTCACGACCAATCCCGGCGTGAGCGTAAAGGTCGCGACGTGTCCGGTCTGCAGACCGGCTACGTTCGGATTGTCCACGGTCCCCGTGGCCCGTGGCGTGCCCGATCCGTCGAGCGTCCACGATACGCTGGTTCCATTGTCGGTGGCGTTGGGAAGGCCCGATGCGTAGGTCACCGTAAAAGCGCCCGAGCGATCCGCGTTTAGCGTTCCGTTTGCGAGCGTGAAAGCGACTTGCGCGTTCTGCGAGCCGTCGGCTTTGTAGTACGTGCGCGTCCCGTTGCCGTCGTAACTAAAGAGCGTCGAGCCCGTGCCTTGCGTGCGCGTGCCTTGGAACGTTGCGAGTTGTTCGCCAGCTGCGTTCTTCCACACGTCACTTACGGACATGGTGAGCGAGCCCGGCATCTGCGCGTCGTTCGCGGCGTGCACGTACAGCGGCGAGCCGATCGTTTGATGCCCCGCGGAATACACATTTCGCGTTAGCGCGATTGCGAACTGCGAAGCGTTCGCGCTCTCGGCAAAGCTGCCGTCGGTCGCGACGATGGCTCCGTTGCCCAGGTTCGCATTGGTAATCGGGCTCGATTGACCGGCCGGAATGCCGGCCGGATTGTAGTATGTCAGGAAGTTGAAACAACTGTCGCCTGCGGGACAGGCTCCCCCGTATTGCATGACCGCGATCCCGGTCGTTATCTGCAGGATGTGCCGTCCGCCCTCTTGCGAAGCGGGTTGTTGGAATACGGCGATCTTGCCGGAGCTATCCCACGTATAACTCCAGTTTTTGTACGCGCCTTTGGTCAACGTTCCGCCGGAACCGCCCGGGCCGGGATTGTTGATCGCATATTCGATCGTTCCGCTCGCAAACGTTCCGCCGGTTTGCGCGCCGCCGAAGGGCAGCGCGTCCTGGCCGAGGTCTGCTATGAGCCATGAATCGCGGACCGCGCGTTCGAGCGGTGGCAGCGCCTTGAACGGATTGACGCCGCGTTGAGCGGTTTCGTTGAGATTTTGCGTCGCGGTGCTGCCGCCCGCGCCGATTGGAATGCTCGTTGGATTGACCGTGAAGAAGGCGTAGGTCGTTTTTGAGCCCACCGTTACCGGATTGCCCGCGAATGGATAGAGCGTGCGATTCGACGGAACCAGACGCTTGAAGGAACCTGCACCGTCGGCGATTGCGTAGAGCTTACCGTGATAGAATTCGCGTCCGCCACCGTAAAGATCGACGATGCCGTGAGCGACGGGCTTGCCGGTCGAGTCGTTGACGATACCTTGCAGACTCACTGCCGTCGACGGATCGTAGTAGAACGCATTTCCACTGCCGCTATAGGTCGTGCCGTTGGTACCGATTTGCGCGACGACCACGTCCTGGCAGCCCGCCGGGAAGCTTCCGGCGGTGGGAGGCACGTAAACGGCGCGCGCGGGATCGTTGGGATCCGGCGCGATCTTGCCGGCTCCGTTTTGGTTGGAACAGCCTTGCGGCTCCGTGACGGACCATTGAATCGGCGCGTTCGCAAGACTTGCAAAGCCGCCGTTGGAATCGAGGCCGACGGCGTGATACGTGCGCGTCTCGCCGTCGAACAGCGCGTACCCGCGCGGGAAAACCGAAACGCCGCTTAGTTCGACGTTGGCTGCGCTCGCGGCCGACTGCGCGCGAGCAAACGATGCGGTGATAGTGGCCGCATCGGTAGGAATGATTTGAACGTACGCATCGGCCGGCTGGACTTGTGCGCCGCCCGGCGCGAAAGCGACGACTTCGGGCTCGAGATTCGGGTTCGTATAGATCGCCGCGTCGTTGGCTTGATTCTGCGCGAACGGCGATTGCGAAGCATCGAAGTTTCCGAAGGCATCGGCGATTTGGAGACTGCCGTCGGGATATTGGATGATGGCTCCGGGTACCGCTTGCGCGCCTTGGATCGACGCAACTGCGGACCGATCGTTCAATGGCGCGATCTCTAAAGCAGTCTCGCCCGCGGCGGTACCTTCGTACGCGGTGTACGTAGTGCTGACGCTCATCGTCGTGCCGCCGGGGACTCCCGGATTCGTACCGCCGGGCGGCAACATCGGCGGAGTCGAGCCGCCGCCTCCGCCGCATCCGGCCAACGCAGCGCTACAAGCTGCAAGTATAGCGAGCCGTCTATAGACCATGCAAAAACTCCATTCCGTTGTGCGAGTAAGGGGAAAGCCTCTTGCTTGTCTCGTTATACGGCTTGGAGCGGTGCGGCAACATTAGGCGGCGCTCAGAAAAACCGGCGAAAAAGATTAAAAGCGTGCACCAGGAGTCGCAGCGGACGGAGTCGTACCCTGGTGAGCCGTGTCCCCTGGGTAGGTGGCCGAGTGGTTAAAGGCAACAGACTGTAAATCTGTCCAGCTAACGCTGTACGCTGGTTCGAATCCAGCCCTGCCCAATGGTTGCCGCGGGCGTTGCATAATGGTAATGCCCTTGCCTTCCAAGCAAGAGTCGCGGGTTCGATTCCCGCCGCCCGCTCCAAAAACTGCAGACGCCGTTGTAGCTCAGTGGTAGAGCACGTCCTTGGTAAGGACGAGGCCATGGGTTCAATCCCCATCAACGGCTCCATTCAAAGAGCCCCGCCGAGGGCTCTTTCTTGTTGGTCGGGTCTCGCGGGGCAACCCACGCCCGAGAGTGTGGGAGATGCGGAACTTTTGGGTAGCAGGGGCGTGCGCTTTCAGCAAGCGTCAGAGGAGTATTCGTGCACGCTTCAATTCAACGGGCCGTCGCCGAACTTACGACCGGCGAGGACGCGCAGCGCCATTTCGATCTGGCGGCCGAACGCATCCAGCACGCGCTTTTGGAGGTATCGCTGCCGGACGTCGACGGTTTGGAAGTCGGCGTTCACGCCGAACCGGCGCGGCTGGTCGGCGGCGACTATATCGATCTTTTCGCGCCGGTCGAACGATCGCTCGTGTTCGGATTGGGGGATGCATCGGGCAAGTCGTTGGCGGCCGCCCTCAACGCATTGATGCTGCGCTACCTCGTGCGCGGACTGGTTAGCGCGATCGGGCGCGAAGACTTGCAATCGGTCGTCACCCACACCAACAACGTGGTTACCGAAGACCTGAGCGACGGTGCCTTCATAACGTTTCTCTTGGGTTCGATCGATGCTTCGACGGGAGCGCTGCGCGTGGTAAATGCCGGCCACGAGCCGCCGCTGATTCTTCGCGCAAATTCGCTAGCCGTCGAAACGATGGACATGCATGACATCGTCCTGGGGATCGACAACGACACGAACTACGTCCAGCAAGAAGTGCATCTCTGCGTTGGAGACGCCGCGATGTTTTACACCGATGGGCTCACTGAGGCTACGAACGCGCGGGGCGAACTCTACACGATCGAACGGCTGAAGGAAGCTTTTATCGAGCATCGCGCGTTGCCGGCGCAAGCCTTGGCGGACGAGATGTTCGTGAGAATTCGGAAGTATTCGGCAGCGGCGTTGCGAGACGATGCCACCATCCTTGTGTTTCGCCGAACCTAGCCGGTTGCCGGCATTAAGTCGCGATATCGGCTTCGGCAGTTACGTAGAGATCGTGATCCTCATTGTCCATTCGTTCGCGTAAATCGCGAACGAAAATGTTCCACTCGCGCCGCCACATGGCATCGTCTTGAGCGATCGCGCCGTCCTTCCCCCAGGTTTGGAACAGCGACCCGAAGTGTTCTCGTAAACCACCCATTTCGCGGCTATACCGTTCGGCTTTATGCCGAACGACTTCGTTTCGACTCTTCGCTAAGAGCGGATAGAGCCAGTCGTCCTCCAGTTTGAGGTGCGAGATCAGCACCGTTCGCAGACGTTTTAGCAACGCTGCGGACGCTTGCGGTTCCAGTCCGGGTTTACTCAGTTCGTCGGATAAAAAACGGACCACGACGTGGTGATCCCGGCACGTTTGGATATCTATTCGTTCGTTCAACCGTGCTGAGGCGGCGTGCGGCTTTCTAAATCGTTCCGGAATTGTGGTCAGCGCTACGAAACGGGTGATCAATCGCTCGAGCCCGGCGCGATCGGCACGGGAGAAACGCGCCGGAAGCGGGCTGTCGATATCGAAGACGCCGGCCGCGGCGCCCTCGACCATCAGCGGTATCACGATCTCCGAACGCGAGGCCGAATCGCAGGCGACGTGATCGGGAAACGCATTGACGTCGTCCACGACGACGGTGTGCCCTTGAGCAAACGCCGCCCCGCAGACACCTCGCCCTTCGGGCAAGCGCGTGCAGGCGGGTTTGCCGCCGAAAGGCCCCAGCACGAGTGCGCGGTCTCCAGGGAAGTAGAATCCAGCCCAATTAATCGACGGCACTTCGTAGAAAATCAGCGCGGCGAAGTTGGCTGCGTTGGCGATGAAGTCGCGCTCGTCTTCGAGGAGCGAGCTCACTTGGCGGTCGAGAAGATCGTAGTCGGTGCGAAGAGCCGCACCGGGTTCAAAGGCGCCCATCTTCTCCCTACATTTTGGTGAGGGGGCGGCGCCCCCTACCACGAACTGCACCCCCCGGTACAGGACAGGCCCGGTTCGCGCGCCCGTAGCTCAATAGGATAGAGCAGGGGACTCCTAAGCCCAAGGTTGGCGGTTCGATTCCGTCCGGGCGCAAACGCTCGTCGGCCAGGCCAAAATCGGTTGATTTACGGGGCGCCCTGTGCTAAGATAAGCCGTCGAACGGACCCTGCCGGTCCGTTTATTTAATGTCGTCCCTTCTGTTAAGGGCTTTGGAACTGTAGAAGTGGCTAAAAAAGAGAATCGCGTGATGGTCGTGATGGCGTGCACGGAGTGCAAACGCCGCAATTACAACACGCAAAAAAACAAGCAAAAGACCACCGACCGTATGGAGCTGAGCAAGTATTGCCGCTTCTGCCGTTGCCATAAGGCGCATCGCGAAACCAAATAGCGTTTTCCCGCGCGCCGTGGCGGCGCATCTCAAGGGCGGTAGCTCAATTGGTAGAGTTGCGGTCTCCAAAATCGCCGGTTGCAGGTTCAAGTCCTGTCCGCCCTGCCAGTTTCTCCAGGAGAGTACTTCGTGATGAACAAGGCCCCCGGCGGCACTCAAAAACGTGACGGCGGAAAGAAACCGAACGCGCCGGCTCGCAGCGTCGTGTCAACCAATCAGCGTTCGAACCAGAGTCCGCAAGAGTTCGTGCGAGGCGTCGTTCTCGAATTGCGGCGCGTCACGTGGCCGACGCGCGACGAGTGGGTCTCGGCAACGGTCTTGACCGTGCTGCTG
>DATBTT010000075.1:0-5093 GCA_036559125.1 Vulcanimicrobiaceae bacterium
TCGCGTTGCACGGAATGCCGTCGGTAGAATTCCCCAGCGGCCCATTGCCGCCAGTACTGGTATCACCCAGCGCCGGCCAGGACGGATTCACCGTTCCAAAAGAAGCTCCGGGCGCCGTTACGATCGTCGATGAGGACAACGTCGTCGCTCCCGGCGGCGGCGTGCTTACCGAGACAGGCGGAGGCCCGGGGTTGTTGCTCGGCGGGGAGGTCGGCGGCGTGATTCCGCCACCGCCGCCGCCGGTCGAACCGCCTCCGCCTCCGCATGCGGCCAGCGCAACGAGCACCAGACCTGAGGTCGCAGTGGATATGATACGTGAAAGCTTCATCTTCATCCTCAGTGCGGCGACTCGCGTTCCTTTGCTACTGTGCTCCGGGCTGGCCGCAATTATTTTAATATGTTAGCTGCGGTGTGCGCGATAAAGAGTGACCCAAACGAGAACCGGTGATTGGGAAGGTTGACCCTAAGGCGTAAGGGCCAGCCACCGGTCTTGTAGCGTTCTTAGGCTAGGGCTTGTCCGGCCGGCCGCTGAGGCGAAGGGCAGCTTGGATTGGGCCTCAAGCCCTAAGGCATTGCGGAAAGCTCGACGAACGACAATTGCCAGTGAGAACGCTGGATTGGATTACTGCGGCCCCGCGCGCCCTGTTGCGATGCGCGCGCATGTGCGTATACGATGAGATCCAACGCCGCGAGCTGCCTGGCGTGACATTTGGCAGCGACGTGCTCCTGCGTGGGGCAGATCGCATAACTGCGGGATCGAACGTGTTCGTCGATCATCGCGTGTATATTCATGCCGGAACCGTCAATAAGCGCCGCGGATACGTGATACTAGGTAACGACGTCGAAGTCGGCCCGTACGGGGTTCTGTGGGGTGGCGGCGGCATCACGATCGGCAACAACGTTCATCTTGGCGCGCACGTGCACGTAACTTCCCAAGAAGGAACCCACGATCCGCTATCGTCCGAGGACGAGGCGACGGTGCACGTACGCTGCGCGCCGGTATCGATAGGAAATGACGTTTTGATTTATTCGGGTGCGATTATCACTCCCGGCGTCACCATCGGCGATCGCGCCATTGTTGCCGCCGGTGCCGTCGTCGTAGACGACGTGCCGCCCGACGCGCTAGTCGCCGGCGTTCCCGCTCGCGTCGTTCGAGAACGCAGCGGCGCTCGCGGGGAAATCGGCGGCCCTTCGGAAAGCGCTATTTCGTCGAAACGAGTTTGATGACGCTGATCTTCGATCCGCGCGGAGCGCTCGTAACCACGATGGTTACGGCCTCCCCTTTGCGGCTCGCCACGATCGCGTCGGCACCGCGGGTCGGATAATTCCGGCGGACCTGCCCGACTTGCCAACCGAGTTGCGGTAGGCGGCGCCGGTACCACGCAAAGATCGAGTGCGCGTCCGCGGCGTCACCGTAATTGAACGCCTGTGGATGCGCGTGAGCTCCCGCGCGCAGCACGAAGGGACTTGGCGTGCGATCGGGATAGCTACCCGGCGCAACCGGCACATCGGCAAAGATGGTTTGTCCGGGGCCTGCGGCGACGCCGGCGGCGGACGCGGCCGACGCACATAAGAAACAGGCCGCGATTGCCGCAAGGGCGCCCTTCGACACGCTCAGGGTGACGGACGTTATTGCGCTCTGGGTGGCGCACGTTATTGCGCTCTGGGTGGCGGACGTTATTGCGCCCTGGGTGACGGGCGTTGCTACGTCGCGGGGGCCAGGTGACTGCACCGTTATGCGGGCATATCTTTTTGGCGTTCGTTGTAGATGAGCGTGGGCGCTTCTTTTTTCTCGATGACTTCTTTGTTCACGATGCATTTCTTGACGCCGGTAAGCGACGGCAAATCGTACATCACGTCGAGCATCGTTTCTTCGAGAATCGAGCGCAATCCGCGCGCGCCGGTCTTACGCGATTGTGCGCGCGTCGCGATCGCAACGAGCGCTTCTTTGGTGAACGTCAGTTCCACGCCGTCCAGACCCATGATCTTTTGGAATTGGCGTACGAGTGCGTTGCGCGGCTCCACGAGAATGCGGCGCAGCGCCAATTCGTCGAGCGCATCGAGCGTGACGACGATCGGCAAGCGGCCGATAAACTCCGGAATCAAGCCGAACTTCAAGAGATCTTCGGGCATCAACTGCTGCAGCAGCTTCCCGACACGCTGTTCCTTCTTACCTTCGGGCTGCGCGCGGAAGCCCATGTTGTTCGAAGCCACGCGCGATTCGATGATCCGTTCCAGGCCGTCGAAGGCGCCACCGCAGATGAACAGCACGTTGGTCGTGTCGATCTGGATGAACTCTTGGTGCGGATGCTTGCGTCCGCCCTGCGGCGGCACGTTGGCGGTGGTCCCTTCGAGAATCTTGAGCAGCGCCTGCTGCACCCCTTCTCCCGAAACGTCGCGCGTGATCGACGGGTTTTCGCTCTTGCGCGCGATCTTGTCGATTTCGTCGATATAGACGATGCCCTTTTCGGCGCGCTTGACGTCGTAATCAGCTGCTTGAATGAGTTTGAGAAGAATATTCTCAACGTCTTCACCGACGTATCCGGCTTCGGTCAACGACGTCGCGTCGGCCATGGCGAGCGGTACGTCGAGAATCTTCGCGAGCGTTTGAGCGAGGTACGTCTTACCCGACCCAGTCGGACCGACGAGCAAGATGTTGGACTTCTGCAACTCAACGTCGTCGGCGGACGTGCCCATGTTCACGCGTTTGTAGTGGTTGTAGACCGCGACCGCGAGTGACTTCTTGGCCCGTTCTTGACCGATCACATACTGATTGAGAATGTGATTGATCTCTTTGGGCTTGGGTATGTTTCGCAGGCGAAGGTTCTCATCGACGTTCTTGTAGAGCTCTTCTTCGATAATCTCGTTGCAAAGCTCGATACATTCATCGCAGATGTAGACGCCCGGGCCTGCGATCAACTTGCGCACTTGCTCCTGCGACTTGCCGCAGAAGCTGCACTTCAGTTGACCTTTTTCGTCTCCGAAGCGAAACATATCCCTATTAACTATGCCCTTCTGTCAGCTAGGCCGGAGTCGCCAGCGACGACCGGTTCTCGATGATCGAGTCTATGATACCGTAATCTTTGGCTTCCGTCGCGGTCATGTAGAAATCCCGCTCGATATCCTTGAGAATCTGCTCGATGGGCTTCTTGGTCGTTTCTTCGTAGATGCCGGCCAACATCCGCCGGGTCGCGATCAGATCGCGCGCGTGAATTTCGATGTCGGTGGCCTGACCGCCGACCTGTTGGACCCAGGGCTGGTGGATCAAAATCTTGGAGTGCGGAAGCGCCATGCGCTTTCCCTGCGCGCCGCCGGTGAGCAATATGGACCCCATGGATGCCGCCATGCCGGCACAGATCGTGGCCACGTCGGGTTTGATGCAGCGCATCGTGTCGTAGATCGCCAGACCGGCAGTTACGCTGCCGCCGGGACTATTAATGTACATATCGATGTCTTTGTCGGGGTCTTCCTTTTCAAGGAACAGCAGCTGCGCTATCACCAGATTGGCAAGGTGGTCGTCGATGGCTCCGCCGACGAAAATGATCCGGTCCTTGAGCAGGCGCGAATAAATGTCGAATGCCCGCTCGCCACGTGCGCTCTGTTCGACAACCATGGGAACGAGATGACCCATCTTTTTCTGATTTCTCCCTAGATGTTACGGCTCGAATGCACACCCCGTAACTACGACGGCGCGAGGTTAGTTGCTTCTTTCTTTTATCGTCGCGTTGTCCAAGACATATTCGACGGTCTTGTTTCGAACGATGCCGTCCATCAGCGATAGGACATTGTTCCCGAGGGCCTGCCGGATGCGGTCGACCGGCTGGCCGTACTGCTCCGCGAGACCCTGCAGCTCGGCGGAGATGTCGGCCGGTGTGGCATTGATCTGCTCGACCTTGGCGATCGCCTCGAGGATGAGGGTTGCCTTGACCCTCCCCTCGGCGTCCTTGCGGAATTCCGTACGCAGGTCGTCCTCGGTCTTGTCGACGGCCTTGAGGTAGTCTTCGTACGAGACGCCCATGCGTGTCGCGAAGCTGCCGGTGTCGGAGACCATTTGCTCGATCTCGCGCTGGACGAGCACCTCAGGCAGGGCAAAATCGTGCGCCTCGACGAGCTTTTCGACCACGGCGTTGCCGAGATCTCGGCGTGCTTTCTGCTCTGAAATAACCTCCAGCCGCTTGCGGATATCGGCCTTGAGGGCGTCGACGGTTTCGCTCTGCGAGACGGACTTCGCGAATTCGTCGTCGACGACCGGGAGCTCGCGCTCCTTAATCTCGTGCAGCGTGATGGAGAATACTGCCACCTTTCCCGCCAGCTCCGCCTGTTGATACTTCTCGGGAAATGTGGCTTCGACGTCCTTGGTCTCGCCCGCGCGCATTCCCGCGATGCCGGTGGCAAAACCCGGGATGAAGCGCTCTTCCGAAAGCTCCGTCGCTTGGCCGGTCGCGGTTCCGCCTTCGAACGGCGTGCCGTCGATCTTGCCTTCATAGTCCACTGTGACGACATCGCCCAGTCGAGCTTCGCGCTCGGCCGGAACCAATGTGGCGCGCTCGCGCGCGAGCGCTTCGAGGCTGCGCTCCACGTCTTCGTCGCTCACGGTCGCAGGCTCGCGTTCCAGCTCCAGACCCTTGTAGGTCCCCAAGTCGATGTGCGGGCGCACGTCGACGATAGCCTTAATGCGCTTGGGTTTGCCCGGTTCCTCGGGAAGTAGTTCCATCTTCGGGCGGTCTACGGGGTCGATATCGTGCTCGCGTACCGCCTTGGCATAGACCTCGGGAACCACGTCTTCCATCGCTTGGCTTGCGATCGTTTCCGCGCCGTAGGCCTGTTCGAAGACTTTGCGCGGTACTTTGCCCGGCCGGAACCCCGGCAGCTTGGCATTTTTGGCCAAGCGTCGAAAGGCGCGTTCTTCCGCGGCCTCGAGTTCCTGCGCCGAGATTGGAATTTCAAGCTCCACCTGCGTAGGTGCGAGCTTGGTAAGCGTGGACGTGGTAATCGAAGTCTCCTTGGGGTGCGCGTTTGCGCCGGAGCGGTGACCGGTATCAATTAGCGGAAGACGAGATTCGAACTCGCGACCCTCGCCTTGGCAAGGCGAT
>DATBTT010000076.1:0-48714 GCA_036559125.1 Vulcanimicrobiaceae bacterium
CTCCCCGCATATGGGGCTCTGGTTTCACGATCGAGACGGCTATCGCTGGGAACTCTCGGTCCAAAACGGCGCCGAAACAAGCAGTTGAGCGGTTGGATGCAGGCGTAGCCGCCCGCATATCGCGGTATATGCCCGCAACGTATGCGATATATCCAGCTAGCCTTCGATGCCGGCGATCCGCTCCGCGTCCTCGACGCGCGCGCGACGATTTTGGCCGAACTCGAGCAGAATGGCGCGACGGCCGAATCCTTGTTCGACGCGAAGATCCTCATTAGCGAGATTCTGAGCGCGCAGATGCAACGCGGGCGCCTTGCCGTCGTACTCGAACTCAACTGGAATGGCTCGCAGGCGTACTTGGACGTGTGGGCTCAAAAAGCGGCGATAGATTCGCCTTCGGACGAAGCGGAATTGCGCCGCAGGCTGATCGTTTCGGTCGCCGATCGTGTGTCGGACGAGCCGAGCGTTCAAGGAGAACATACGCGCTTTCGCATTCCGTCGTGAAACCGCCGGGACCGGCCATACCTATCCCGCGAGCGCGGCAGCCGCTACCGAGATGAAGCGCCCCGGCGACGGGTGCGCTTCGAACGCACAGAGACGTTCGCCGATGGTGGCCTGCATCCGGTTCGTAATAAAAAACGATGGTTTGGGAAACGGACGAAACGGCGCGGACACCACGCTCTTTTGCGCGCGGGCGAAGAGGTAGCTGTTGTGAACGAAGCCGATCCCGCTGCCGGCGGCATCGAGGGTATTCCCTGGATACGCCCCCCACGGGGTCTCCGCGATGAAATAGCCGACGCCGGCCCAGGTGTTGACGGCAATGCATCCGTAGCGTAATTCCGCAATCGCGCGGTCGATCTGCGCGATCATGTGCCGTCGCGTTCTCGGATGAACGATCAGGTTTACGCCAAGCGTGCCGGGCAGGCGTTGGTTGGAAAACGCAACGGCGTCGCGTAAAAACGCCGCGGGGTCACCGTCAATTTCGACGCAGCCTAGAACGTCGCAGAATGCTTCGCTCGTCAATAGTGGATCGTCGAGCCGTTCGACGCGTACCACCGGCCCCACACCCGGATGCAGCGCGAGCGCGTCGGCGCGCCGTCGTTGCGAGCCTGGATAGTATGCGGGGCGAGCGGCGCTCGCACGCAAGGCGTCGGCGAGCGCGGCGAGCAATTTCGGCGTGCCGTCCCACGCCTTGGACAGAAGAAGAACTTGCGAGGCCACGCAGTTGTATCCCGCGTTGTGCAGCTTTTGCGTTGCGATGTGTTCGGCCTGAAATCGAAAGTCCGATGCGCTCCAATTGCCCGGTATGACGATGGTTGGGCTGACGTTGCCTAATTCGCTGGAGATCGGTTTCGTATCGTTGAGTTCGGCGACGATCGCGTCGTGCGTGCTCGTACTACCCGTGATGTGAATCTCGTCCACGAGATCGTGCGAGCACAAAAACTTTCCTACGGTTGCATCGCCATAGGCGAAACGCAGATATCCGGCGCGAACGAACGGTTCGAAAACCCGCTCGAAGAGTGGCCCCAAAAACGCGTTGATCGGATTCATTTTGAGGATGCATACGCTTCCCTCAGCGATGAACTTGTACAAAATGTCCAGCACCGGAATGCTCGAGATGTTCCCGGCTCCCAAAACGAGCGCAACGCGTCCCGAAGGTTCGGGCTCGCGGTAAAACGTCGCCATGCTGCTTGCGAGATCGCCGGCTCCGACGTCGCGCTGCATCCACACTTCGGCCCGCACGCCCGGCAAAAGCAATGCGTCGTACGGGGTGCTCGGATAAACCCCGACGACGAGTTGCCCGTCTGCTCGCGCGCGAACGCTACCGCGCGGCAAGCGTGGCGACCCATACCGGGCGACGTCGCGCAAGCTGCGAACGTAACGGTTGAGCGCGTAGAGCACGGCCCACGGACCCGAGATCCACTCCTCGCCCACAAGCGCCGAATCCGGTGCGATCCCCTTAGCCGCGGCGGCCGCCGCCGCCCATTCCCGCGCGCAGCTTGCAACGCCGGCGCGCACCGCGAGTAAATACTCGATCTTTGTTCCGACCGGTAACCGAGCCCAGCCGTGCCGCCGCTCGTGCAACACGCGAAGATCGCGCTCGATCTGCTCCATCGCAGCCTGGTTCGCGTCGCATACGGTAGCGCCCGCTACGCGTTACTGCGCAGGGATCGAAGTTAGGCGCGTTGCGGCAGCGGTTCGAGACCGGTCAGCACGAAATTGAACTCGGCTTCGGCGTGTGCGTCTTCTTTCGCACGCACGTAGAATGCGAATGCATGCCCGGGATTAACGGCGCGTACCAGATGCGCCAGTTGACCGGTCGCATGAATGTGGCAGATGAGCCGCCGTCCGCGCCGCACCTCGAAACGTATCCCATCCCGAAGCTCGTACACGCCGCCGCGATATCCCTCGAGGGTTATGCCGTCGGCGAAGAATGTCGTAAAGTAATCGCCGTCGAGTTGCGCGTACGCGCCGTGAACGATTTTCGTGGCTTCGGCTACGGGATCGAACGTGTCGTAAAGGCTCATATCGTTCACATCGGCATTCCGGCGCGCGACGTACAGCCGGCGCGGCCGCGCTTTGAAAAGCGATAGTTAAAAACCGCGCGCAGGCAGGGCGACGCGTCCCGACAAACAGTCTCTAGTCGTCGGGAATGATGCGCTACGTCATCAAACGCGCACCACCGACTAAAGGGAGTAAATCAACCGATGGAAACGACCGTTACCGCCGCCGGGGTTGACGCGATCTATTTTCCGGTCAAGGACGTGCAGCGCTCGATCGCTTTTTACCGCGACACTGTCGGCGCCGAGCCGTCGAACGTGTCGGAGGAGTGGGGCGCCGAATACGACTTGCCCGAAGGCGCGGGATGGGGCTTTGGGCCGGCCCATATGTTCGGAGGCAACACCAACCCCGCGACGGTATTCTTTACGATTCCGGACGTACGCGCCGCCGTCGAACGGTTGCGCGCCAAGGGCGGCTACGAGGTCGGCGACGTCATGGAATCACCGGTCTGCACCATGGCATTCGTGAGCGATGGCGAGGGCAATACGCTCTGTCTCCACCAGCGCAAACCGTCGTAGCGGCCCTTCGACAGGCTCAGGACTACGCGATGAGGTCGCGCTCGACCAGGATCGCGCGGGGATCGATCAGGTGCTTGTTGAGTCCCAACTTTTCGGCCGGGACTCCGAGCGCGAACGCGACGAGTTGCGGAAGATGGAAGGTCGGCAGATCGGTGCGCCCCCAGCGGGCGGCGGCGTCCTGCTGGTAGCCGTCGAGCGCGAGATGGCACAGCGGGCAGGGCGTGATCACCGCTTCCGCGCCGTGCTCCTTGGCCATGCGCATGTTTTGACCGACCATCGACGTCGCGACGCCGTCTTTCTCTAATTGGATGTGGAAACCGCAGCAGCGCGTTTTGCCTGCGTAGTCGATGGGCTCGCCGCCGATCGCCTCGATCAAGTCCTCCAGCGAATGCGGATTGCGGGCCGATTCCCAACCGTTGACCTTCTCCGGACGGATGATGTGGCATCCGTAAAACGGCGCGACCTTTAATCCGTTTAGCGGACGCACGACCATCTTGCGAAGGTTGTCCAAACCGATGTCGTCGATCAGCAACCAGAGCAGGTGGCGAACGGTGACGTTGCCCGCGTACTTGGCGCCGAACTTGCCGAGAATGCCGTTTGCTTGGAGCATGCGCTCTTCGCTTTCGAGTAGTTCTTTATTGGCGGCGCGCATGTGGCCCGTGCACGTGGAACAGATCGTGATGACGTCGTCGAGTCCGAGCGCTTCGGCCTGGGCGTAGGTGCGGGCGTTGAGCACTCGAGCGACGTCGCGATTGGTGTCGTTGACGACCGAGGCGCCACAGCACGAGGCGGCGGTTAATTCGATCAATTCGATGCCGATTTTATCGGCTAGGAGCATCGTCGAATTGAAGAGTTCTTTGCACGACTCTTTGGCGACGCATCCCGGAAAGAATCCGTACCGTTTGCTCTGAGAGCTATGCGTGTGCTTGTGCGAATCGGTCGCGCGGTCTTCGGGCAAAAGTGTGGCCGACATTAGCTTACGGGGACCTCCAAAGCTTCAAAAATAGTCCGGACTTCATCGACTTTCGGAATCGGCTTGAGGAACGGGGGAGGCAATTTGCCCTTAGAGGCCATGCGCAACCCGAGGGGCGCGACTTTCAACAATCCGACGATATTGAAACGACCGATCGTGCCTTGGATGAGTTCGGTTTCGGCGAGCATTCCGGTCTGCTTGATCGTCTTGTTAGTCGTGAGCGCGTGGCGCGGTCCGCGTTCGTTCATCATGACGCGATCTTGGATCGCCGCGCGTTTGACGTCCACGATGCGGTCGTGCGGGTCGACGTGCTTGGGACAATACGAACACGCGTAACAATGCGCGCATAGCCACAGATAGTCTTCGCTGATCTGCGCGATGCGCTCGTCGCGCTTTGCGTCGCGCACGTCTTCGATAAAACGATACGCATACGCGATGGCGGCCGGTCCGGCAAACGACGGGTCGACGCTGACGACGGGGCAGAGCGCATAGCACGTCGCGCACATCACGCAATTGGCGACGTCGACGAGCTTGCGCATGTCCTCGGGGCTAACGCGCCGCTCTCGGTCGTGGTCCTCGTCGCGGTCTTCGGGTTGCAGGTACGGTTTCAGGCGCGTGTACTTGTCCCAGAACGGGTCCATGTGCACGACCATGTCTTTCATGGGCTGAAAATTCGGCATCGGATCGACTTTGATCGTGCCGTCCTTGGTGACGACGTCCTTGCAATTGGTCTTGCACGCTAAGCCGGTCACCCCGTTGATGTTCATCGAACACGACCCGCAGATCGCCGACCGGCACGAACGCCGGAAGCTGATCGAACCGTCGACCTGCGCTTTGGCCTCTTCGAGGGCGTCGAGCACCGTGATATTCTCGGGCGCTTCAACGGTAACGACGTCGCGGTGGGGAACCGTGTCCACTGCCTCGTCGAATCGGAAAATATCGAGTTTGATCTGTGCCATTTAATACGATCTTACCTGTGGCTGCCATTTGGTGATCTCGACTTTGCGCGAGTAGTCGAGTTTGGGGTCGTCGCCGCCGTTGCGCCATGCGAGCGTGTGCTTCATCCACTCGTCGTCGTTGCGTTCGGGATAATCGGTTCGCGATTGCGCGCCACGCGATTCCGTGCGCTGCAGCGCCCCATTAGCCAGGCACTGTGCGGCGTCGATGAGGAAGTCGGTCTCGAGCGTATTGACGAGGTCCGTATTGAACGTCTTGGATTTGTCCATGACGTAGCAGCTCTCGTCGAAAGCCTTACGAACGCGGCGCAACTCGTCGACCGCGATCTGCAGACCTTTTTGATCGCGGAAGATGAAGGTGTTCTCGCTCATCGTCGTATTCATCGCGCGACGCAGCGCCGGAGCCCGTTCGCCGGTCGTGCGCGAGAGTAGCCGGCCGATCTTATCTTTTTGCTCGCCGAGCGTTCGCTCCGAAGGTTTGACGCTACCGATTTGTTTGACGTACTCGACGGCGTGCTTGCCGGCGCGGGCGCCGAAGACGATCGTCTCAAGAAGCGAATTGCCACCCAGGCGGTTGGCGCCGTGCACGCTCGCGCAGGCCGTTTCGCCGGCCGCGTACACGCCCGGTATGCGCGTAGCGCCCCATTTATCCGTTTCGATGCCGCCCATCGTGTAATGCGCGCCGGGAAGAATCGGAATCGGTTCTTCGATCGCGTCTTTACCGGTCGCGTCCATTGCCAGCTCCCGGATCTGCGGCAAGCGCTCGAGAATCTTTTCGCGGCCGAGATGACGGATGTCCAGGAAGACGCATCCGTCGACGCCGCGGCCTTCGAGAATTTCGGTCCATTCAGCGCGGGAGACGACGTCGCGCGAGGCGAGCTCGCCCTTGTTCGGGGCATATTTGAACATGAAGCGCTCGCCGGCGGCATTGAGCAGGTGCCCGCCTTCGCCGCGCGCCCCCTCGGTCATGAGCACGCCGTTTTCTTTGAGCGTCGTCGGATGGAACTGCATGAACTCCATGTCCATGAGCGGGATGCCGCCCTGAAACGCGATTCCCATGCCGTCCGCCGTCGAAGCGTAGCCGTTGGTGGTTTTTAGGTACATGCGACCGGCGCCGCCCGTGGCGAAGATCGTCGCTTTCGCGGTAATCAGCTCGAGCTCGCCGTTGCGCATGTTATAGGCAACGACGCCGGTGCCGACGCCGTCCTCGACGCAGAGCGCGGAACAGAAATATTCTTCGTAGACCTTGATGTTGAAACGCTCGAGTTGTTCCCAAAGGGTGTGCAGAATGACCAAACCCGTGACGTCTGCGGAGTAGCACGTGCGCGGCGAGCCGGCGCCGCCGAACGGACGCTGGGCGATGCGGCCGTCGGGCATGCGCGAGAATATGCAGCCGCGATGCTCGAGCCATACGATTTGATGCGGTGCGTCTTCGCACATCGCCTCGATCGCGCTCTGGTCGCCGAGGTAATCCGAGCCCTTGGCGGTATCGAAGGCGTGGTTCTCGGGAGCGTCGTCCTCTCGATTACCCAGAGCGGCGTTTATGCCGCCTTGCGCCGCGCCGGAGTGGCTGCGAACGGGGTGCATCTTGGTGACGATGGCGACGTCGGCACCGAGCTCGGCCGCCTCGACGGCCGCGCGCATGCCTGCTAAGCCGCCACCGATGACGACCACGTCGTGCTTGATCAAATTCGGACCTTTCCCGGGTGGTGAAAAGCTATGCTTCTTTATACTACTCCGCGGACCGGGGTCCCATGACCTTAGTGGCACGGATTAAGAGCGAGCAGCCCGACTCTTGGAAAGCTAGGGCTTGACCTCGGTGGCGGAGGTGCTCAAAACGTGCCCGCGGGCGTAGAATTTGTATTGGTTTTTGCCGGCCTGCTTGGCCACGTACAGTGCTTCGTCGGCGGCAAAGAAGAGCGTGCGGCCGTCGACGCCGTCGGTGGGAAACATTGCGATGCCGATCGACGATGGCAGCCCGTTGCGGCGAAGCGAGCCTTGAATGCGCTCGACCGCGCGCCGTGCATGCTCGCGCGTCGATTTGGCCATAACCAGCACGAACTCGTCCCCGGCGTATCGGGCCACGATGTCGCCCTTGCGGGCCGATTTGGTAAGAACCGCGGCGAACCGCTTGAGCGCGAGGTCGCCCAGGCCGTGACCTCCGGAATCATTGATCTTCTTTAAATCATCCAGGTCGAAAATCAGAAACGCCACCGGCGAATCGTAGCGCTGCGAGGCATGCAGTTCTCGATCGAGCATTTCGTTGAGGGCTCGGCGATTGGGTATGCCGGTCAAACTGTCGGTCAACGCAAGCCGCTGCGTCTCTTCCAGCAGGCGGCGCGTTTCTTCGTACAACCGGGCATTTTCGACGGCGATTGCGGCCTGGGCGGCGAAATCGAGCAGAACGCGCAACTGATTCTCGGTGACGTGTTCGGAGGGTGGACCGTCGACGTACAGCATGCCGCGCACGACGTCGCGCGCGACCAGGGGCGCGATGCAGTACGAACCGTTCGTGTCGTCGAGCGGCCTGTCGGGGTCTTCGGCCGTACCGAAGGCGACTTGCATTTCGCCGGTGGCGATGTCGTGCAACGTGGAATTGGGGCGGAAGCCGAGCGGATCGGTTGCATGAACGACGATCCCGCCGCTATCGCCTTCCAGGCGCCGGATGATGCTGCCGTTCTCGAGCACGTCGAACAAGACGACGCGTCCGAACTTCAGTGACTCGCAGACGCCGCGCAGGACCATCGAAAGTATGTCGTTGATGTCGAGCGTGGAGTTGATGGTTGAAAACACTTGCTGAAGCACGAAGAGCTCGGCGTTTTGTTGAGCGTACTCGTCGCGCTCGGCCTCCAGCATGGCCATGCGCGACGTAAGCCGCTCGTTCTCCGCGAGGAGGGCGGCTATTTCGGTACCGGGCAAGGCTGTCGGCTCTGCGTCGGACAGGTTCGTGTCCACCTTTACTGTAACGTCGCTATCTCTGCGTTTCTTTAGTAATTTTTTCGTCCATAGTCGAGGTCGTGCATCCTCCGGTGAGTGAGCAGTTCGTCCATCTCCACGTACACAGTGAATACTCGCTGCTGGATGGGGCCTGTCGGGTAGACAAGCTCTGTCGGCGGTCGGCCGAGGGTGGAAGCCCAGCCGTCGCGCTGACCGACCACGGCGTGATGTATGGCGCCATGGAGTTTTACTACAGTGCGCGAGATTTTAAACTTACGCCCATTATCGGCTGCGAAGCGTACGTTGCCCCGCGAGGGCGCTTCGATCGCACCGTGCGCGACGAGGCGCACGTTACGCTGCTTGCGGCGGACCTAACCGGATACCGCAATCTGACCGCCCTAATTTCCAAGGGCTTCCTCGAAGGCTACTACTACAAGCCGCGCATCGATCTGGATCTGCTCAACGAACACAACGAGGGCCTGATCGTCCTTTCGGGCTGCATGTCGGGGCTGGTGGCCGCTCCTTTACTGAAAAATGACTATGCCAAGTCACTCGCCGCGGCGCAAACCTACCGTCAGATCTTCGGCGACCGCTTTTACATCGAAGTGATGCGGCACGGCATGCCCGAGGAAGACGCGATCAACGAGGGCCTCGTGAAAATTGCGCGCGAGCTGAACGTTCCGCTGGTCGCGACCAACGATTCGCACTACCTCGAACAGCGCGACGCCCCCGCGCACGACGTGTTGCTCTGCATCGGCACCGGCAAAACCGTCTCCGACACGAGCCGGATGAAGTTCTACTCCGATCAGTTCTACGTCAAGTCGAACGAGGAGATGCGCGAACTCTGGAAAGACTTGCCGGAAGCCTGCGACAACACCGTCGCGATCGCCAACCGAATCGACATTCGCATTCCGGAAAAGATCTTCCACTTACCGGCCTACCCGGTTCCGCAAGAGATTGCATCACCCGGTATGGCGCAGACCGAGAAAAGCACCGAGCAATACTTGCGGGACATTTGCGAGGCGGGCTTAGTCGAGCGCTACGAGGCGCAACGCATTCAGAGCGAACCGGCCCTACGCGAGCGCCTGGACTACGAACTCTCCGTCATCAACAAGATGGGCTTCGCGTCGTACTTTCTGATCGTCTGGGACTTCATCAAGTTTGCGCGCGACAGCGACATTCCCGTAGGGCCGGGGCGCGGGTCGGCGGTTGGTTCGCTGGTCGCCTATTGTCTGAAAATCACCGATCTCGACCCGATCAAATTCGATCTGATTTTCGAACGTTTTCTCAACCCCGACCGCATTTCGATGCCGGACATCGACACAGACTTCTGCGTTGAACGCCGCGACGAAGTCATTCAATACGTTACCGACAAGTACGGCAAGGACCGCGTCGCGCAGATCGTGACTTTCGGCACGATGGCCGCGCGCGCGGCGATCCGGGATGCGGGGCGCGCGCTCGCGGTGCCATTACCCGACGTCGATCGAATCGCGAAGATGGTGCCCTCGGGACCGGCCGGCCTTTCCATCGGCGACGCGCTGGAACAAATTCCCGATTTGAAATTGATTTACGCGCAGTCGCCGGAAATTCGCAAACTGCTCGACACGGCCAAGGCGATCGAGGGTCTCGCGCGCAACGCGGGAACGCACGCGGCGGGCGTCGTGATATCGGCGGGGCCGCTGGTCGAGTACGCCCCGCTCGCGAAGAGCGACGCCGGCATCAACACCCAGTACGACATGGTGTGGGTGGAGAAAATCGGCCTGCTCAAGATGGACTTCTTGGGTTTGCGCAACCTCACCGTGATGAAGAACGCGGTGGACGAAATCCGGCGAACGACCGATGCAGGATTCGATATAGCGAAGATTCCCGACGACGATGCGCGGACGTACGAGATGCTCTCACGCGGCGAGACGATGGGCGTTTTTCAGGTGGAATCCGAGGGCATGGTGCGCGTCTGCAGCGAGTTGCAGCCGTCGAATTTCAACGACATCATCGCACTGGTTGCGCTCTACCGCCCCGGGCCGATGGAGTGGATTCCGCAATTCATCAACAACAAGCACGGTCGCACGAAAGTGACGTATCTGCATCCCAAACTGGTAGCAATTCTTGGCACCACCTACGGAATTGCATGCTATCAAGAACAGATCATGCAGATCGCGCGCGACATCGCGGGTTTTTCGATGGGTCAAGCCGACGAATTACGCAAGGTCATGGGGAAGAAGCAGAAGGACAAGATTCCCGTGTATCGCGAGAAGTTCATCAAAGGCGCGGCCGAACACTCGCAGATCGACGAGAAGCTTGCGGCGGAGATCTTTGCTTTCGTCGAACCGTTTGCCGGTTACGGATTCAATAAGTCGCACGCTGCGGCGTACGGCTGGATAACCTACCAGACCGCGTATTTAAAGGCGAATCATCCATTGCCGTACTTTTCGGCCTTGATGAGCTCTGTAAAAGACAAGACCGACAAATTGGTCGAGTACATCGACGAAGCCAAGAAGCTCGGCATAACCGTTCTGGCGCCCGACGTCAACGAATCGCTTACCGATTTCGCCGTCGTCGCCGGTCAAATACGCTTCGGCCTTTCGGCCGTCAAGGGCGTGGGCGGCGGCGCGGTGCAGGTCATTCTGGAGGCGCGCGAACGAGGTGAGAAGTTCGCCGACATCTTCGAGCTTGCCAAACGCGTCGATACCAAGCAGGTAAACCGCCGCGTCTTCGAAGCGCTCATCAAATGCGGCGCGCTCGACGGATTGCCCGGCAATCGCACGCAGAAAATGGAAGCGGTCGACACCGCGCTCGAGATCGCCGCGGCCGAATCGCGCGATGCGCTCGCGGGCCAAGCCTCGCTCTTCGGAGAAGCGCCGGCGGTATTGGCCGGCCTCACGCCGACGCTGCCGATCGTCTCGCCGCCGACCACGATGCAGATGCTGCAGTGGGAAAAAGAAACGCTCGGTATCTTCGTATCGGGTCATCCGCTGGCCGACGTCACCGACGCACTCGCGCGCACGGGGGCCATTGCCGTCAAGGATCTGCGTTCGCGAGCGGACGAGTCGTTCGTGACGGCCGCCGGAATGGTCACAGCCGTCAGACGCACGCTCACCAAGCAAGGACAGCAGATTCTCATCGCGACCTTAGAAGACACGACCGGCAGCGTCGACGTCGTCGTATTCTCCAAGATATACCCGCAGGTTCAAGCCTATTTCGAGCAAGACCGCATCCTGGTCGTCAAGGGCCGGCTGCGCATGCGCGAGCGGCCCGGTTCGAACGGAGGTGAAGAGTCCCCCCTCGAGCTCTCGATCGGCGTGAATGAAGTGCAACCGTTCGAGCGGCCGCGGCACGCGCCCCAGCCGTTGGGGTGGCACCTCTCGGTGTCGCGGCGCGAGCAGGTCGACCGCCTCGCCGGCGTGCTGGACGAATGGCCGGGAACCGTTCCGGTCGTGGTGCATGCCGGCGCGCATTCCCGCCGGCTGCCGCGGGGAATCGCGGCTGATGGCCGCGCCCGGGGGGAACTGGAGCGTATCTTCGGCCAGGGAAGCGTTCGCGAGGGCGCTCCATGAGGGTGCCGTCGCAAACGCGCTCCTGGCGGCCGCGCCTGGTCGCTTTCGACGTCGACGGGACGCTCCTCGACGATCGGCAACGCTTGCACGAGCCCGTGATCGAAGCGATAGCCGCTATGCGCGCGCGCGGCGTCCAGGGGTGTTTGGTGACCGGTCGCATGTACCGGTCGGTTTTGCGTTACGCCCGGCAATTGAAGTTCGACGCTCCGATCGTCTGTTATCAGGGCGCGGCGGTCGTGGATCCGGCAAGCGACGAGGTGCTGATGGACACGCCTCTTCCCAATCGGGAAGCGCTCGAGTTGGTCGCGTATGCCAAACGCGAACGCTTGCACGTGCAATTGTACAAAAACGACCGGTTCTATTCACAAGAGTACGACGAGTATACCAAGCTCTACGCAAAGATCGCCGGCGTCGAGCCGGTCATCGTCGGATCGCTCGAACGTGAATTCGAAACCAGCGACGCGACCAAAGCGGTGATCGTCGCGCAAGCCGGCGTCGCAGAACGGCACGTACCGGCGATCGCCGCCATGTTCGCAGACCGTGCCTACGTTACGCGCAGTCTCCCGGAGTTTATCGAAGTGATGAATCCGCACGTCGACAAGGGCCGGGCCCTCGCAATCGTAGCGGCGCGGCTCTCGTTGGACATGTGCGACGTCATGGCAATCGGGGACTCGTGGAACGACGCACCGCTTTTGCGCGCGGCCGGTTTCGCGGTCGCGATGGGATCGGCTCCGCCGGAGTTGCGCGACGCCGCCGACGCGGTGGTGGCGGACGTCGCCAATGACGGCGTCGCCGAAGCCATCGACCGCTTTATTCTCGCATGAGCGCAGGCAAGCCGAAACCCACGCGCCGCAAAAAGTCTCCGGCCGCGCGTCTTCGCCCATTTTGGATCGTGATCGCGCTGGTGCTCGTCGCGGCTGCGGCCGGCGGGTACTACGCGGCGAGTTGGCCGGGTTTTCACCCGGCGAACGTTCGCGTGCGCGGAAATGCCGTCGTGCCTACCGGCGAAATCCTTTCCGCAGCGGCCATTGCCCGCTCGCAAAATGTGTGGCTTCAAAATACGCGCGCGGCCGCGCGGCGCATCGAGGCCATTCCGTACGTCGCGACCGCGCGCGTTCGGCGCACGCCTCCGGCGAACGTGCTGATCGTGATTACCGAAAGGGTGCCGTACGCGGTGCTGCGCGACGGCGCGGATCGCGCGCTCGTCGATCGCGAGCTGCGCGTGCTCTCGAACGAGCCGGGCTCGCGAACTCTACCCGTATTCGACGTGCGCGTCGCGTCGGCGTTCACGCCGGGTGCTTTCGTGAGAAACGCCGTGGCACGACGGTTGCGCGACGATTATGATGCACTGCTTGCGGGCCACGTCATCGTATCGAGTTTGTCGTACGACCGATTCGGCGATTTGGATGCGACCGTGCGCCCGGGCATTCGGATTCTCTTCGGCGACGACGTAAACTTGGCAAAGAAGATCCCACTGGTCGATCCGATTCTTTCGCAAGTCGCACGCAAGGGTCGGCCGATTCGCGCAATCGACCTGCGCGCGAAATCGACGCCGGTGATCGTCTACAAGAAATGAGCAACGAGGGGCGCATTCGCGTCCCTCGTTTACGTTTTCACCCGTACGAGAAAAAAGCTAGCCGACTTTCTTGTAGACCAGCACTTGGCCTTTACCCAGCGACAACATCACCTTGTCGTTCGGCTTCAGCGCGCTGAAATCGACGGTCGACCGCGTGGTGGCGAGCGTCGTCTCGGCGCCGTTGTCCATTGCAACCTGAATGTGTTTATTGTCCACCACTTTTTCGACTTTTACGGTGTACGTGCCGTCGGGGATCAACGAGGAATCGATGGTGGCCGCCAACGCGGTGAGGGGAGCGGCGAGCGCCGCGAGGAGAGCGATGAAAGCAATCGGTTTGCGCACGTGTGATCTCCAGTTGAGGTGAAGTAGCCCGAGGTAAAAGATATACCCGACACCCGTCAGTGTCTCTCTGTCTAGCTTACGATGATAGCGCAAGAGCCCCCGGGTCTTCCAGGGCCGCCGCGGATTTTTCTGCTCCGAGCGCGTCCTGGTGTCCGTTCGTTCCGACCTGGAACTGAGCGACCAGTTCCTGGAGCGAGGAAGCTTGCGAAAGTACGTTTGCCGTCTGCTCTGCAACGTCGGTAACGGCCGAAGAGTTCTCTTTTCCGAGTTCCGAGCTGTGATGAATGGTGCCGCCGAGCGATTCGATCGCCGATTGTTGCTCTTGGCTGGCACGCGCCACTTGGGTCGTGCGCGACTCGATCTCGGATACGCTCTCGAGGATCTGGTTCGAGGTTATGGCCTGCTCGCGCATCGTAGCGGCCGCTTCGTGGGTCATGGCGCCCATCTGCTCGCTGGCCTTGGCCAGCTCTTCGGATGCGCGCGCTTGTTCGGTAGTTGCAATGCTGATCTCGCTCACGAGCTGCGCCATTTCGGTGACGCGCTGGCTGATCTGTTCGATCATCGTCGTGACCGACCGTGCGGAGACCGCATTGTTCTGAACCAACCCGTTGGCGCGCGCGCTCCGCTCGAGAACGGCGCTCGTGCGACGCTGAATGTCGGCAACGAGCTGCCCGATCTGCTTGGTCGAGCTGGCTGAATTCTCGGCGAGCTTGCGGACTTCGTCGGCAACGACTGCAAAGCCGCGCCCATGCTCGCCGGCCCGGGCCGCTTCGATGGCCGCATTGAGCGCGAGCAGGTTGGTTTGATCGGCGATTTCTTCGATGAGGCCGAGAATCTCTCCGATCTGTCGCGAGGCGCCGTCGAGGCTCTGCATTTCCGTGACGACGTCGGCGACCGTGTCGCTGATCGACGACATGCCCTGCGACAGCGCCGCGACTTCGTTTCGGCCGTCGCGAACCTGCTTGTCGGTGTTCGTGGATTCCAGGCGGACACGCTCCGCGTTGCCGGCTACTTGCACGATCGACGCCGACATTTCTTGCGTGTTCGCGACGGCCTGTTCGACGGTCGTCGCGAGGTTCAATAAGTTCTGATCCATTTCTTGGATAGAAGCGGCCATCTCCGCGACCGCACTCGAAATATCGGTAACCCGGCTGGCCACCTGATCGGCGTTTTCGGCGACGATGCCCGCGGAACTGGCAACGTCGGTCGAAAGCTCGAGCGCTTTGGCCAACGCCGCAATCTCTTCGGTGACGCGCGCGTTGACTTGCACCGCGGTTTCGGAGGAGCGGTAACTGGCTTCTTGCACGGTGTGCGCCGCGAGTTGGATGGTCGCCATGACGCCGGCAAGACGTTCGCCGAGTACGTCGACGCCCTGGCCTAGCCGGCCGAGTAAATCCGTGCCGCGCCAGCCCACACGCGCGGTCAAATCGCCGCTGCCCATTGCTTCGAAGGTGTCCACCACGCGTCCCACGCCGCGCAGCATCGCGCGCCGGAACCAGCTCATGGCGAAGATCGCAATGAGAAACGCGACGACGGCCCCGGCAATTTGCAGGGCGAGGGCAAAATTCCGCGCCTTCAAAAGCGCCTGGAAGCGCGTGTCCGAAGCCGTTTTCAATCCGCCGAGCAGGGCCTGGCCGTCAACGCTCTGCTGCGAGTACGCCGTCGAGCTTGCGCCTTCGATTTGCTTTGCCGCGTCGGCTTTTTTGCCGCTTGCAAGCAAACTGACGCCGGCGAGAGCCTGGAAATCGTAGGTCGATGAGCTTTTCTTGAATTTCTGCACCAAATCGGCAACCGAAGGGTCCTTGCCGGTCAGGTCTTCCATCTTACGCGCGTCCTCGGGAAAGGCCGCCAGCATCGCCTTTGCCTGCGCCAGCGCGGCCGCGGCCTTGGCGGGATCCGCGTTGGTGGCGGCTTCGAGGGACGCCGCCCGCAGCGTGTCCGCGTCCGAGGCCACCTTAACATAGGCTAGCTCTCCGCGGATGATCGTATCGTGCAACACCCCCGCCTGTTGGGTGATTCCCATCATCGCGAAGATTGCGACGGGGACCATTGCGATGACGACCAACAGGACTAGGGCAAAAGCGTAGGTCAGCCCGCGTTCAAGACTCGTGCGTTTGGCATGCATATCAATGACTCGTATCGGCCGAAAGGCCCATAAGGTTTACGCTGCTCACAGGTTGCTCGCAAGGAACGCTCGCGACATCCGCAAACCTCCTCACGGCGCTTGCCACATGCCGCTATACGTTGTAGGGTTTAGGCAAGCGGGACACAATATATGGGGTTTGGCCCGGATCAAACCGGACTGTCGTCGCTGTAGCGTTAGGTGGATTTTTCTGCAATGAAGCACGAGACCGTCGCTGGGCTCGATATCGGTACGACGAAGACGTGCGCCGTCGTCGCCGCCGCCGGGCCAAACGGCCTCGAAATCATCGGCTACGGCGAGGCTCCGTCCCTGGGGATGCGCAAGGGCGTGGTGACCGACCTCGAGGAGACGATCAAGTCGATCGAAGCGGCGGTCGAAAAAGCCGAGCGCATGGCCGGCGTTCACATCGCCGACGCCTACGTGGCGGTGACCGGCGAGCACATACGCAGCACCAACAATCGTGCGGTCGTGGCGGTGGCGAGCGAAGATCGCGAGGTCGGCGTAACCGACGTCCGGCGCGTCGTGGAGGCAAGCAAGATCATCAACTTGCCGGCGGATCGGCAAATCATCCACGCACTGCCGCGCTTTTTCACCGTTGACGGGCAAGAAGGCGTGGAAGATCCGGTGGGCATGGCCGGCGGGCGTCTCGAGGTCGACACGCACATTATCACCGGCGGTACGACCTTCATTACGAACGTGCTCAAATGCGTGCACCGCGCGGGCCTCGAATCCGCGGGGCTGGTTTTCGAACCTCTCGCGAGTTCCGCGGCCACGTTGCTCGACGAGGAGAAAGAAGTCGGCGTCGTCCTGCTCGATATCGGCGGCGGTACGACGGACATCGCCGTTCATTCCGGCGGCGGCGCGATCTACACGTCCACGATTCCCGTCGGCGGAAACATTCTCACCAACGACATATCGCTCGGTTTGAAGACCACGACGGCGGAAGCCGAACAGATCAAGCGCAGCTACGGCGCCGGCACGCGCGATGGTGACGACGAGAAGAAGTTTGCGGTCAAAACGCTCGACGGCCGCGCGACCAAAGAAGTATCGAGTCATCAATTGAGACAGATCGTGCTTCCGCGCGTTGCCGAGACGTTTCGCATGGCCAAAAACAAAATCATCGAAAACGTTCCGCGCGATCTTGTCTTGGGCGAAGTCGTGATCACCGGCGGCGGCGCACACTTGATCGGGATCGAACCGCTGGCCGAAGAAACGTTCGGTCTTCCCGTGCGAATCGGTACGCCGACGCAAATCGCCGGCCTCACCGACGCGATGAAACAACCCCAATACGCAACCGCAATCGGTCTGGTGCTCTTCGGTCCCAACGGCGGGATACCGAATCACAAGTACATCAAACACAGCCCGTCGATCTTCAGCAAGATCGGCAAATGGCTGGGCGACCTTTGGAACTAAACGGCTTACAACTTACGCTCTTGGAGGCGACAGACAACATGGCAGATGCGAAGCGCTATATGCCCGAGCACGCAGCGACGATCAAAGTGGTCGGCGTTGGCGGTGGCGGTTGCAACGCGATAAACCGCATGATCGAAGCGGGGCTTTCGGGCGTCGACTTTTTTGCGGTAAATTCGGACGTGCAAGCGCTACGCAACGCGCTCACTGAAAACACCGTGCAGATCGGCAGCGGGCTTACCCGCGGTCTAGGCGCGGGCGCCAATCCGAATTTGGGACGCGAATCCGCCGACGAGTCGCGCGAGGACCTCGCGATGGTACTCGATGGCGCCGACCTCGTCTTCATCACCGCAGGCATGGGCGGGGGAACCGGCACCGGGGCCGCGCCGATCATTGCCGAAATCGCACGCGAATCGGGGGCGCTGACCGTCGCGGTCGTTACCAAACCCTTCGCGTTCGAAGGCCGCAAGCGCATGCAGCTTGCCGAGCACGGCATAGCCGAACTCGAATCGAAAGTCGACACGCTCATCACGATTCCCAACGAGCGCATTCTACAGGTGATCGAAAAGCGGACGCCGCTCAACGAGGCGTTCGCCTATGCCGATGACGTGCTGCGCCAAGGCATTCAAGGCATCTCGGATCTCATCACACAGCCCGGACTCATCAATCTGGATTTTGCCGACGTCAAGACGATCATGAGCGATGCCGGTTCGGCGATGATGGGTATCGGCGAAGGCACCGGCGAGCACCGGGCTGCCGACGCCGCGCAAAAGGCGATTGCGTCGCCGTTGCTCGAGACCACCATCGAAGGCGCGCGCGGCGTGATCTTCAACATTACCGGTGGTCCGGACATGGCGATGTACGAAGTCAACGAAGCCGCCGAAATGATCAGCCGAGCGGTCGACGGCGACGCACAGATCATCTTCGGCGCGTCGATCGACCCGCAGATGAACGGGAAGGTTCGCGTCACCGTCCTGGCGGCGGGTTTCGGAACCAGCCGCAACTACTCGCGCCCGCAGAACGCTTTTAGTTTCAACTCGACGGACGCGAAAATCGACGCCGTCGCCCCGCTGAACATGGACGACATCGAAGTTCCCGCGTTCTTACGCTATCGCGGCTAGGCCCATCCTCGCGGTCTGCTGTGACGGCGCCTCGCATTTGCGGGGCGCCGTCGTTTTTCGGGAATAGAGCGCGCATGGTCTTCCGCAGCGTGATCGAGGTCGTCGTCGATACTTTCCGTGACTGGCAGCGGCATAGGACCAGTCAAATGGCGGCGCAGTTGGCGCTGTACTTAGGCTTTGCGATCATGGCGCTGCTCGTCATCGCGATTTTTGCGGCGGGTTCCATCTATGCCGGCGCTGGTTTTCACGCCAGGATAGACGCGGCGCTCCTGCAGTTGGCGGGACCGCAGACCGCCGCCACGGCTCGCGCATTCTTACGAGCCGCCGGTAAGCCGGGCGTTGCAATTTTCGCGGTAATCGGTGCGTCGGCGTATTTGATGTTCCTGGTGGTTGCGGTCAGCCTGCAGTTGCAAAGTGCGCTCAACGTGATATGGGAGACGAAGTCGAAGGGAACCACCGAGATATCGAACGCCGTTCGCGCCCGCGTCGCGCCGTTCGTCGCAATCTTCGGTCTTGCGTTGGCGCTGCTCGTGGTATTGTTCGTAGGCGGCGCTTTGCATGCGGTAAATACCTACACGTCGACGCTGCACAATACCGCCGCGCATGTTTTTCAAGCGCTCAACGTGCTGGTGACGATGGTCCTTCTCGCGGTGACCTTTACGGTTATCTACGGCTATCTGCCGCGACCGGCCGTTCCATGGCGAGACGTTGCCGCCGGTGCGATCCTGGCCGCGATTCTTTTCGAGCGCGGTCAGTTTTTCTTCGCGTTGTACCTTGGGAAGATGAATATACGCTCCCCGTACGCAGACGCCGGTGCGCTGTTGGATTTTTGGTTGTGGTTATATTACTCGGCCGAGGTGATATTGATCGGCGCCGAATTCGCGCGGGTTTTGCAGCGCCGATCCAAGGGTGCGGAAGGTTAGCGCTTTAGCTTAGCGTGTTGCAACGTCGGTGCCCGGTGCGGGAACGACCGGTTTCTCGACCTGCTTGGATGCTTGGTTGACGAACCACGTCGAGAGCAGCAGTAACAGAGCCGCGTCGTCGAAGAAACCGAGCAGCGGGATGTCGCCCAGCACGTTCAGCGGCGAAAGGATGAAAAGTGCCAGGGCCGCCGCGAGCAATTTGAGCTTCAGCGGAACGCGCTCGTCCCGCATGAGGGGTACGACGCGAGTGATGCCTTGGCGAGCCAAGAAGAGCGTGCGAAGGATGTTCATGATGTGGTAGCTATACCCACCTCGGCGGCCGAGTGTTTCGGATCGCCCCCCGTCATGCTGAGCTTGTCGAAGAACGGCCTTACTAGAGTCGCGGCGTTTCAAATGCTGGTTTGCCGCGATCGAGGAAAGCTTCGAGATTCGGCTTGCGCGGAAATGCTCCGTAGCGTACGAACATGACGAGAACGAAGAGCAGCGCGAGCACCGTCCCGGCGATTACGAAGCCGTTCGCCGCGCTCATACCGGCCAGCAAGTCGGCGCGCAACGCCGGAATATTCGACGGCGCAATGCTTTGTGGTGATTGGATGAAGCGCAGCAGCGCCACGGGGGACGTACCATGCACCAAAACCGTGTGTTCGACGCCGGGCGCAGTTACGAAACTAAAGGTCAGGCGAAGAAGCTGTAGCGTCGCGATCGCGCCGCCCACGAACGCGCGCTCGACGCTTAATGCCGCGATGAATAGTCCCGGCGTAACGGTCAATCCGGCGCCGAGCGCCGCTACCGCCATGGCGGCTGCGATTTGCCCGGAGCCGGGGTGCTCGCGAAGAGCCAGATGTAACATGACCGTTCCGACGCCCAGCGCGAGGAGGCCGGCAAACGTGAATGCCGGCAGCCAACGCGTTCGCAGGCCGATGGCAAAGAGCAGTCCACCCACGACCGCGAGTGCGAATTCCGGCGAGAGGGCGATACCGGCACGCACCGGGTCGAGCCGGGCTACATTCGCGAAGAGCAATAGCGCCGTCTGTTGATTGGCCGCGAAGATCGCTCCACCCGATGCGGTCGCAACTAAGCCGATGACCGGGAGAGCGCGCAGCATCGACTTGACGGGAAGGAGCGGCGCCTTACGCAGAGCCTCCCCCACCAGCAATGCAACGATCGCCGCCAAACCTGCTGCAAATGGAATCGCCGCGGCCAGATACGTCCAGTCGTGCGTCGCAAGGTTGCCGGCGCCGGCGTAGAGCAGGATGGTAGCAAGACCGGACATCCCAATTGCATAAAAATCGATGGGAGCGTTCGCAGCCGCTGGACGGCGTTGCCGCAATGCATGCAGCGCTAACGCAAAAGCGAGGACGCCGACGAGCGCTTCGATCCAAAAAAGCGCGCGCCAGGCGTCCGAGCGCGCGACGAGCGCGCCGGCCAGCGGGGCGAGGGTGGACGCGCCGAACAGCGCCGGAACCAATACTAGGACGGTCGTCGGTACGCGTTGTTTTGGGAAGCTGACGAATGTCGGCGGCAACGCGGTGATGAGCAGCATGCCGGCCAAAAATCCGTGCGCGACGTGGAACGCGAACAGCGCGGAGAACGCCGGCGCGATCGCGCTGCCAACTGATACGAGTATCGATGCGACGATTAGGCTCAAATACAGCACGCGCCCGTCTCGCCGGCGCAGTACTTCGGCGGCAACGACGCAACCGAACGCCAGCGCGGCGTCGCTGTAGAGCGGTAAGCTCAAGACAAGCCCGACTTGAGCTCGCAGATCGTGCGCAACGTTGGCCGCGATCGACGTCATCGCGCTGGTGTTGAGCAGCCCAGGCGTCAACGTCAGGACGACGAGTAGTAGATTTGCGCCGTATGGGGGCGGCTTCGAGTTAGGCACGGAGCGGGACGTGAAAATGCACGAGCAGCGCCCAGATCGCGCAAATCCACGCGAGGCCGAAGATCGTGCCGCCGATGACGTCGGTGGCGTAATGTGCGCCCAATGCTAGGCGCGACCAATCGATGCCGAGCATCCAAATCGCGACGATCGCGCCGAGCGCGATTTTTACCGGTTTCGGAAGCGGGCTAAAGGCGATCAACGCAAGCCAGGCTCCGTAGAACACGACGCTCGTGCACGCGTGGCCGCTCGGAAACGAATAGCCGAGTTCGCGACCGACGATCCAATAGTCCGGGCGCAAGCGGTGAAAAGCGTGCTTGATGAGTTCGACGGCGCCTTGCGAGACTGTCTGCGATACGATGACCCCGACGGGGATCAAAACGTTCGCGCGCGCGAATGCAAAGATCGTCGCCATGACGATGCTGAACGCCAACAAAAACGGCGCTCGTCCCGACGTCGTCAATGCGACTGCGGGCCCGAGAGCCTGGCCGCGAAAGCCGACGGCGCGGATGTCGAACCAGCTTGGCGGCCGGTGCGCGACCGCGAGCCCGAGCGCGACGAACAACACGGCAAAGGTCGCGCACGCCGTCCACAGTCGCGCTTCGAACGTCATCGCAACCCTTCGGGAAAGTTCTGCGGAACCATGACGTTGAGGGCTTTGCGCGCGACCGAAAACGTGATGGGCGTGCGGCAGAGGAAGTTTCCGTCGACGCTCACATCCTGGCGCGGCTTGGTCTTGATGGTGATTTTCTTCGCGGAGAAGGTATGCGCGTCGGGAAGATGCATCTGCTCGCCACGCGCCAACGCAACGTACATGCGCATCAAGTCCATGCGACCGGTACCGGTCGTAGCGAAGAAGGCCAGTTCGCCGTCGGTGATCGTGGCGTCCTCGGAGATCGGCTCGTGGCCGTAATAGCGGCCGTTCGCGACGATCATCTGATGCGTTTCGAGATCGAGCTTGTTGTTTTTCCACGAGACGCGCGAGCGGAACGGCTTGTGCGTGACGATCGGCGCGATGCTCGCTACTCCGTACGCGAGCGGGCCGAGCACGCGTTTGAGTCCCTTCGGCGTGTCGTCGCCGATTTCGGCGGTGAGTCCGACCGTCGCGAAATTCGCGAAGTAGACGTCGTCGGCTAACCCCAGGTCAACTTGCGCGACTTTCCCCTGCACGATTGCGTCGATCGCCATGTCAAAATCGTCGATACCCAGGCTCATCGCGAAGCTGTTGCCGGTGCCCGAGGGAAGGACGCCGAGCACCGCGTCGGTATGCGCGAAATATCCGACTACGGAGGTTTGGGCTCCGTCGCCCCCCGCGACGCAGATCAGCTTGTGTCCGGACTTGATGGCCTGCCGCACCCGCTTGCACACCGCCTTCTTGTGATCGACGGGATGCGCCTCGACGATGCGCACGCCGCGCTCGGTAAGGAGGGTCTTGGCCCGTTCGAAAACCTCGGCGCCGTGACGAGACTCTAGGCCGGCAATCAATACCGCATCTTGCATGAGCCCCGTATTCCCGCGCTAGCCTGCTTTCAAGCCCAACTCCCGGGCAGGGCAAAGAAAGTGCCCCTGGCCTCGGTCCGTGAGGACATTAAGCTTTTACGGGCCAAAAATGTGTCCGAAAGATTGACAAGGTGTGGTAATTGTTTATAGACGGTTGCCAATTTTTTACTGAGCGACCACACTTTGCGTGATGGAACTGGAGTTCGGGTGGCTTTAGTCGGACAAGGATCGTCCGGGCTCGTCGATCTCTCTGCGATGACTTTAGAACCAGAGGCGATTCGGCGCGTGCCCAAACAGTTGGCAATGCGACACGATATCTTATCGATCGCGAGCGATGGAAACCAGCTAACCGTCGCAGTCGCCGACATCGAAGATCATGACGCGATCGATCGCGTGCGGCTCGCAACGGGGATGCACGTACGTGCCGTGTACGCGCCGAGAGATGCAATTCGCGCCGCGCTCTGTAGCGCGTACGGCAACGACCGAACCGATGAAGCTCCCTCGATCCGGGCGATCGACGACATTCATGGTCGGGCGATTCGCGCGAACGCATCGGACGTTCATCTCGAGCCCGCGCGTAACGGCGGGCGCGTTCGCGAGCGTCACGACGGTATATTGCACGAAGTTCAGCGCATTCCCGAAGATTTGTTCGCGCACGTCGTCTCGCGGATAAAGCTGTTGGCGGGCATGGACATCGCGGACAAACGGGCCCCGCAGGACGGACGCTACAACATCGAAATGCAGGGCCGCTCGATCGACGCGCGGGTAAGCTCGATGCCGACCATCTTCGGCGAGAAACTCGTCGTCCGTTTGCTCGATCATCACGCTCGCGTGCCCGCTCTCGAACAGCTTGGAATGCCGTCTGCGTATCTTGCGCAATACAGACGTGCGATACACGCACCGCATGGGTTCGTCGTGGTCTGCGGCCCGACGGGAAGCGGTAAGACGACGACGCTGTACGCATCCCTCGCCGAAAGAAACGTCGACTCGCAAAATCTCTGCAGCGTCGAGGACCCCGTCGAGGTGCGCATTCCGGGAGTGGCACAGGTGCAGGTGAATCCGCGGGCGGGCGTTACGTTCGCGTCATCGCTCCGAGCGTTTCTGCGCCAGGATCCCAACGTCATCATGGTCGGGGAGATGCGCGATGCCGAGACGGCTGCCGTGGCTGCATCCGCAGCACTCAGCGGACAGCTAGTGCTGACCACGTTGCACAGCAACGACGCGCCTCGCACGCTGGAACGATTGCTGGAGCTCGGTGTGGCCCGCCATACGATCGCTGCGGGACTGACGGCGATCGTTGCCCAGCGCCTCGTTCGCCGGTTATGTGCGCAGTGCCGGGTGTGCGCTGCGATCGAGTCGCAAGATGCGGCGGACTTCGCAGTCTCGCGGGTTTCTTTTGCCTATTCGCCGGGCGGCTGCTCCGCGTGCCAAGGCACGGGATATCGCGGTCGCACGGGTATTTTTGAGTTCATTTTCGTTTCGGACGCCGTCCGCGACGCAATCGCACGCGGCGCGTCCAGCGTGCAAATCGGCTCGCTGGCGGCCGAAAACGGATATGGCTCGCTGCTCGCCGACGGCGTGCGGCGAGCGCTCTCCGGGGAGACCAGCTTTCAGGAATTGCGGCGCGTGCTGACCGTTGGAACCGGAGCGTGAGTGAGGTGCTGGCGTCGGTCCGGCTGGGTGAAGTACTGCGCATGGCACGCTCGCGCAACGCGTCGGATCTACACATTTGCGCCGAGCATCCGCCGGTGCTGCGGGTTGACGGGGCCCTTGAGACGCAGGGAACAACCGCGCCGAGCCTGGGCGAAATCGAGAGCCTCGCGACCACGTTCCTCGGCGATCGCGCGACGGCGCGCCTCGAACGGGAAGGCGATGCGAGCGCCGCGTACCGCGACGACGAGCTCGGTTCGTTCCGCGTCCACGCATTCCGCTCCAGTTCGGGGATTGCACTTGCGATCCGCGTGCTCGCGCCATCGGTACCGACGCTGGAATCATTGCATTTGCCCGCGGTCGTAGCGAGCTTTGCCGAAAAGTCCAACGGGCTCGTGCTCTTCGCAGGGCCGACGGGCAGTGGCAAGTCGACCGTGCTTGCCGCGTTGATTGACCGCATCAACCGCACCCAGGCCAAGCATATCTTGACCGCAGAGGATCCGATCGAGTACCGGCACCGCTCGTTGCGGTCCGTCGTGAGCCAGCGTGAGGTCGGGCGGGACGTCGGCTCGTTCGCCGACGCGATCTACGGAGCGTTGCGCAGCGACCCGGACGTCCTGTTGGTGGGCGAGATGCGCGACTCTCAGACGATGCACGCGGCTCTCACCGCTGCCGAAACGGGGCATCTTGTTTTTGCCACGTTGCACACGGGTGACGGGCCGCAAACGATCGATCGAATCATCAGCGCCTTCAACGGCGACATGCAGGAACAAGTCAGGGTCGCACTAGCGCAGACACTCTTGGGCGCCGTGTGTTTACGATTGGTTCCGCGCACTGCAGGCCGGGGCCGGCGTTGTGCCGCTGAGGTTCTTGTCGCGACCGACGCAGTACGCTCGATCGTGCGCGATGGCAAGACCCATCAGCTGCGTAATGCCATCGCGACCGGAAGAGCGGCCGGAATGCAGACGCTGGAGACGCATCTATCCGACCTCGTGATGCGTCGCGAGATCTCTCTCGAAACGGCCAAGGGGTACACCGAGCGCCCCGGCGAGATTCGACCGCTCGAACGAGGCACGGTCGCTTGAGCGGACCGCTTTTTTACTATACCGCCCGCAGTTCGGAGGGTGCGCTCGTTCGCGGTTCTATCGAGGCGCCCAACGATGTCAATGCGCTGGCCAGTCTACGCACGCGCGCGCTTTTCGTCACATCGCTCGAACGCGCGGATTCGACGCGAGGTACCGTCGCCGCATTCTTACACGTTGTGCCCGTCAAGCGCAGCGCATTGGTCGCGTTTTTCCGATCCTTCGCGACGCTGTTGGCGGCGGGAGTCCCGATGCGCCGATCGCTGGAGGTTACGATCGAGCAGGCAGCAGATGAGCGTTTAGCCGAAGCCCTGCGCGCGGTCGTCAACGATATCGAAAGCGGGCTGGCCCTTAGCGCGGCGCTGGCGCGGCATCCCCGCGAATTTGCACGCACCTACGTTGCGATGATTCGTGCGGGCGAAGTGGGAGGCGTGCTGGACGATGTCCTCGAGCGCCTCGCGTCGTTCCTGGAACGCGATCGCAGTTTGCGCAAACGCGTCTCGGCATCGCTAGCCTATCCGGCCGTGGTAACGGTAACGGCTTGCGGCTTGGTGTTGTTTTTACTTACGTCGATCGTACCGACGTTCCAAAGCTTGTACGACCAGATGCACGTCGGACTTCCGCCGATTACGTCATTCATGATCCGCCTTGCCGCCATCGTCCGAAACCCGATCGTATGGGTGCTGTTCGTAAGCGGGGTGCTCGTTGCGTGGACGCTGTACGGCCGAGCAAGGACGACGCTGGAGGGGGCGTATGCCGTCGACAATGCGCGACTGCACCTACCGGTGATCGGCAGCATCGTGCGCAAGGCAATCGTCGCCCGTCTGGCCCGCGTATTGGGCACGCTCCTGCGCGCGGGAGTCGGTTTGCTGCAGGCGCTCGACGTCGTTGCCGACGTCGTCGGTAACGCAATCTACGAGCGCGACCTGATCGCCGTGCGCGAGGCTCTCGCGCAGGGAGACGCGCTCGCGACGCCCCTCGCGCGCACTGGCTTGTACGAACCGCTGTTCGTGCAGATGGTTCGCGTCGGTGAAGAGACGGGGACCTTGGACACGATGCTACTGCGTGTCGCGGATTACTATGAGACCGACGTCGAGACCGCGCTCAGCGCCTTAAGTTCCGTTATTGAGCCCATCACGATCGTTGTACTTGGCGGCATCGTGGGTTGTATCGTCGCCGCCGTTTTTATTCCACTCTACACGCTGATTGGAAATATCAAATGATTGCATTGGATGCTACTCTGCGCTTTTGGATAGAGGAACGGACTCCCGAACATCGGGACCGCCTGGTCGCGCAACATCGCTATCTCTGTTCGCGCGGCGCGCGGAAATTTTGCCGCCCGGGTTTGGACCGAGCCGACTTGGAACAGGTCGCCGCCATCGGACTGCTCAAGGCGTGCGATCGATACGATCCGGAGCAACAAACGCCCTTTGAGGCTTTCGCATGGTGTTTCGTCCTGGGCGAATTGATGCATCACGTTCGCGACCACGAGCGCATCGTGCGTCCGCCGCGACGCTTGCGCTCGCTCGAGCGCCGCTGGCAGGACGCGCACGACGCGATGACGATCGAACTCGGCCGCGAGCCGCGCGTGCGCGAAGTTGCAAACCGGCTCGGCGTGTCCGAAAGAACTGTCGAAGAGGTCCTCACATATCGCGAAGGAGCGGTTCCGGCCTCCCTGCACGAGTTGCAAGCCTACCAGATCGGTCCGGCGGCGTATACGATTGAAAATCGCGACGATTTACTGGTGATAGAGCGGGCGCTGGAACTGCTCACTCCGGTAGAACGCACGATTATCATGGGGTTTTACGGCCGCGGATATAGCAAACTGGAGCTCGCCGCGCGCTTGGGATATTCGCAACGCCATATATCGCGTCTACACCGCGCCGCGTTGGAGAAGATGCAAGGCGCTTGCGCGCGGGTCTAAAGGCTCGCAATTCTCCACCGTTTTCGTCCAATGGTCCTACGCAACGGGCACCTATCTGCGTACATACACGTCGGATGGAGCATCGCATGGAACGGCAGCGCGGATTTACGCTTATCGAGATGATGGTCGTCGTGTCGATTATCGCCATTCTGGCGGCGTTGCTCATACCAAATTTTTCACGGGCGCGCGCGCAGGCGCAGAGCGCGACCTGCATTTCCAATCTAAAGACGATCGGCACCGCGCTGGAATTATACTACACCGATCACCAGTATTATCCGACTGCGACCACGCAAGCGATCGACAAGCAATACCTGTCAAGCGCGAGCAGCCCGCTGAACGGCTATCTCGCCCAAGTTCCGCAGGATCCGGCTTCGGGCGGCGTGGGCAGTTACGAATTTTCCACGCAAAGCACGTCGGGTAATAACGGGGTGGCGGGATATCAGATTTGGTGTCCGGGTACGCACGATCCGTCGACGCTGCAGGCGGTGAGCCCGGGAACGACGCTAAAATACCTGCGGTACGACAACGTGAACGGCTTGACGGCCGTGTCGGGCCAAGGCTCGTAAGCAATAATGTTCGATCCCTTAGCCGCCGCCATGCACGCCGTAGCGACGCGGTCTGTGGAGGCGCCGGTACTCATCATGCTTACGGGCTTGTTGTCAAGCGTTGGACCGTGTGTTGCGCCTCGTTTCGTTGCTGTCGCGGGCCTTGCAGCAAAGCGTTCCCGGCGCGACGCGCTCGCGCTCGCGCTGGCCTTCATCGGTGGTATCGCGATCGCATTTATGAGCTTCGGCGTTGCCGCGTCGCTACTTGGCCGAATGATGTCAATCTCGCATGTCATATACGGCGGGCTGACCGTCGCGCTTTTTGTGGTCGGGCTTCTCGCGCTCTGGCGTGAGCCGATATGTTCGCATCGTTCCGGGCGGGAGCGCACGACGTCTCTTGGGGGCGCGCTATTGCTCGGCGCGTTTTCGGCCTTCGTAGTTTCGCCTTGCTGCACGCCGGTGCTGGTCGCAATCCTTGCGTACACGTCGGCTGTCGGCGATCCAGTTTACGGTGCGCTTTTGCTTGGCGCGTTTTCGATCGGTCACGCGGCCCCGTTACTGATCGCCGGCTTCGGCATCTCCGCGGCGGGTTCGACGATCCGCCGTTCTGGCGTCGCGCAAGCCGCCGGCGTGGTCGGAGCCACGCTCACGATGGCGCTGGCCGGCTATTATGCGGTGCTGGCATGACGCGCGCGCGCCGCTTTCTTGTTGCCGCACTGAGCTTGCTGCTCGCAGCGACGCTGTTTCGCGCGCAGCTTGCCTCGTCGTTGGTCGTCAGAGGCGATGAGTTTCTCTATCGCAACGACATTTCCGGGGCCGCAACGTATTACCGCAGGGCCATTCGAATCGACGGCGACTTCGCCGACGCCGCGGACCGGCTCGCATTCCTCGCGATGCAAAAACGGACTCAGGCCGCGCTCGCTGCAGCCGTTGCGGCGACGACGGTGTATTTGGGCCAGCATGGCGACGACCCGAGAATTCTCGCCGATCGGGCGATGTGCTATCAGATCGAGAAGCGTTACCGAAAAGCCGAGCCGGATTTCGAGCGCGCGGCGTGGTTACTGCGCGATCCGCGTTATTTTACATTCGCCGGCTGGGCTGCGGCGCGCTCCGGCTCTCGAACGCGAGCGCGCAAATTGTGGGTAGCGGCGTTACGAATCGATCCGCGATTTCTGCCGGCACGGCACGCGCTCGAGCGCCGCGCAACATGATTGAGATTGCGCTCGCGATGACGGTCGCTCTGGGTGTTTGCGCGCTTTGCGCGGTTACCGCGCACGAGGTCGCGCGGCACGCGAGGATTCGAATCCGGTTCGCCGCACGTGGAGGCGTCGCGGCAATTGCCCTAGCCGTCGCGGGGAGTGCATTCTTCGCGAACGGGCGTGCCGGCTGGACGCATGCTGCTGCCATCTGCGTGCTCTGCGCGTGCGCCGTCTGCGCGGTGACCGACGCGCAGGCCGGGTACGTGTTCGACGCAATCACTTATCCGTCACTCGCAGCGGCGCTGGCATGTAGCATGCTGGCCGGCACATTTGAGGCCGCACTGCTCGGCGTTCTTTGCGCAGGAGGTCCGCTCTTGGCTCTCTATGCGATCAGCCGCGGACGCGGCTTAGGGCTCGGCGACGTAAAACTCGCCGCGTGCATCGGTGCCGCATTTGGCGCGACGTCAGCGGCGATTGCGATCGGTGCGGCATTCGTGCTGGGTGGCGCGTGGGGCGCATGGTTACTGCTTTCGCGAAGAGCGTCGCGCGGGACTCCGATACGCTTCGCACCGTACATCTTTGCGGGAATGTTGCTTGCACTGCTTCACGGGAGACTCTTATGAACCGGGGCCCATTTGCATTGGGAATAGATATTGGGACAACCCGGTTGCGCGTCGCGCTTATGGAGCCGGGGAGCGAGGGGCCGCGCCTGACCGCGGTTGCCGTACGAGAAATTGCGAGCGGTTGCGCGTCTTCCGGCGACATCGTCGAGCCCGAGTATGTCGGCGCGTTGCTGAAAGAGGCGCTTAGCGAACTCTGCACGCGACAGCGGCGGTGCGTTTGCGCGATCGGCGAACCCGATGCCGTGCTTCGCAGCGTGACGTTGCCGGCGATGAGCGATGGAGAACGCCGGCGCGGAGCGCGCTTCGAAGCGCAGCGATACGTCGAATATCCGCTGGACGAAGCGACGGTGCGCGTGCACCCCATCGATGAAACGCGCGGTCTCTATGCCCTGGGAATTGCACGAACGTCCACGGTCGCTGGTCGGCTGGATGCGCTGAAATTGGCAGGTCTCAGGCCGGTGGCGATGGAGCACGATGCGTGTGTGCTGCAGCGGCTCTTCGCGGCGGATTACGACGCGGCGATCGACCTTGGCCACCACCGCACTAACGTGCACGTTTTCGGTAAAGGCACACCGGTTACGATGTCGCTGTTTACCGGCGGCGCGGATATCACGAGGAACATCGAGCGAGATCTCTCGATCGACGCATCCTCTGCAGAAAAGCGCAAACGAATCCTGGGGACGGCCGGAGCCGGCGAGCGCGCGCGAATGCAACTGGCAAGCGACATCGCTGCGTTCCTCGCGCCGGGCGGTGCGGATTCGACCACGACCAAACGCATCGCCCTTACCGGGAACGGGGCGCGTTTGCGCGGTCTGGTTTCAGATGTGGAGACGGCAACCGGGGCGATCGTCGACGTGCCGGTGGGGGCGGCCGTTGGCGGAAACTATCCGGAAGATGTGCTCGCCTCGAGCGCGCCCGACTGGAATCTCGCCGTCGGGCTGGCGCTTCGGGGTAGCGAGGCATGACGGACTTTGATTACCTACGCGATTCGCAACCCGCATTCGTGCGCAATCTAACGGCGCTGCGCATTCCGCCGAATCATTACAATGCGCTGCTCGCGCTGGGCGCCGCGTTCGTGGTGGTCTTCGCTGCGTGGTGCATCGAGGCATACCGCTTGCAGAGCGCGCTGGCGCTGCAATCCGTTTATCAAGCCCGGTACGACCGAAGCCGCGACGAATTGGCACGCACGAAGGTCCTATACGGCCGGGTCGAACGGCTCGTTACTCTAGACCGGCAAATACGCGACATCGCGCGATCGGGTGACGACGAGGCTCGCAAGCTTACCGATATTGCAAACCGACTTTCTCCGCACGTGTGGCTCACCGCCGTTACTCAGGACGAAACGGGCACGACGCTGGAAGGGCGTGCTCTAGGGCTGGCCGGCATTAGCCGCACCGTCAGCTCGTTTGCACGCGGGAAATTGACGCGCGATCCAGTTTTGCTCGACGCGCACGCAGTTTCAAATGATGGCGAGGGCCTGATGCGCTATCGGGTTCGCGTCGAAGATAGTCGGCGATGAAGCTCGCGCTTACGTCCGGCGGCAGCGTGCGATCCGTATGGATCCTCGCGTTCCTCGTCTTAGCCGGGGGCTATTGCGCCGTTAACGTGCGTTACCAACCGGCCATCGGCGCGTCGGCAATGGCCACGCAGCGCCTGTACGAGCGTAGTGATTCCAACGAGCGGCTCGTTCGCGACTCGGGCCGCTTGCGAAGCGTTCAATCGCGCGTCGCGCGCGACATTGGGCGCGTAAATAATGCGTCCGGTCAAGCTGCGGCGATCTCCGCCTTCCTGATGGAGTTGCATACGCTCGGCGCGCGCTACGGCGTCCGGATCGTCGCGGTCGAACCGACTGGGGTGCAGGCGCCCGGCGCGATTAGCGGTCCGCCTGCGACCGTGCGAAGTCCGCTGACGGGAAGCGACGTGCGCGTTCGCGTTCGCGCGCACTTCCGCAATCTATTGTTATTCGAGCGAAACCTTCCGCGTCGCGGCGTTCTGCTGGCCGTGCATGACACGCAGATGACCTTGGCCGCGGGATCGGAACAAACGCAAACGTCGCCGCTACTCGAGGCGGTCATTCGCGCGACGCTCTACCGGCTGTTTGTATCAACTCCAACCGCACCGTTGGGAGGTAGGTAATTGCTCGTCCCCATCGATCGTCGACGACGCGTTCAATGCGTGCGCTTGAGTGTCGTGCTTTGCGCAAGCGCACTCTTGCTCGCGCCTCTGGCCGGCCAGGGCTCGATAGAGATCGGCAACCACGACAGCGGTTACGGTGTGTCTTTGCAAGAACCGCGTCCGCCGGTTACGGTGCATCCGGCTAGCCTGGAGGTAAATCGCGATCCATTCGTTGCGGACCGCCCAGCGTTCGCGCTTGAGCCCGTTCCAATCCCGCCGTCCGAGGCGGCTCTACCGCCCAACCGCGGCGCCGCCGGTGTGATTCTGCCCGCGACCGCGTTCTCGCCGGTCGGAAGTATCGCGGTTCGGGCCATCATTAGCGGCCCTCGCGCACGCGCGCTGGTTGAAGATAACGGTGTCGTGCGCGTAGTGGGCGCCGGCGACACGGTCGGTGGCCGTAGGATACGGCGAATCGACAACCTCGGCGTGATGCTGTCGAGCGGTGACCTGTTGACCCTTGCGGGGGACGGCCCGTGATACGCGCGATCGCCGCGCTGTGCTTGTGCGCGCTGCTGTCCGGGGTCGCGCTTGCGCAGCCAACGCGTATTGAAATCGACGTCCAAAATGCGGACATCGGCGACGTCATCGCATTGCTTGCTTCGCAAGGAGGCGTCAACGTTGTCGCCGATGCCTCGATTAAGCCCCAACGGGTAACGCTGCATCTGCGCGGCGTGACCTTTGAGGAAGCATTGACGGCACTCGTACACTCGCATGATTTGCAGGTGCATCGCGAGGGTTCGGTTCTCATCGTGGGCAGTAGCGAATCGATGAACCGTCGCTACGGTGAAACGAGCGATCCGCGAGGTGCGCAAACGGCCGTACTCGCGCTGTTGCATGCCGCGCCGGAGGACGTTGCCAAAGAAATCGAAACGGGGCTACCGGCCGGTACGGTGATCGTTCCAGATAAACGAACGAGTTCGGTGATCGTCACCGGCGACGCGCTCACCGTCGCGCGTGCGCGCCACTTGGTGGCCGCGCTCGATGCCCCAGGGTATGGCACTGCCGCTTCGGGTAGCATCGCGCACGCATACAAACTGCGGTATCTGCGTCCGAGCACCATAGCGCCGGAACTCAAGGGAGTGCTGCCTGACGGATCGTACGTTGCCGATGACGCGCAAAATGCGATCGTCGTCAGCGGTAATGCGGAAATACAAGCAAACGCGGGAAACTTTATCAAGAGTCTCGACGTTGCCGGCCCGCAGGTCATGTTCGAGGTCCGCGTAGCCGACCTGCAACCGATCGACGAACAGAGCGACGTCGGCGTGCAATTTGGAGGTTACGATCTTTCCGGACAACCGATCTCCGGCGCGGCGACCTACGCGTTCAGCAAGAATTCGGTGCAAATCAACGCACGCCTCAATGCGATGGTGAGTCAAGGGCATGCGCAGATTTTAGCAACCCCGAAACTCGTGACCCTCAATAACAAAGAGGCCGACTTGCTCATCGGCCAGACATATCCCGTCGTGTACTACGACGCTCGCTTAGGCGGCCAACAAGTGCAGTTCGTCGACGTCGGCGTGAAGCTGCGTCTGACCCCGACCATCGGAGCGGACGGGAGCGTCACGGCCGAAATGCATCCGGAATATAGCGCCATACAAGGATTCGTTGGCGGGTACCCGGTGCTTGCAAATCGCAAGGTCGACTCAACGTTGCGCGTCAAAGATAACGAAACGATCGTACTTGGGGGTCTGCTGCGTGAAATCGATTCCGAGACGATTACGAAGCTACCGGGTTTGGCGAGCATCCCCATATTCGGCAAGGTCTTTCAAAACCGCCAGCGGACGCACCAGCGAGATGAAATCGTCTTTCTCATCACCCCGCACGTTATCTATCCGAACACGCCTCCGCCGACGAGGTAGACACTCACGCTGTCTCCTGGCCGACCTTTTTCGTTATTATATAAGCTGTTGTATACTGCTGGACATGGTAAGCGAAATTGGCCCGGCTCTGCGGGCAGCACGATTGAGTCGGCAACTATTCCCAGAAAGCGGTTGCTCGTCGGACCGGCGTAACGCAGGCCCACGTCTCCCCGGTCGAGCGCGGCCTAGACGCGCATCTTTCAGTGCTCGGCAAAATTGCGTCCGCGGTGCGAGTTCGCTTGGCGATTGAGCCTGAATCTATCACGTCCCTGGCTAGAGACCCCTACGGCGACGACGTCATTGCTAACAGGATGTATTTGCTCGCGCGGTTAGCCGCCAAGCGCCTCACGTCCGAAACGCTCTCTGGCCTGCGTGACTGGATAGAAAAAGCTCGGCAACGTCTCGGCGACTATCCGTATTTTCTTGCGTGGCGGGCAATTTGCGAAGACGGTCCGGACGCCGTAGTCGCCGTGCTTACGGATGCTACCGAGTACGGTCGCTATATGCGCGCGGTCGTATCTCTTCGACCGTTCGTTTCGCAGGAAGAGCGGGACGCGTTCTATCGGCCCCGGCTATGCTAACTGCGTCATGACCTCGGCTGAAAGTTAATCAGCTGCAGCTGTTTATGCGACGCACACTCCGCATGATATGCTGGCCAACCAGAAGGGTGAACAAGAATGCTTGCGATACTGCTCTCCGCCGTGCTGCTTGGCAGCGCTCAAGCGCCCCACGCGCGGGTGGTAAATCCATGTACTGCCCCACGCCCGCTGGGAGACGCGGCGGGCTTTTACGCGATACCCGCGGCGCATTCCGGTACGAAAAACGGGGATTATACGGCTGAGATTCAGATGATGTCCCGGCTGATCGATACGCGATTGTCTACGCAAGTGGGTTGGATGTATGTCGATCAGCGCGGGGAGCGTTGGATCCAACTAGCTAACGACGCCGGCGAATCCGTTCACAAGCTGTTCAACGCTCGATATATCCCGTCCCGGCCGAACTACGACTACCAGACAGTCTATCCGTTTACGCAGCGTACGTTACCGTCCGAAATCCGGTTGGATTCCTGCGAAATGCCATAGCTACCGACGCAGGCGCGTTACGCGTGCGCTTTTTCGCTGCGCCTGATCGATTGTTCGAATAGTTCGATCGCTTTTTCGTTGAACGCGGGAATGTCGTCGGGTTTGCGGCTGGTCACGAGATTCTCGCTCACGACGACTTGTTCGTCCACCCACTGCGCGCCGGCGTTGCGTAGATCCGTCTGCAGCGACGGCCACGAGGTCATTCGTTTGCCGCGTATCACGTCGGCCTCGGCCAGCATCCACGGCCCGTGGCAAATGGCCGCGACCGGTTTGCCCGCGTCGAAGAACGCCTTGACGAATGCTACGGCTTTGGGATTCATGCGCATGTAGTCGGGGTTTTGCACGCCGCCCGGAAGTACCAGCGCGTCGAAGTCGTCGGGGTTGGCGCCGTCCAGTTGCCGGTCAACGGGAAAGGTGTCGCCGCGCTCGTCGTGATTCCAGCCCTGCAGCTTGCCGCTCTTGGGAGAAACGAGGACCGTTCGCGCGCCCGCGAGATCGAGCGCTTTGCGCGGCTGCGTCATCTCTACTTGTTCGACGCCGTCGGTGCACAGGATCGCGACGGTGAGGTTGTCGAGTCTATTGGTTGTTGCCATGGCGCAGACGTACCCGGCCGCATTTGCGCCAAACAATCTGGCTAGCCGGGCCGCTCGTTGAGCGCTCGGTTGGCCTTTTCAGCTCCGCCGAACTTATTGCACGAGATAAACGGGGACTTTGCCGCCGGTCACCGAGAGCTTGACGGTGTCGTTGCTCTTGACTTTGCTGAAGTCGACGCTGCCTTTAGCGGAGAGCGTCGTTTCGATGCCGTTGTCCATCTTTACCAGGATGTGGCGGCTATCGGCTACCTTTTCGACTTTGACGATGTAGGTGCCGTCGGGAATGAGCGTTGCGTCGACCGTATTCGCCAGTGCGGCGACGGGCGCGAGAAGTGCCGAGACCAGAGCTGCGATCGCGAGGGGGTTGCGCACGAGTGGGGGATCCTTCCGTGGATGGAAACAAGGATTGCGCGGTGGCCTCATGCCACCGGTCGCGCGTATCATACCGGAGCCGGCCGGATACGCCTGTGACCTAATACCTACTATACGCAACGCTTACAAAAGGCCGCGGCTCGGCGTGAGGTTAAGCCTAGCCAGGTGTTCAGATACCTTACGGCCGGCGAATCGCACGGTCCGGCGCTGGCCGGCATTCTCGACGGCATTCCGGCGCAGCTCGCTCTCGACGTCGAACGCATCAACGAAACCCTCGCGCGCCGGCAAGGCGGCTACGGCCGAGGCGCGCGCATGAAGATCGAGCGCGATGAGGTCGAGTTTCTCGCCGGAGTGCGCGGCGCGCGGACGCTGGGGTCTCCAATCGCGGTCACCATCCGCAATCGCGACTTTGAAAATGTCCGGGCGCTCATGGACCCGCTGACGGGCAGCGGGAAGCCGCTGACCAACCCACGACCCGGTCACGCCGACTATGCGGGTGCGCTTAAATACCGCCAACGCGATCTGCGTAACGTGCTCGAACGCGCGAGCGCGCGCGAAACGGCGATGCGCGTGTGCCTGGGAGCCATCTGCGGGCAATTTCTCGAAGCGCTCGGCATTACGACGCGCTCGTACGTGCAACGCATCGGCGCGGTGGAAGCGCCCGACATCGAGGACTTCTCGCTGGCCGACGTCGAGGCAAGCGACGTGCGTTGCCCCGATCCCGTCGCCGAAGCCCGCATGATCGACGCGATCGATGCCGCGAAGGCCGCGGGCGACACGCTCGGAGGCCAATACGTCGTCCGCGTGGACGGCCTGCCGGCCGGCGTGGGCAGCAACCGGCAACCCGACACGCGATTGGACGGCGTGCTCGCCGGAGCGCTCATGGCGATGCAAACGGTCAAGGCGGTTGAAGTGGGACTCGGCACCGGCGTCGCTTCGCGCCCCGGCTCGGCGGCGCACGATACGTTCGCGCTGGCCGCCGGCGAAGTCGTGCGCGGCAGCAATCGCGCCGGCGGTATCGAGGGCGGCATGAGCAACGGCCAGGCGATCGTGCTGCGGGTCTCGGTCAAACCAATTCCCACGCTGATGAAGGCCCTGCCCTCGGTCAATCTTCACGAAAAAACCAATGCGCCCGCCACGATCGTGCGCAGCGACGTCTGCGTCGTCCCCGCCGCGGCCATCGTCGGTGAAGCGATGGTTCGGTTGGCACTGATGGCGCCCGTGCTCGAAAAATACGGCGGCGATTCGATGGATGAAACGCGTGAAAACCTGCATCGCAGCGTTGCAGCGGCTTCCAATTTGTTTGAAGAAATGAAGGACGGCGTATGAGAAGGCATGTCGCGCTAACCGGTTTTATGGCGGCCGGCAAGTCCACGATCGGCAAGAAACTGGCTCGAAAGTTGAAGGTGGCGTTTTTCGACGTCGACGATTTCGTCGTCGAGCATCACGGACCGATCAGCGACATTTTTTACGCCCAAGGCGAACAGGCGTTCAGGCGCTACGAGCACGATGTAATCGAACACATCGTCGAAGAAGAAGCTCCGGGCGTGATCGCGCTGGGCGGCGGCGCGGTAACGTACGACGAAAATCTCAAACTGCTCAAGAAGCGCACCTATCGCGTTTTCATCAAAGTTCCGCCCGAACAGATTCTCGGCAGGTTGCGCCGTAGTCCTCGGGTGCGGCCGCTGCTCGGTCCGACGCCGTCGTTGCAAAAGGTCCGAGAACTCTACACGCAGCGCATGCCTACCTACGCGCACGCCGATCTCGTGGTCGAAGCCGACGGTATGAGCACCGCGCAAATCGTCGAACACATCGTGGAGTGGTTGCACAAGAAGAATATCGAGCTGTGAGCGATTCCACGCTCGCCGTAAACGACGATCTAGGATACCCCATCGTCGTGAGCGATTCGGCGAACGAGCCGCTACGCGCGTTCGTGCGCGATCGCGGAATCGACCGCTTCGTCGTCGCGTGCGACCGCAACGTCGTTGAATACGCGCACGTCCTCACTACCGGTCTGCGCGGGCGCATCGCGCTGCTACCCTTCGAACTAGGCGAACGGCGCAAGCGCCTATCGACGCTTGAGCAGATTCTCGAGGCGCTCGTGCGCTGCGGCGCCGACCGCGACACCACGATTATCGGTGTAGGCGGCGGCGTGGCGAGCGATCTGTTCGGCTTCGCGGCCGCGACCTACATGCGCGGCGTGAAATATCTGCACGTCGCGACGTCGCTGGTCGCCATGGTCGACGCGGCCATCGGCGGCAAAACCGGCGTCGATCTTCCCGCAGGTAAAAACCTCGCCGGAAGCTTCACCGATCCGCTCGCCGTCTTTTGCCACGTGGCGGCCCTTCGAACGCTCCCGTTCCGGCATCTGCGCGAGGGGCTTGCGGAGATCGTGAAACACGGCGTTATCGAAGGGCACGACCTCTTCGACGCACTGGAAGTGCTGGCGCCGCATCCGTTCGTCAAGTGGCCCTGGGAGACGATCGTCTTCGACGCGCTCAAGGTCAAGACGATGGTCGTGAGCGACGACCGAACCGAACGCGGCGCGCGCGAAACGCTCAATCTGGGACACACCTTCGGTCACGCGATCGAACGCGCCAGCGACTATCGCGTGACGCACGGCGCCGGCGTCGCCATCGGGCTGCGAGCGGCCGGTTTGCTGGCGATGCGGCTCGGCCGTTTTTCGGAAGCCGATCATCTGCGCGTACTGGCGCTGCTCGCACTGCTGAATCTACCGATGCGAACGAGCGTGCGCGCGGCGGGCGTTTTCGAAGCCATGGCTGCGGACAAGAAGCGGCGCAACGGCGCGCTGCGTTTCGTACTGCCTAACGCGATCGGCGACGTCGAGTACGGCATCGCGGCGCCGCAGGCGGCGGTGCGCGGCGTGCTGGCCGATTGCAACCATACTCCGGGGTCGCGAGAATTTCGCTAGTCCGCCGAGTCGATGCGTTGGCGACGATTCGCTCGTCGCGGTTCGATCTTCCGCTCAGTTACGACGCTGGGGACCTGCAGCTCGAAATCGGCGACGTGGTGCGCGTTCCTCTCGGTTCGCGCGAGGTGCTCGCGTTCATCGTCTCCGAGGTGCAATCGATGGAAGCCGAACAGCCGCTGCGACGGGTTCTCGCGCACAGCGGCGCGCCGCGAGCGTTTACGCCGCTCGGGCTGCAACTCGCGAAATTCGTCGCGGAGCATTACCTCTGCACGCTCGGGGAGGCTCTCGGGTCGGTCGTGCTGAGCGGCGCGCTGCCGCGAACCGTAGACAGCTTCGCAAAAACCGTAGCGCATCCCAACCGGCAGCGCTACCCATCGGTGCCCGAACGCCTCGTAACGCTGGTGTGGGATGAGCTCGACGATGGATTCGGTCTCGAACAGCTGCTGCGCCATCCGGAGGCTCGGCGGGCGGGCGATCGCGCGACGTTGTTGCGGCACGTCGGCGCGCTCGTGCGTAGCGGCGAACTTCGGCGCGAACGCCGATTCGTCGATCCCCGCACGCACGAGTACCGGATCAAGGTCCTGCAACCCGCAAACGGCAGCGTCAAAGGGCCGAAGGCGCTGGCGCTGGTGCGGTTCGTGCGCGAGCAGCCCGGCGTGCCGCGCGCCGATGCCTTGCTCGCGGGCTTTTCTGCTGCTATCGTCGCCCGGGCCGTGAAAGCCGGAGCCATTCGTGAAGAAGAAGTGGCGCCCGCGCGCGATCGGTCGCGTCGCGCGCTCGGACCGTTACCATTCGAAGCGACGGCGGAGCAACGCGCAGCGATCGATCATCTGATCGATCATCTGGAGCGTCGAAGCTTTCACGAAGCGTTGTTGCACGGCATTACGGGCAGCGGCAAGACCTTCGTATATATCGAGGCGATTCGCGACGTAGTCGAAAACGGTGGCCGCGCGATCGTACTCGTGCCGGAGATCTCGCTAACCCCTCAAACGGCTCGCCGCTTCGAAAGCATCTTCGGCGATCGCGTGGCAGTCTTGCATTCCGCCCTCTCCGAGCGCGAGCGTTACGATGCGTGGCAAGCGTGTGCGAACGGCGAGATCGACGTCGTAGTCGGCGCGCGCAGCGCCGTCTTCGCCCCGCTCTCCGGCGTGCGTTTACTCGTGGTGGACGAGGCGCACGAAAACTCGTACAAGCAGGACACGTCGCCGCGCTACCATGCCGTGCGCGTCGCTCGCGAGCGCATGCGCCTGGAACGCGGAGTGCTGCTGCTGGGAAGCGCCACTCCATCGCTCGAAACCTTTGAGCTGGCAAGGCAAGGGCGCATCGAGTTGTTGGAGTTGCGCGCCCGCGCGACGCGACAAGCTCTGCCGGCGGTCCACGTGGTGGATATGGCGCGCGAATTCGACACGGGCAACCGCCGTATTTTCAGCACGCGTTTGGGCCAGGCGCTCGGAGACCGCCTGCAACGCAAAGAAAAGACGGTGCTTTTTGTGAACCGGCGCGGAAGTGCGGGTTTTATGCTTTGCCGCTCGTGCGGATACGTTCCGGAATGCGAGCGTTGTAGCGTCTCGTTAACCGTGCACCGCGCGGATTCGCTGTTGCGATGCCATTACTGCGATGCCCAAAAGCCGATTCCGCAGACGTGCCCGGCATGCGCGCAAGCGACGATTCGCGAGTTCGGCGTCGGAACCGAGCGCGTCGCCGCCGAAGTCGCGCGCCTTCACCCGGCCGCGCGCGTGATTCGGATGGACAGCGACACGACGACGAGAATCGGCGATCACGCGCGATTGCTGGACGCGTTCGGCGCCGACGGCGACGTGCTCGTGGGAACTCAAATGGTCGCGAAGGGTCTGGATTTTCCGACCGTGACGCTTGTTGGGGTCATCGCGGCTGACATCGGCCTGCACGCCGCGGACTTTCGCGCCTCGGAGCGCACGTTTGATTTAATCACGCAAGTGTGCGGGCGTAGCGGACGCTCGCGCCCCGGTGAGGCGATCGTACAAACGTATTCGTCCGCGCACCCCGCAATCGCGTACGCCGCCACGCACGACTATGCCGGATTCGCGCGACTCGAACTTGCGGCACGCCGGGAACTAGGATATCCGCCGGCGCGTGAGTTGGTATACCTGGGCATCATCGGACGGCAACGGTCAGCCGTACTGGCTCAAGCCCAACGGTATGCCCGAGTTCTGGAAACGGCCGGGGCGGGAGAGGTGCTGGGCCCGGCCCCCTACCCGATCGCGCGCCTGAATACGGAATGGCGTTTCCGCATCGCGGTAAAAGGCGCGGATGCAGCGCAATTACGCGCGGCGATTCGCGAGCACGTTTTGCCCATGGCGCGCGCGGACCGTCAGACGCGTCTCGCCGTTAACGTCGATCCCTAGGCAGAATGATGGGGGCAAAACGGAGCACCCCCTACTGAGTAAACCGTACTTTGTGAACAGCGCTTTTGCGTGTCATCCTGGTGTCGATGATGATAGCAACCTCGCGCATCGTCAAAGCCTCGGGCGGCTGCGGATATTACACGTTCAATTTGCGCCACGCGCGACGCTGCGCCGCGTGTCGTCCAACGCTACGCCGAATAGCGCGCCGCACCCCAACCCCACCCCTCTCGTCATCCTGAGCCTGTCGAAGGACGAGCCTGTCGAAGGACGAGCCTGTCGAAGGACGGCCCCTAGAGCACGCCGTCGGCTGCGAGTTACCGCGGTGTGAGGTTTTAGACTACCAACAGCGCGGCAGGCTCTAGCGGATATCGAGGCGCCGTCTCGCTACGACGGGTTCACGCACCGCCGGCGCCGCCTTAAGCGGGGCGCGAACCGTACGGACCGCGATGAAACCGCAGCGTCGTCGACGGAAAAATCAGCTGCGAGAGCAGAAGGCCCGCAACTATGAGAATGCCGACGACGATCGCGTTGAGCGCGAGCGTTCCGGCATCTTCATAGCGCGCCGAGAAGATAGAGAGGACGCTGCGATAGCTGAGCGATCCGGGGACGAGCACGTGGAGCGCCGGCACCAAAAATACCGGCTGCGGCACGCGTAAGAAGCGCGCACCGAGATTGGCGACGACGCCGCAAATGAAGGCGGAGACGAACGCGGCGACTTGATGGATCGGCAAATCGCCGAACACGTGCGAAGCACCGAGCGCGACGAAGCACGCCAGAAACACCCAAATCAAATCGCGCCGGCGCGCGTCGAGATCGATCGAGAGGCCCAACGACATGATGATCGCCGCCGCGATCCAAAACGTCGAGCGAACCGGATGCGGAACGATCGCAGCCGCATCCAAGAAGTGTGGGCCCACAACCGCGAATCCAAGCAGCGCCCCGCATCCCAGCGAGAGCAAAATCGCAAACACTCGGCCGAGCCTGGCGGTGCCCGCGATCAGATCTTGATTGGCCAGTTCGTTGAGCGCCAGCGTCAGCGAGTAGCCGGGGAGAAGCACGACGACTCCGGCTACGATCGAAATGTAAAGGTTAGTTGGCGCGATGAAGTGCGTGTATGCCGCTACGATGAGCGTGGCGATGAACGCGGCGATCACTTCGAAGAGCCGGTCTACGACCGGTGAGCGTTGAGCCAGGACCGAAATGACGCCGGTTACCAATCCGATCAGTGCGGCGACGATGAGTTCGTTGACGCCGCCGCCCAGAATGACGGCTACCCCAAAGGCCACCATGCCAAGCGCGGCGACCGATAGCAGCGGCGCCGGCATGGGCGTGCGTTGGTCGATGTGGCGAAGGTAGTCGATCGCGTCACTCGTGTCGATTTTGCCGTTCTGCAAATCGTCGAAGGTGTCGTTGATGCCGGAGAGTTTGCGCAAATTAACGCGCCCGGGCGTCATCCGAAGCACCACGATCTGCTGCGCGTAGCGCGGACCGATCGCGATCTGAATCATGGTCGGAAAGGCCAGTATCTCCACTTGCAAGCCGAGCGCATCTGCCGCCGAAGTGATCGTTTGCTGCAATTGGTCCGACGCCACGCCCGCGCGATGCAATTCGCGCGCGAGCAGGGTTATAAAGACCGCTTTGGGATCGTCTTCAATCGCGGAGACCGTCCGGGAACTCTCGCTCACGCCGCGCTTATTTCCCACGGCAATGAAAAAAGCCGCCCGAATGGGGCGGCTTCGCAGGTTTTTCGACCGGCAGTTACTTGCCGGATTTTTTCTTCGCGGGCGCTTTGGACGATTTGGTGCGCGATTTCGTCGCCTTGACCGGCGCGGTCGCGACGGTCTTCATAGCCTTGGCCATGCGCGATTTCTTGCGGGCCGCTTTGTTCGGATGAATGATGCCCTTTTGCGCGGCCTTGTCGAATTGGGACTCCACGCCGGTAGCCAGCTTCGCATCTTGCGACTGCGCGGCTTTCTTATATAGCGTCTTGAGGCGCGATTTCACGTCGAGATTGCGCTTGGTCCGTTTTTCGCTCTGCCGCACCCACTTGACGGCGGCCTTGATATTCGGCAAAAGTCTACTCCTTGGCGTTAGGGCACGAGGCGCAGTATATCACAGGTTTCGGGGCCGGTCTAGCTTTCGGGACCTGCGCGGCCGCCGAGGATCTTCCGGAAGCTCGCATAGCGGCTTGGGTCGATCCCTCCGTCGGCGACGGCCGCCCGTACGCCGCAGTCCGGCTCGTGCAGATGGCTACAGTCCGTGAACCGGCAGCGCGCCGCCGGTTCAGCCATCTCGCGGAAGCCCTGCACCAGCTCGGGCGATTCAATCTGCCCCAGGCCGAATTCGGCCACGCCGGGGCTATCTATAAGGAAACCGTCCTCCAGGCGATAGAGCCGTGCCGTGCTCGTGGTCTGGCGGCCAAGGCCGAAGCGTGAGACGTCTCCGATCACCGCATCGCCGCCCAGAGCCCTGAAGAGCGAGCTTTTCCCCACGCCGGACACGCCGCATAAGAGCGCATGCTTGCCCTGCAGTTGTGCGCGCAAATCGTCGACGTTGTCCCCGGCTCTGGGGTTGATCACGATGACGTCGTAGCCCAAACCGCCGTATAGCGCGACCATCCACGAACGAACGCGGGGGTCCGCCAGGTCCGGCTTGGTGAAAATGACCATTGGGCGAATGCTCTGCAGTTCGGCGAAAGCGAGTAGCTGATCGAGCGTCACGAGTCGCGCGGGTGGGTCCGCGAACGCCGTGACGGTCACCATCGTGTCGACGTTGGCGGCCATCGTCTTCGCGCGACCATCGAACGAGCGCCGTTCGAGCGTGAACGATCGGGGTTCGATGCGATCGACCAGTACTTTTTCGTCCTCCAAGAGTTGGACGTGCACCACGTCACCCGGGGCGAGCATCGTGCGTTTGCCGGTCATGCGTTTGAGTTGCGCGAGTCGCGGCGCGAGTTCTTCATCGAGCACGACCCACGCGGCATTTTTGCCCACCGAAACGACGCGCGCCCGGTGAGTTTGACTCATTCGCAAGAGTGGCCGAGCTTTGCGGCTAAGGATGTACGCATCGTGGGTTGGGCTCGTACGTTCCGGGTCGACGCAGCGCTGGACGAGAGACAACGGACCGGCATGGCCACGGCATTGCGCGGAACGCGTGCGCAGATTCGATTCGGACCGTCTCTCATATTCTCACGGTCGTATGGGTTGATCGAGGCGGACGACGATGTCGTACCGGAGGCGGTCGCGTCGGCGCTGCCTGGGGCACGGCTGTACGGCGAATCGATCATCGCTCTTGCAATTGAACCATCGTCGCCGGATGCCTTGCACGCCTACCGTGAAGCGCTGGGCGGGGCCGGCCGGCCTGCCGGCGTTATTGGCTGTGACGTTATAGGAACGGCAATCGCGATCGAGTTGCTGCCGAGCATCACGCCGTTTGCCGCCGTCGCAGCAATTCTCGACGTCGAATCACGCCGATTTTCCGCATCGCGTAAAACGACGCTCCTGGCTCCGCTTTCGATGGATGTTTTGGCCGCTATCGCGGCCGCTGGTTTGCAGGCCCCCGAGATTGCCCCGAACCGCATTTTGGAGGCTTTACTCGCGCATGCAAACATTGAATAGCCTCTTGCACACGTTCGGGCTAACCGATGCCCTGGACATCTTGGCGACTAGCGTTCTGGTGTACTACGTGTTGTTGATCATTCGCGGAACGCGAGCGGTGCAAATCTTGACGGGCGTCTTGGTGCTGATCGGATTGCTCGGTTTGGCAAACCTTCTGCATCTACTGTTGCTGGGAACGATCCTAGAGTTTATGGTTCTCGGCGCCGCCGTCACGCTGCCGATCGTTTTCCAGCCGGAGCTTCGCCGTGCGCTCGAGCAAATCGGCCGCGGCGGTTTCTTTCGAACGGCGACCGAGCGCGAGCGCATCCGGCCCGAAGACAAATCGATCGCGACGATCGCAAAAGCGGCATTCTTGCTTTCGCGCAACCGGTTGGGTGCGTTGATCGTCATCGAACAGGCGACCGGACTCAAAGAATTCGTCGAGAGCGGGACGACGCTCAATGCCGAAGTCTCCGCCGAATTGCTCCTGTCGCTTTTCGTGCCGCGCTCGCCATTGCACGATGGTGCGGTCATCATTCGGGAGAACATCGTCGAAGCCGCTGGTTGTTTCTTGCCGCTCGCGGAGCAATCGCTGACCGAGCGGCGCATCGGCACGCGTCACCGCGCGGCACTCGGACTGTGCGAGCAAACCGACGCCGTCGTCGTAGTCGTCTCCGAAGAGACCGGCGCGATCGCGGTCGCGCGCGAGGGCAAGCTATCGCGCGCGATAGAGGAAGAAGTTCGCCTGGTCAAAGTCTTACTCGCTTCGACCCGTCCTCCGCGTCCGACCGGCCGCGTCATCCGCAGCGATCTCGTAACGCATCTGCGCGCCCGCCTTACGTCGCAACGCCGCCCACCCGAAAATCATGCAGATCATACGTCGGAACTTCGGACTTAAACTTCTCTCGCTCGTGCTGGCGATCGTCGGGTGGGCGTACTTTCGGTACGCTAACAACCCCGTTATTGCCGCGCGGTTCGATCAGCAATTGAGCGTACCGATCGCTGCGATCAACGTGCCGGTCGGATACGAGGCGCGTTTTACGGAAAAGGAAGCGGTCGTCGCCGTTTCTCCGCAACGCGGCCAACCTGCCGTCAAGCCCGACGAGATCAAGGCGGTTTTAGACTTGTCGCGCGTGGTTGCGCCACTCGCCCCCGATACGGTGATGACCGTACCAGTCACGATCGCACCATCGAGCGTGGTGGTGCAATCGCTGAGCCCGGCTTCGGTCGTAGTTACCGTAGAAAAAGTGGAGCAAAAGACCTTTACGCTGGTCGTGCACTATAGCGGGCAAGCGCCAAACGTCGTAGTACGCAACGCGGTGACGCTCTCGCCCGGGACGGCAGTCATTCACGGTCCGGCGGGAGCGCTGGCCCAGGTGACCGCCGTGCGGGTGGACGTGCCGATACCCGCCAATGCTTCGCAGCTCGACGAGATGGTGCGCCCGCGGCCGGTGAATTCACTGGGCGGTGAGGTACAAGGTCTGCAAGTCTCGCCTGACCTCATTCGCGTACAGGCGCGCTTCACCAACGGAACGGGAACCAAATCTTGAGTCGCATTTTCGGAACCGACGGCGTTCGCGGCGTCGCCAACACGGATCTTACGCCGGAACTCGCGTTTGCGGTCGGACGCGCCGGCGCGACGGTCCTCGCGCACACGAGCGACCGCCACAAACCCATCGTCGTCGGGCGCGACACGCGCCTTTCCGGAACCATGCTCGAGTCGGCGATCGTGGCCGGGATTACGTCGGTCGGTCGCGACGCGGTCTCGATCGGCATCGTTCCCACGCCCGCGGTTGCAACCGTCACGGTTCGGACGCAAGCCGCGGCCGGCGTCATGATCAGCGCGTCGCACAACCCGATTGCCGACAACGGAATCAAGTTCTTCGGTCCCGACGGTTTTAAATTATCCGACGCGCTCGAAGACGAGATCGAATCGTTATTGGGCTCGAGCGATCTGCCGCGACCCACGGGCGAAGATATCGGCATCGCGCGGCTGGCGCAGAACCTCGCGAAACATTATTACGACGAACTCTATAGCGGGGCGGCCGATTTGGCGGGACTCACCGTCGTTGTCGACTGCGCAAACGGTGCTTCGTACGCCATCGCGCCGTACGCCCTGCGAAAACTCGGCGCGGTGGTACACGAGATCAACTGCGAGAACGACGGCGCGCGCATCAACGTCGAATGCGGCGCTACGCACCTCGCGCCGTTGCGCGACAAGGTGAGCGAGCTGATTGCGCTGGGCAACGAGCGCGTTCTCGGCGTCGCTTTCGACGGAGATGCGGACCGCGCGATGTTCGTGGATGAAAGCGGCGCCGCGCTCACCGGCGACCACGTGATGTTCGTCCTCGGGCGAGCGATGCACGCGCGGGGCGAACTGCCCGGCGACGCGATCGTCGGAACCGTGATGAGCAACATCGGCCTCGAGCGCGCCCTGGCACCCTACGCGGTACAATTGCTACGCGCGCCCGTCGGCGACCGGTACGTGCTCGAACAGATGCGCGGGGGCGGCTATCTCTTGGGCGGCGAGCAGTCCGGGCACATCATCAACCTGCACAACAACACGACCGGCGACGGCCCGATGACCGCGATCGCGCTCTTCAGCGAGGTCGTACGCAGCGGTTCGAGCTTGCACGACTTAGCCTCCGAACTGGTCGTCTATCCGCAAATTCTCGTAAACGTGCGGACCTCGCGCAAGGACGTTTTGCAGCATGCGGATATCCGCCGCGCGATAGAAGAAGCGCAGACCGTTCTGGCCGGAACGGGCAGGCTGCTGATCCGCCCATCGGGCACCGAGCCCCTGATCCGCATCATGGTAGAAGGCGACGACCACGGCCGGATCGAGGCCGTAGCGCGGTCCCTGGCAACCCAAATCGAGCGGGCTGCGACCTCTCCGGCAGCCTCGACGTAAAACTTTTAGGAGCCCCTTAATACAGGGGAGGGGAATGGTCGACATAGTCTAAAGGGACTCCTGACGCCGGCGGATACCCATCTCGCGGCGTCAATAAACCTGCCAAAAGGAAATCGCTGAATCCGGGTGCCTGCCCGGAGCGGGGGACATACTGGTAGGGGTGAATGAGCCGGTCGGCTCTAGGGCGATCTTTCACGTCCGAACCCGTCAACTAACCCCGCAAGTGTTTTGAAAGAGGAGCAGTTTTTGCGTTATCTCTTAGTTACTGGGGCGTTGGCGCTTTTGCTCGGGGGAACGAGCGTCGTGGCTTCGGCCGCTCCATCGGCCGCCACCCAGACCTCCGTCCAAACCTCCGTCGTTAGTCCCGATGTCGCGCAATGGACCGGTACGCCGGTTCAAGCCGAAGACGTCATGCCTGCCAAGCATCGCGCGGTCGGCCACCATCACGACATCAAGCGCTTTGCGAGCCGCATCCTGGCTCGAACTTCCACCATCGCCAAGAGCCTAACCCGCAGCGCGCTGCGGTTTTTAGGCACGCCGTACGTGTTCGGCGGAACGAGCCGGTCGGGCTTCGACTGCTCGGGCTACGTCCAACACGTTTTTGCGATGATGGGAATGAGCATACCGCGGACAGCGGACGCCCAGTACTATGCGGGACGCAAAATCAAGGGAAACATGCGCCCGGGGGACTTAGTGTTTTTCCAAACCTACGAACCCGGGCCGTCGCACGTCGGGATCTATCTCGGTAAGGGGCGGTTCGTGCATGCGAGCTCGAGCCACGGCGTCATGGTCAGCAGCCTGAGCGACTCGTACTGGGCTCCCAAGTTCATCGGCGCGAAACGCCTCATCGCCTCGCGGCCATTGCGCTAGCATCACCCTGCTAGAGCACGATCGCGCTGCGGCCGAGCAACGGCTCGCGGCGCTCGGGTATCTAGCGTGGCCGGTCGCGCTCTACGAGCGCATCGTAGAACGCGATTCATCGGAATGGTTCAATTTCCACACGCGGCAAGCTCTGGGTTTCGGTCTGTTGGCCGGGCTCGTCGGGCTTGCCGCGTTAGTATGGCCGCTCGTGCTGTCGCTGCTCGTTGGCAGCGTTGCCGCTACGGTCGTGATCTACGCGCTCGCACTGACGATCGACGTAGTGCTGTTCGTCTTGTGGCTGTTGCGCGCAATCGGCTATAGTAAGCAGGCCGCGCGAGGCGCGACCTTCGAGGTCCCGATCGTGGCCGCATGGGACAGGAGACTTCACACCAAGCGATAATCCAGGTTCGCCGAACCACACTGGGGTGTCGCCAAGCGGTAAGGCAGCGGGCTTTGAATCCGCCATTCGTTGGTTCGAATCCAGCCACCCCAGCCATAAATAAACGGCCTCCCTTGCGGAGGCCGTTTATTT
>DATBTT010000077.1:0-5929 GCA_036559125.1 Vulcanimicrobiaceae bacterium
TAGCTGCCGGCATCGTTACCGCGGTAGTTACCGTGGCGAGCACCATTTTCCAAACGATTCTCGGCTTCGAGGGAAGCGCGGCCCTGGGTGCCCAAGGACTGACCCTGGCCTACGCCGCGACCGCGCTCAGCGGCGCCGTGCTCTTCGGGCCGCTCGCGGTCTTCTTGCTGGCCTCGACGATGAGCATGCGCAGGCATCACTCCGCTCCGCGGTGGCTAGCCGGACTTGGGTACGTCGCATTCGCGGGGTCCGCGACCGCATCGCTGGGGGTATTCTTCAGAACCGGTGCGATGGCGCCGGGAGGCATCGTCTCGATCGTCCTCGGACTGCTGCTCTTCACGTTGTGGATCGTCGCGACGTCCGTCGTGCTCGTTCGCAACGCCGGAAAACAAGCAATCCGGGGCGTAAATCGAGCCGACTCTCAACGTTGACGCGCCTGGAACTCCCTGGTATACTGCCGTAGTTCAGGCCCACCTCCGGGTGTGGCCAGATTTGTGTGTGTCGCTCGCAATATTGGGGAAATGGATGCCGACTATCAGTCAGCTGGTGCGTAAGGGCCGCCAGAAAGCCGAGAAAAAGGTCAAGACGCCGGCGTTCCGCGTCATTCAGACCGGCCCCAAGCCGGGTCATCCCGACTTGCCGCTGCGCACGTTTGAAGTCGCCGGAAACCCGCAGCGTCGCGGCGTCTGCACGCAAGTGAAGACCGTGACCCCGAAGAAGCCGAATTCGGCGCTTCGTAAGGTCGCCCGCGTTCGCTTGACCAACGGCGAAGAAGTGACGGCATACATTCCCGGTATCGGCCATAATTTGCAGGAGCATTCGGTCGTGCTGGTACGCGGCGGCCGCGTCAAGGATCTCCCGGGCGTGCGCTATCACATCATTCGCGGTACGCTCGATACCTCGGGCACGGCCAATCGCAAGCAAGGCCGTTCGAAATACGGCGCCAAGCGCTCCACCAAGAAGTAGTCTTCGACTCGCTCAGGATAACAAAGGAAAAAGATGCCTCGTAAAGGTCCGGCTCCGAAGCGGCAGATTCTGCCCGATCCGAAGTTCAACAGCAAAGTGCTCGCGCGCTTCATCAATAAGGTGATGCTGCAAGGCAAGAAGTCGCTCGCGGAACGCATCACCTATGGTGCGCTCGAACTCGTGACCGAGAAGACCGGTCGCGAAGCGATGGACGTCTTTTCGCAGGCGCTTTCCAACGCGATGCCGCTGGTCGAAGTGCGTCCCCGCCGCGTGGGCGGCGCCACGTACCAAGTGCCGATGGAAGTCCGTCCGGACCGCCGCCAGGCAATGGCGATGCGCTGGCTGATCAACTACGCGCGAGCCCGCGCGGGCCGTTCGATGGAAGAGAAGCTCGCCGGCGAACTGATGGACGCGGCGAACAATCTCGGGCAGTCGATCAAGAAGCGTGAAGACACGCACAAGATGGCTGAAGCAAACAAAGCGTTCGCGCACTACCGCTGGTAATTTTTGTAATTCATAATGGCTAGAGATTTTCCACTCGAACATACTCGTAACATCGGCATTGCCGCGCACATCGACGCCGGCAAGACGACGTGCACCGAACGCATTCTGTTTTACACCGGTCGCACCCACAAGATCGGCGAAGTCCACGACGGCGCCGCGACGATGGACTGGATGGTTCAGGAGCAGGAGCGCGGCATCACGATCACGTCCGCCGCGACGGCGTGCACGTGGCGCGACACGCGCATCAACATTATAGATACGCCTGGGCACGTGGACTTCACGGTCGAGGTCGAACGCTCGCTTCGCGTGCTCGACGGTCTCGTGGCGCTCTTCGACTCGGTGGCCGCCGTGCAGCCGCAATCCGAGACGGTGTGGCGCCAAGCGAACAAGTACAAAGTGCCGCGCATCATCTTCGTTAATAAGATGGACCGCATGGGCGCCGATTTCTTCAACGCCGTCGATAAAATCCGCGAGCGCCTCGGCGCAAACGCCTGCCCGATCCAAGTTCCGATCGGTGCGGAGGACGACTTCGCCGGCGTCGTCGATCTCTTCACCATGAAGACGATCGTCTATACCGACGATGCCGGCTCGACGATGGAGCACGAAGACGTCACGGGCGAGTTGCGCGAACTTGCGATGAAGTGGCGCCAGGCGCTCATCGAAAATATCGCCGAGCAAGACGACGAGCTGCTCGAGATGTTCTTCGACGGCAAAGAACTGCCGATCGATCGCATGAAGGAAGCGCTGCGCAAAGCCACCATCGCCGGTACGGTATTGCCGATGCTGTGCGGTTCGGCTTTCAAAAATAAGGGCGTGCAGCCGCTGTTAGACGCTATCGTGGAGTTTTTACCGTCGCCGATTCAGGCAAAGACCATCATCGGGAAGAACCCCGAAACCGGCGACGACATGACGCGCAAGGCCGACGACGACGAACCGTTCTCGGCGCTCGCGTTCAAGATCGCCACCGATCCCTACGGGAACCTAACGTATTTCCGCGTCTACTCGGGCATTCTCAATAAAGGCTCGTACGTGTACAACGCACGTTCGGGCAAGAAAGAACGCATCGGTCGCATCCTGCGCATGCACGCCAATCACCGCGAAGACATCGATTCGATCGGCGCTGGAGACATCGCCGCAGCGGTCGGTTTGAGCGACACGCGCACCGGCGACACGCTCTGCGACGAAAAGAATCCGATCATGCTCGAGAACATCGTGTTCCCGGAGCCGGTGATTTTCCAAGCGATCGAGCCGAAGACCAAAGGCGATCAGGACAAGCTCGGCATCGCGCTGACGCGACTCGCGCAAGAAGATCCCACGTTCCGCATGCGTACCGACGAGGAGACGCAGCAGACGATCATTGGGGGCATGGGCGAGTTGCATCTGGAGATCATCGTCGACCGGCTGCGCCGCGAGTTCAAGGTGGAAGCCAACGTCGGCAAACCGCAGGTCGCATATAAAGAAGCGATCACGAAGACCGTCGAAAAACAAGGCAAGTTCATTCGGCAGTCGGGCGGAAAAGGCCAATTCGGCGACGTCTGGCTGCGGATCGAACCACAGGAACCCGGCACCGGTTTCGTTTTCGAATGGAAGATCGTCGGTGGCGCCGTTCCGAAAGAATATGCCAAGGCCGTTCAGGCCGGTATTCAGGAATCGTCGCAGAGCGGCGTGCTCGCCGGATATCCGGTGCTCGATTTCAAGGCGACGGCGTTCGACGGAAGCTACCACGACGTCGACTCGTCTGAAATGGCATTCAAGATCGCGGCGTCGATGGGCTGGAAAGAAGCCAATCGCGCGGCCGGCCCGATCTTGCTCGAGCCCATCATGAAAGTTGAAGTCACCACGCCCAAGGATTATCTTGGCGCGATCAATGGCGACCTCAACCGCCGCCGTGGCATGATTCAATCCACGGAAGAGGCGGCGGGCGGCGCGCAGGTCATTCTTGCGAACGTTCCGCTCTCCGAGATGTTCGGGTACGCAACCGACATGCGTTCGGCAACGCAAGGTCGCGCGACGTACACGATGGAGTTCTCGCACTACGAGAAAGCCCCGAGATCGGTCGAAGAAGAGATCGTTGCGAAGGCTGCCGGTAAGAAACCGACACCAGCGTAATTCCCCAGTAACGCTAGCTGCCGGGGCCCACCGGCAAGTCAAACATAAGGAACCAAACGAGGAAACATGGCGAAGGCTAAATTCGAGCGGACGAAACCGCACGTCAACATCGGCACGACGGGGCACGTCGACCACGGCAAGACGACGCTCACGGCCGCGATCACGCATTGTCTCGCGACGGAAGGCATGGCGCAAGCCCGCGGCGTCGACGAAATCGACAACGCGCCCGAAGAAAAAGAGCGTGGCATTACGATCGCGATCTCGCACCAAGAGTACGAGACCAAAAAGCGCCATTACGCACACGTCGATTGCCCGGGTCACGCCGACTACATCAAAAACATGATCACCGGTGCGGCGCAAATGGACGGCGCCATCCTCGTCGTTTCGGCGACGGATGGACCGATGCCGCAAACGCGCGAGCACATTCTGCTCATGAAGCAGGTCGGCGTTCCCCGCATCGTCGTGTTCTTGAACAAGTGCGATATGGTCGACGACGAAGAGCTGTTGGAATTGGTCGAAATGGAAGTTCGCGAGCTTCTGACCAAACAGGACTTCCCGGGCGACGACACGCCGATCGTCCGCGGCTCCGCGCTCAAAGCGCTGCAGTCCGACGGCAAGCGCGGCAATCCGGCGACCGACCCGATCTTTAAACTGATGGATACGGTCGACGAGTACATCCCCGACCCGGTACGCGAGACCGACAAACCTTTCCTGATGCCGATCGAAGACGTATTCACGATCACCGGCCGCGGCACGGTCGGCACGGGTCGCGTCGAGCGCGGTCAAGTTAAAGTCGGTGAAGAAGTCGAGATCGTCGGTCTGCAGGAAACGGCGCGTAAGACCGTCGTGACCGGTATCGAAATGTTCCGCAAGCTACTCGACATGGGCATCGCCGGCGACAACGTCGGCGTGCTCCTGCGCGGCGTGGAACGCAACGATATCGAACGCGGCCAGGTACTCGCCAAACCGGGTTCGATCAAACCGCACAAAAAATTCAAAGCCGAAGTCTACGTCCTGTCGAAAGAAGAAGGCGGCCGTCACACGCCGTTCTTCGGAAACTACCGCCCGCAGTTCTATTTCCGCACCACCGATGTGACCGGCACCATCGCCCTACCCGAAGGCGTTGAGATGGTCATGCCGGGCGACAACATCGCGATCGACGTCGAACTCATTACCCCGATCGCCTGCGAAGAGGGGCTGCGTTTCGCAATCCGCGAAGGCGGACGGACAGTCGGCGCCGGCGTCGTCACGGCCGTTTCGGAGTAGGCTTTTCGTCCGGGGCTTCGTTGCCGAGGGACTCGCGGTCGGTAGACCGCTTCGCCCCTCGGCGCCTCACCCCGAACGAAAATCCGTACTCCGAAAACGGCCGTGGGGCACGGCTTTGGATGGGAGTGCGGATTGGGCTTGGAGTGGCAACGGCCGTGCGCGGCGTTGCCGGGAAACGCGGCGGGCTTGGAGTGGCAACGGCCGTGCGCGGCGTTGCCGGGAGGACGAGTTTGGCAGGGGCCAACCCTCCGTCATCCTGAGCCTGTCGAAGGACGAGCCTGTCGAAGGACGGAGCCTGTCGAAGGACGAGCTGTCGAGGGACGAGCTGTCATAAGGGTGGTGGCAGAAAACTACATGTGGTTATTGATAACCGAAGGATATTGAAAGAAAAGCATGGCTAAGCAGAAGATTCGCATTCGTCTCAAAGCGTACGACCATAAGGTTCTCGATCAGTCGGCGGAGCGTATCGTTGAGACCGCGAAGCGTACGGGCGCGTTCGTCAGCGGGCCGGTGCCGCTGCCGACCGAGATCAATCGCTTCTGCGTTAACCGTTCGCCGCACGTCGACAAGAAGTCGCGCGAGCACTTCGAGATGCGCACGCACAAACGTCTCATCGATATTCTTCAAGCCTCGCCGAAGACGATGGATGCGCTCATGCATCTCGACCTACCGGCCGGCGTGGACATCGAACTCAAGGCCTAACCAGTCGCAAAGTTCCCTAAACAGCCGCGCCAATCAGCGCGGCTTTTTGCGTTCCCTCGAACCTTCGACAGGCTCAGCGTGACAGAACCTTGAGACGCGACCGCGTCGGCTCAGGGTGCGACCGCGTCGGCCCAGTGTTCGACCGCGTCGGCCCAGTGTGCGAACCGCGTCGCCCCAGTGTTCGACCCGCGTCGGCCCGGCGTTCGACCGCGTCGGCCCAGTGTGCGAACCGCGTCGCCCCAGTGTGGGAGCCGCGTCGGCTCCGGCTGCGACCCACGTCGGCCCAGTGTGCGCCTGCGTCGGCCCAGTGTGCGACGCGCTCGACTCGATTGCGAGCACTTTTCCCCGTCATCCTGAGCCTGTCGAAGGACGATGTTTTCTT
>DATBTT010000078.1:0-13405 GCA_036559125.1 Vulcanimicrobiaceae bacterium
CGTGCGGGGCGTCGTACGTTCGCCGATCAAATAGTGACCGAACGCGAACGTGAAGAACGGCAACACGCCGAAGAGCACGGCGACCAGCCCCGAACTCAACCGCGTCTCGGCCGTGTACGTGCAGACGTAGTTGAGCCCGAACAGAAAGATCGCCAGCACGACGATCAATTTCCACGGCATTTTCGCAAAAGACGGCACTTCCCGGCGCGCTCCGGCCACGGCGAACAGTACGAGCCCTGCGATAATAAAGCGCAGTCCCGCCCCTGCAACCGGCGGCAGATATTCTAAGCCGACCTTGATTGCCAGCCACGTCGTGCCCCAAATCGAGCACATGAATACGTAAGCGAGAACGATCGCCGTCCGCGGGCTCATCGACGGTCCTTTCGAATTATCCGGCGCCGAACAAATATGCCAGCGGCGTGACGCGACCACCGAAGAAGTTGGTAACGTCGATGCCGTAGGCGTCGGCCAATCGCTGTAACTCGGCTTCGTCGAGCGTGGTTTCGGCGTTTTCGGCCGAAGCCAGCCGCTCTTCGTGGATATCCGACCGGCGGGCCGCTTCTTCCAGGGAGATGCCGCATTCGGCACGCTTCGAGGCGAGCTGCTCGGATACGAACGCGACGACGTCGTTCATAGTACGATGCCGAACGCGCTACATGCGGAAGACGCCGAACTTCGTGTCCGGCAGCGGCGCGTGAGCGGCGGCGTCGAGACCCATCGCGATAACCTTGCGCGTATCGAGCGGATCGATGATTCCGTCGTCCCAGATGCGCGCGGTCGAATAATACGGGCTACCTTCGCGCTCGTATTTTTCGAGGATCGGCGCTTCGAACTTCGCCTTCGCGTCAGCGTCCATGTCGCCTTTTACGGTGGAGAGCACGCTTGCCGCCTGTGCTCCGCCCATGACGGAGATGCGCGCGTTGGGCCACATCCACAGTTGTCGCGGCGAATACGCACGCCCGCACATGCCGTAGTTACCGGCGCCGAAACTCCCGCCGATGACCACGGTGAACTTCGGAACCTCGGCGCACGCGACCGCCGTAACCAGCTTCGCGCCGTCCTTGGCGATGCCGCCGTTTTCGTATTCCTTGCCTACCATGAAGCCGGTGATGTTCTGCAAAAACAACAACGGCGTGCCGCGTTGCACGCACAACTCGATGAAGTGCGCACCCTTGAGCGCGCTCTGACTGAACAGAATCCCGTTATTGGCGACGATGCCGATGGGGTGGCCCTCGATGCGAGCGAATCCGCACACGAGCGTCGTTCCATAACGCGCTTTGAATTCGTGAAAATCCGATCCGTCGACGACGCGCGCGATCACTTCGCGTACGTCATATCCGGTGCGCGCGTCGGCCGGTATGATGCCGTAAATCTCCCGCGCGTCGTATTTCGGCGATCGCGGCTCGATGGTGTCCCATTGCCGCGGGTTTTCGCGGTGCAGGTTCGCGGCGATCGAACGCACGATGCCGAGCGCGTGCAGATCGTCGTTGGCAAAGTGATCGGCGACGCCGGAAACGCGCGTGTGCACGTCGGCGCCGCCCAATTCTTCGGCCGTGACGATCTCGCCCGTGGCCGCCTTGACCAACGGCGGACCACCCAGAAAGATCGTTCCGGTGCCGTTAACGATCACCGTTTCGTCAGACATGGCCGGAACGTAGGCACCGCCGGCAGTGCACGAGCCCATCACTGCCGCGATTTGTGGAATCTTCTTCCCCGACATGCGCGCCTGGTTGTAAAAAATGCGCCCGAAGTGATCGCGGTCCGGAAACACTTCGGCCTGCAAAGGTAAGAATGCGCCGCCGGAGTCGACCAGATAGATGCACGGGAGATGATTCTGCTCGGCGATCTCCTGCGCGCGCAGATGCTTCTTCACCGTCATGGGGTAGTACGTGCCGCCCTTGACAGTCGCGTCGTTGGCGACGATCGCGCAATGCTGCCCTTCGACGATGCCGATTCCGGTTAACACGCCCGCGGCGGGCGACCCGCCGTCGTACATGCCGTGCGCGGCCAACGCGGAGAACTCCAGAAAATCCGAACCGGGGTCGACGAGCCGGTCGACGCGTTCGCGCGCGGTCAGCTTACCGCGTTTTCGGTGCTTGGCAGTCGCATCGGGGCCGCCGCCGCCGCGCACCGCGCCGAGTTCGTCGCGCAAGTGCGCGACCAACCCGTCCATGCGGGCGAAGTTCGCCGCATAGCTCTGGTTGCTTCGATCCAGCCGGCTCTCCAATTCGCTCATCGCCGCGGCGCTTTCGTGATGCGGCCGATTTAATCCCATCCTAACGGATGAACGAATGCAAAGCAGGCATTCTCCGTTACACTACTATCATGAACGTAGCGACGGCTCCATCAACGCATACCGACGTGGCCGGCATCGATCGGCCCGCAGGCTCGCTCGATCGATCGAGCGCGCTCGCCCGGTACGACGGTCCCTGGAACCAGCGCCTTGCAGCGCACTTGTTGCGTCGCGCGGGCTTCGGCGGATCGCCCGCGGAGATCGAGCGCGCGGCGGCGCAATCCATGCACGACGCCGTCGAGTCGCTGATTCGATTTCCGTCGACGGCCAATATGCCCGCGCCGGCCGACGTGTACGATCCATCTTCCGACCTGATGGCGTTTTATCGAGGCGGAGGCTTTCGCAACGCCGACGACACGGCGAAACGCGATTTCCGCAAAGGCCTTCGCAAGAAAGAGCGCGGCTCGATTCTGTCGCTACAAGAGTGGTGGCTGAACCGGATGCTGACCACGCCGTCGCCGCTGCAAGAGAAAATGGCGCTCTACTATCACGGACACTTTACGACGGCGGCTATTCAAAAAGGCGTAACGCCGGCTATGGTTTACAACCAAAACCAGCTCTTCCGCCAAAACGCGCTCGGCAATCTGCGCAGCCTCGCGTGGAACGTTTCGATCGATCCGGCGATGATGCTCTACTTGGATAATGCCAAGAACGACGCGACCCATCCCAACGAAAATTACGCGCGCGAATTGATGGAGCTTTTCACGCTGGGCGTCGACCACTATACCGAGGACGACGTCCGGCAGGCGGCGCGCGCATGGACGGGGTGGAAACTCAAACGCTTGGGCGCTCAAGCGAATTTTCGGGCGAGCGCGCACGATTCCGGCTCGAAGACGTTTTTAGGCCGGACCGGTACTTTTAACGGTCAAGACATCGTCAACATCATTTTTGCCCAGCCGCAGTGCGCGAAGTTTTTCGCCGCCAGCCTCTTGGGTTATTTTGTGTATAACGATCCCGAACCCGAACTCGTCGACGCGGTCGCGAACCTCATCATGAAGAACGACTACGAAATCGCACCGGTCATGTCCGCGCTCTTGCAGAGCAACGTCTTCTACTCGAATCGCGCCTATCGCGGGCTCATCAAGAGTCCCGTCGAGTATCTCGTCGGTACGTACAAGGCGTTCGATTTGACGCAGATCGACCCGAGCGCGTTGCGGGCGCTCAACCAAATGGGACAAGTGCTGTTTTACCCGCCCAACGTCGCGGGTTGGCCGGGCGGCTCGAATTGGATTACCAGCCAGACGACGATCGCGCGCGAAAACTTCGTCACGGGCTTGGTGAACTCGCCGGCGATGAGCGGCAACTCGTGGCTTTCGAGCGTACCGATGCAAGCGATGCCGGCCGCGCAGGCAATTGTGTCGGCGATTCTACACGGCGATGCGTCCCCGCGTGGAATCGCGCAAATCGCCGATTATCTCAACGGCGCCGGGACCTCCGCGCTGGGTACGCTGTCCGGCGAGAATTACCCGGAACGCGTGCGCGGCGCCGCCTATCTGACCATGGCCATGCCGGCCTACCAACTCAACTAATGCGTCCAACTACAGGAATGATGTTACGATGAAGCGTTCGGCTTTCGTTCTCGGCGGACTCAGCGGTCTAACGGTCGTCGCCAACACGCAACACGTGTTCGCGCGAGCGCTCGCGGCAACGCCGCTTGCGGGGCTTCCCGGCGGGGCAGACCGGGTGCTCGTGCTGATCAATTTACAGGGCGGCAACGATGGCTTGAACTGCGTCGTGCCGCACGGCAATCCCGGGTATTACCAACTGCGTCAGCGCATCGGCGTACCGCAGAACCAAGTGCTCGCGATCGACAAGCAGATCGGCCTCAATCCCGTGATGCGTTCGTTCAAAGCCATGTACGACGCGGGCTCGGTCGCAATCGTGCAAGGCGTCGGCTATCCAAGTCCGGATCATTCGCACTTTCGTTCCACCGAGATTTGGCAGACGGCGGCGCCGGGACGGTACGAACATACCGGATGGCTCGGCCGTTATCTCGACGACGCGAATCTTCCGAAAGACAAGCTCTTCAACGGCGTCGCGCTCTCGCAAGTGCTTCCCGAAGTGCTCGTGGCCGCCAAGACCGACGTTCCGGCGATTGCCGGCGTGCGCGGCTATGGATTGATTAGCGATCGCAACGCGGCGGCGCGCCGCACCTACGCGCAACTGGTTACCGACGACCGGCTTCCGTTTACGTCGCCCTACTTGGCGCACGTTGCCGAAATCGAAGATCACGCGCAACGCGGCTCCGAAGAATTGCCGAAGTTGATCGGCGGATACAAACCCGCGGGCGCATATCCGGCGACGCCGCTCGGGCGCTCGCTCGCGCTGGCCGCGCAAATCGTCGGCAGCAAGGTGGGCACGCGCGTGTTGTACGTGCAGCATGGGTCGTTCGACACGCACGTCAATCAAAAGGGAACGCAGGACCGGCTCCTCGGCGAGCTATCCGACGCGCTGAAAGCGTTCTACGACGACCTGGCGGCGCACGGAAACGACAAACGCGTTCTGACGATGACGTTCTCCGAGTTCGGACGGCGCATCGCGGAAAATGCGAGTGGCGGCACCGACCATGGCGAAGCCTCGCCGCTATTCCTGATCGGCGGCGGCGTCAAAGGCGGCATCTACGGGGCCTATCCCGATTTGAGCAACACCAGCGACGGCAATCTGCGCTTCACGACCGACTTCCGCGACGTCTACGCCACCGTCCTCGAACGCTGGCTCGGCCGCCCCTCCGAACCCATTCTGCAAGGCCGCTTCAACAGCGCCCTAGCCGCCCTCGCGTAATCCCGTCAGCGGGAAGTAGGCGGGGGTCTCGCGCCAGGCGTTGTTGACATAGCGCAAGGTCGCGGTGACGCGCGGTTTGGTCGGGCAGCAGAGCGGGGCGCCGTGCGCGTAATACGGGCCGGCGAGTTGGACGGCGTTCCCCACGACCGTGGCGGAAAGATCGCAGAAGTTGGTTGCGCGCGCGAGCGGGACGACGCGGTGCGTGCGCTGCGACATGCCGAGAACCGTGATCGTGGCAAGTCCGCAGTCCGCACCGGTTTGATCGACCGACAGCACCACTTGTTGCGCGTCGGAATGCATCAAGCTCGCGGTCCCGGCGATGCTCGCCGTCTGGTGCGGGAAATACGTTTCCGTGCCCGATCCTTTGCGCAAGCGCGCGAGCAATTCGCCCGTATCGCCTGGAGACCGATACGCGCGCGCGCCGTCCGGGGCGGTCACCGTTAGCGTATCCTGATAGTCGGGCGGCGTTTGCGCGCCGGGCAGCGCGACGCGTGTAAGACGCACGTGCCACACTCCGCCGCTTGCGCCGTTCATCCGCAGGGCGACCTCGCGAACGCCCGCGCCGGGCATCGTCGCCGCGACCGCGATCGACGTCATCGCTGCGGTCGCAAAAAACACTCGCCACATACATCACCTCACGCGGCCGCGCCGTCGGGCCGATACCTATACAATGATTCGCACGATACCGGTCGCCCTGCTTGCCGTCGTCCTGAGCGCCGCGACGGCCTCGGCCGCCACGCTGAGCGGGCACGGCACCGCCGACGTCGTGTGGGTCGCCGGCGCGCCGGCGCCCGCGCCGGTCGCCCTCCAGATGCACAATCAGGACAAATCGTTCATGCCGGCGCTGGTGGTCATTCCCGAGGGAAGTTCGGTGCAATTTCCCAACGACGACCCGTTCTACCACAGCATTTATTCAAGCGACGGTCCCGACCACTTCGACATCGGCTACTATAAGGACGGACCCGGGAAAGTCGTGCCGTTTCCGAAGGCCGGCGTCGTGCACGTGCGCTGTCACATCCACGCGTTCATGCAAGGGACGATCGTCGTCGCCGGCGGTCCGTACACGATGCTCATGAACGACGAATTCAGCATGGCGCTTCCGGCCGGACAATACACGCTGCATGCGGTGTACTCCGATGGCAGCGAACGAACGCTCGAGGTGAAACTCGGCGCGGCCGATCGCAGCGTTACGCTGCCCTAACCGACGGATTCTAGGCGGGGAAGTTTGCGGCCGAAGCTGCGCGCGAGTGCGTCGGCATCGGTCATCGGCGCCGGCGGCACGACCGCGCCCGCATCGATCAATTTGATGAACGCGCGCACGCAGCGCTCGTCGAACTGCGTTCCGGAAACGCGCAAAAGCTCCGTGCGGGCGATTTCCACCGTTAGCGCGCGCCGGTAGGGACGATCGGTCGTCATCGCATCGTACGCATCGGCTACGCTGATGATGCGCGCGCCCAACGGAATCTTTTCGGCCGCAAGCTTACGCGGATACCCTTCGCCGTCCCAGCGCTCGTGATGGTGCACGATGCAGGGCACGACGTCGCGCATTGCCTCGACGCCGGCGAGAATCTCGCCCGCGATGTCCGGATGAAACTTGATGATCTCGCGCTCGCGTTCGTCGAATTTCGCGGGTTTGAGCAACACGGCGTCGGGAATGCCGATCTTACCGAGATCGTGCAGCAACGCCGCGTTTTCGATCGTCTTGATCGTCACGCCGTCGAGCCGCATCGCTTCGGCGAGCCGTTTGGCATACGCGGCGACGCGAATCGAGTGGCCCGCCGTGTACGGATCGCGCTTGTCGACGATCGCCGCCAAGCCGCTCATCGTCTGCGTGAACGTATCGTCGGCACGACGCTGATGGCGATTGAGTTCGCGCTGCGCCGCGATGGCCAGCGCGATCAAAGAAAGAAAGATCAGCGCGCAAGCCGCGACGGTGGTGAGCACGACAAAGCGCTGCTCGCCCGCGGTTTCGCTCGCCATTTGGCCGGGCGAGAAATCGAGCGCGACCACCGCGATGTAATCGTTGCCGGAAGGATCGCCCAACGGCGAGTACGCCGTGAAGACCGGCTGTCCGGCAATCGTGCGCACCGGTTCCCGGTAGACGTCTTGTCGCGCGATTGCGCGGCGCACGCCGATCGGGGCGGGTTTGGCCGATCGCGGATAGATGGCCGTTCCGTCGGGCCAGTAGACGCGGATGTCGCGAACGTACTCTTGAAAGCTCGTGATTTGCGCCGCGCTTTGCGCGATCTGCGCGTACGCCGCTCCCAGTTTGCGGGTCTTCGCATTCACGCGCGCAAACGCCGGCGTCATCAAGGCACTCGACTGCCCGAACGACGTGGTTACCAAATCGCTCTGAATCGAACGCGTGTGCGCGGCGCCCAGCAGCGACGACAATACGATCGCCACCGCGATGGTGGCCAGCGCCGTTACGATCGTAAAACGAGCGACGAACGAGAGGCGCACGAGTTAGCTTACAAAACCGCTCTTGTAGGCCGGTAGTTCGTTCAACGCTTGAGCCAGCAGCGTAACGTGCGTCGTCTCTACGCCGAGAATCGAAGCCGCCACGCCGGCGAGGGCGCGATTTTTGAAGTCCGGAATCACCGAAAGATAGGTGCTGGCCGCGCGCTCTTCGACCGTCTTGGCAAATGCCAAGATGTCGCTTTGCGATTTCAGCGCGGGATAGTCGAGCTTCGCAGTCGCGGTGGAGGGCGTTCCGCCGCCGGCCTTGACCGCGGCGATCAACGCATCGCGATGCGCCTCATGATCCTTCTTAAAGCCGAGCGCGACGGCCAGAACGCCTGGCGAAAGCAGCTTGGTCGCGGCAGCGTCGTCATAAGCTTTGATACCGGCGCGCTCTAGTTCTATCGCCGTATTCAGCGTTGCAAGATCGGCCGGGTCGGCGTTTTGGGCGGCATCGACAAATGCGGTCAGCAACGGCAGTCCCAGAACGCCGATCGCCGTGGCAGAAGCCAGGAGCCGTGCACGAGAAATATTGGACATAGAATCACCACCACATCAAAAGAAGCGTATACAGTTCTCTCTTCGGCTTTTGGACTGGACTTCTTGACCGCGAATGAGCCGAAATGCCCAGCTATGGCCGGCGCAGGCCCTCCTTTTCGCGGGAATCCTCTTGCGGTCGACCCAATGTAGCCCGTGTGGAGGGCGGATCGATGCGTGAAGTTCGTTGGGCTCTTGGTGCGAGCGTTGTTTTTCTCGGTCTTCTGGCGGCCGGCTGCGGCGGCAAAACCGGTTCGAGTGCCGGCGATTATACGACGGCGCAGGCGACGCAGGGTGCGACGGTTTACGCCAAGAGTTGCGCGCAGTGCCATGGAGCGACGCTGCAGGGCCAGAGCGGTCCGGCGCTGACCGGACCAAGTTTCAAACGTTCGTTGAACGGCTACGGCACGGCCGCGCAGATGTACGACTTCATCAGCAAGCAGATGCCCGCGAATGCGCCCGGCACGCTGAGCGCGCCGAATTATCTCGCCGTCACCGCATATATCCTCAGCCAAAACGGCTTCCCTTCGGGGAACTCGCCGTTGGACGAGTCGTCTTTGGCTACCGTACAACTTGCCACTGTGGGAGCGCCCGCATCGGCGGCAGGCACCAATCAGCCGTCACCGGCGAACAACAACGAAATCGTGCGCGCGGCGTCCGCGTCGAACCACGTTTTCGCTGCGATGCCCTCGGGAGCGAACGTCGCGACCTCGGATGCGATGATGAGCGCCGCGGCGAGCGATGACCGCAACTGGCTCCTGCACGGCCGGTCGTACGCAAACGATCGCTACTCGCCGCTTACGCAGATCGACGCGAGCAACGTCGCGAAGCTCGCGCCCGCAGCCATCGTGCAGACCGGCATGACCGCGAGTTTCGAGACGACGCCGATCGTGGTTGACGGCGTGATGTACGTCACCACGCCGGTGGTCAGCAATAAGATGAAGATCATTGCGCTCGACGCGACAAACGGCCAGCGCTATTGGGAAACCACCTACAATTTGGGCACCTTCCAGATATGCTGCGGCCCGGTCAATCGCGGCGTGGCGGTGGGCTACGGAAAAGTCTACGTCACGACGCTCGACGACAACCTGCTCGCACTCGACGCAAAAACCGGCAAGGTATTGTGGCAAAAGAGCGTCGCCGATCCCAGCGCCGGGTATTCCGAAACGATGGCGCCGCAACTCTATCGCGGCAGCGTGATCGTCGGAAGCGCCGGCGGCGAATGGGCGATTCGCGGTTTCGTCGCCGCCTACGACGCGAGCACCGGCGCGCAGAAATGGCGCTGGTGGGCGACCGACCCCAAGAGCTTCCAAGGCGATTCATGGAAGTACGGCGGCGGCATGAGCTGGACGACGCCGGCCATCGATCCCAAACTCGGCCTGCTGATTTTCAGCACAGGCAATCCCAATCCCGACTTATACGGTACGAGCCGCACGGGCGACAATCTCTACACCGATTCGATCGTCGCGCTCGACGTCAACACCGGCAAACTGCGGTGGTACTATCAAGAAGTCAAACACGACGTATGGGACTACGACGCGGTAAGCAATCCGGTACTCTTCGACGTCACTGCCAACGGGCACAAGACGCCGGCTGCAGGTGAAGCTGGGAAAGTCGGATGGATCTTCATCGTCGACCGGCGCACCGGCAAACTGATTCGCAAATCGCAACCGTACGTGATGATGTCGAAGAACATGTTCTCGACACCGACGAAGGACGGCGTCAACATGCTGCCCGGCGCCAACGGCGGCGCCGAATGGTCGCCGCCGGCGTATTCGCCGCAGACGCACGACATGTACGTGTTGGCGATGAACCAACTCATGAAATTCACGACGCAAGAGCCGCACGCCGGCCAGGGGCAGATTCGTCTGGGAAGCGCGTTCACCAACGTGGCAAAAAACGGCGTGCAGAACGGACCGTTCGTAGCCGTGAACATGGACACGGGGAAGATCGCTTGGCAATACACCGCGCCGCAACCGCTCATCGGCGGCGCACTCGCAACCGCAGGCAACCTCGTCTTCATGGGCGAGGGCAACGGTTGGTTCGATGCATTCGATGCAAAAACCGGAAAGCGTTTATGGCGCTATCAACTTGGCGCCGGCGTCAACGCGCCGCCAATCACCTACGAAGTCAACGGCGTCCAATACGTAGCCGTCGCCGCCGGCGGCAACTTCCAACTAAGCTACCCCTACGGCGACGCCCTAGCCATCTTCAAACTCCCGCTCCCCCCGTCACCCTGAGCCAGTCGAAGGGCCGAGCCTGTCGAAGGCCGTGCTTCGGCAAGCTAGCATGACGAGTTAAATGCCGGCGTACCACTCGTAGCCTTGGTCTTCCCAATAGCCGCCGTTGCCGGAATAGAGCGCGTGCATAGACGCAACGACTTCGATGCGGTGCACCCATTTTGCGCTCTTGTAGCCGAGTTGCGTCGGAACGCGCAAACGCACCGGCGCGCCGTGGTCGGGCGTAATCGGTTTGCCATTCATGCGCAGCGCAAGCAGCGCCTGCGGATGCATCGCTTGCTCGAGGCTGAGACTCTCGTAGTACAGGCTGCCCTGCTGGTCGGAATCCATACAATGAAACACGACGTAGCGAGCGTCCGCGCGCGGGCGCACCACCGCAAGTACGTCGGCCAGTTTCACGCCATCCCACTGCGCGATCGCACTCCAACCTTCGACGCAATCGTGCCGAGTGATATCGCGCGCCGTCGCCATCTTCTCGAGTTGCGCGAGCGCAAATGCGTGGGAGCGGTCAACCGCGCCGTTGACGATCAGCGAATACGAGTGAAAGCCGTCCTTGCGAATCGCCGTGTAGTACGCGCTGGTCGGCGTCGGCAGCGAATCGAGCGGAAAATCGGCAGAGATATCCTGCGGCCGGTACTCTTTCGCGAGGCCATGCGTTCCGATGATGCGCTTATCGAGACCCTCGGCCGAATCCAACACCTTGTGGAAGCCGGTATTTTCGTTGAGTTTGGTGCCGATCGGCGCGCAGCCCGCGAGCGCGGCCGCGATCGACGTCGCGATGAACAGTTGACGCTTCATACGCCGGTTCCGTCGTCCGATCGCAAACGGTATCGGCCGGTGAGCATCGAGCGGACCTGATTGAAAACGCCTTGCGTCGCCACCAGCGCGATATGGGTGACGAAAAATCCGATGAGCGCGAGCATCAACACGAAGTGCCACAACCGCGCGAATTGGCGTCCGCCGAATGCGGCGGTCAGCGGATGCAACGACGCGTCGAATCCGGGCGAAAGGGCGAGGCCGCTGAGCACGATGAGCGGCGCGAAGACGAAGATCACCAGCGTGTAGGCGAGCTTTTGCAACGGGTTGTACGTGCCGTGCTCGGGCGGATGTTTACGCAGTCGCAAATAGTAGAGTTGCATCGGCAAAATCTTCGGCACGTCGCTCGGGCGCAGAATCAATTGCGAAATGTTCGGCCGTCCGATGCCCCATACGACGTATACCACGCCGCAGATCACCATCACCCACGCGAAGAAAAAATGCCAACGGCGTCCGTCGGCCAGCGACTGATACGCCGGAATCGTCAGCCAGCCCGGGAACGCGCGCGCGCCCTGGCCGCCCATGCCGTCGTCGGCCCAGCCGAACACGCCGGTCGTCTTGAAGGTGCGGCCGAAGATCGTGGTCGTTCCGACGCCGTCTTGCGGCGAGTCGAACGAGAGCACTCGCTTGGCCGGCGCGCTCTTGTCGGAGGCGTCCAGGTACGGGGCCGCGTTGAATATTTGTAGCCCGCTCGAAATCAGGGCCATGAATGCGATAAAGAACGCCCAATGCGTCACGCGTGTGGCCACGGAGTGCCGGTAGACGGTCTTGCCTTCGCCCTTCATCTCACTCCTATAACGTCTCCCAGGCGGCTTCGGATGAGAGCGAGAATCCCCTGGCTCGCATGTCTACTGCGGTATTATCGATACGGAACGAAGACGGAATCGCTCGCGTCGCGCTCGCGCGGCCCGACGTCCGCAACGCTTTTAACGCGCAACTCATCGCCGAATTACAGGACGCCTTCAATCGCTTTTCCGCCGACGCGGCGACGCGCGCGGTCGTGCTTTCCGGTGAAGGCAAGACGTTTTGCGGCGGCGCCGACATCAACTGGATGCGCGCTTCGCTCGACCTGTCGCGCCATGAAAACGTCGCGGACGCGCGCGCGATGTCGGACATGTTCCGCGCGATCGATCGCTGCGGCAAGCCCGTCATCGGCGCGATTCACGGCGCGGCGTTGGGCGGCGGCGCCGGGCTGGCCGCAGTCTGCGACATCGTCGTCGCGAGCGACGAAACGATCTTCGGTTTTACCGAGGTGAAGCTCGGCATCATCCCCGCCGTCATCTCGCCGTTCGTGCTCGCGAAGATCGGCGTCTCGCACGCGCGCGCGCTCTTTCTCACGGGCGAACGTTTCGACGCGCGACGCGCGCAAGCGATCGGGCTCGTGCACGAAGTCACGCCGCTCGGCGCGCTCGACGCCGCAGTCGATCGAATTCTCGCGGAGATTCGTAGCGCCGGACCAGGCGCGGTCGCGGCGGCGAAGCGGTTGATCGAGACGATCCGCGAATCGGACTACGCGGCATCGCGCGACATCACCGCAGACGCAATCGCGGCGCAACGCACGACGCCCGAAGGGCAAGAGGGCCTGCGCGCATTTCTCGAGCGCCGCAAAACGGAGTGGACGCAATGATTCGCCGTTTGTTGATTGCCAACCGCGGCGAAATCGCCGTGCGGGTCGCCCGCGGCGCGCGCGAGATGGGCATCGTTCCGCTCGGCATCTACTCGGATGCCGACCGCAACGCGTTTCATCGCAGCGCGATGGACGAGTCCGCATGCGTCGGTCCTGCAGCCGCCGCCGAATCGTACCTGGACATCGCGGCCGTGGTGGCCGCCGCCAAGAGCTTGCGCGCGGACGCGGTGCATCCCGGTTACGGTTTTCTTTCCGAGCGCGCGGAGTTTGCGAGCGCGGTACGCGATGCGGGATTGATTTTCGTCGGACCGACGCCGGAGTCGATGGCGGCGATGGGTAGCAAAATCGAAGCGAAGCGGCGCGTGCGCGAATTCGACGTGCCGGTCGTTCCCGGATACGAGGGCGACGACCAATCGCCCGCGCGCCTTCGCGATGAAGCACGACGCATCGGCACGCCGCTGCTCGTCAAAGCCAGCGCCGGCGGCGGCGGCCGCGGGATGCGCGTCGTCGACGACCTCGCGCGTTTCGACGAATCGCTCGACGCCGCCAAACGCGAAGCGCTGGCGGCGTTCGGAAGCGACGCGGTGCTGCTGGAGCGCTATCTGCGCCGACCGCGTCACATCGAGTTTCAAATACTTGCCGACGCGCACG
>DATBTT010000079.1:0-75366 GCA_036559125.1 Vulcanimicrobiaceae bacterium
CCGCTAGCGATAGACGGAATAGCCCTCGCCGTTTGCAGCGAAGGAGACGCAATCGCGACCGGCGGTTTTGCTGTGGTACATCGCCGCGTCGGCTTTCTCGAGTAGCTCGCTGGCCGACGTCGCGTCGTACGGATAGGACGCAACGCCGATGCTGGCGGTGATGGAAACGGCGACGTCAAAACGCGCCGCACGAACGGCCCGGCAAAACGCCGCGGCGCGTTCGATTGCGGCGGTTTTCTGCGTGTTGCGCACGATCGCGCAGAATTCGTCGCCGCCGTTGCGTGCCACGACGTCAATGCCCGCGACCGCATGTGCGCGCAGCAGCGCGCCCATTGCCTGCAGCACGACATCGCCCGTGCCGTGCCCAAACGTATCGTTGATCTGCTTGAAATTATCCGTGTCGACGAACCAAAGCGACAGCGTGGAGCCGGCAATGAGGCGCGCGCGCGCGATTTCTTCATGCAACCGATTGCGAAACGCGCGCGGCGTCAACAGTCCCGTCAAGCCGTCGTAGGTCGCACTCGCGCGGTCGGCCTCACGCTCCGCAGCGAGCGCATACGGCGATGCCGCTTGGGCGACCGCACGCACCAAGGAGTCGGGATCGGCGAACCGTTCCGTCCGCGCCGACGCCGCGTAAACGACCGCTACCACCTTGCGATTATCGAGCATCGGCACCGCTAGCGCCGCCCGGTCGGTAGGAATGAGCGGTGTGGTGCGCGCGCTCGACTGCGCGCGATGGCCGGCTTGCACCGCGAGGGCGGGCAAGAGATCGGGACGGTCGAGCCGCAAACGCGAGCCCGCAAAGTGCTCGCTACGGAGTCCGCCCGCATAGACGCACGCCAGTTCCTCGTCCGCGGGAGCAAATACCAATACATCGTCCACGTTCGGGTCGATAACTCGCATCGCGGCGTCGAGGGCTTCGAGAACCGCTTGGGTCGAAGAACGCGCGGCTGCGGTCAAAACGCGGACGGCCTCGAGCACGTCGGATTCACGGCGTTGCGTTCGATGAACGCGACCGCGCAGCGATCGAGCCTCGAAATGCATGCGCGCGGCGTACGAACCGAGAAGAACGAACCCAGACGCTCCGAGCGCCGTCACCGTCACATGCATCCGAGGTCAGTACCCATCGATCCGTCATACCGGCCAACGTCTCCATCACTAACCGCTGCCGCCGAGGCGAATCGACGCGGCATCGCGCTACGAGCCGCCGGACGGCCGGACGACGCCATCGCGGCGTTCCGGGACGGGCTGGCAAACGAGGCCGGCGCTGCCGAACTGCACGGCAATCTCGCCATCACCTTGGACGAAGCGGGGCAACGCGATGCCGCGCGCGATGCATACGCGGCCGCGTTGCAGATCGATCCCGCATTCGTTCCGGCACATCTCGGGCTCGGTTCGCTCGACGTGCGCGCCGCGCAGTACGAGCGCGCGGAGGCTCACTACCGTCGCGCCGTTGCCGTCGACCCGGACAACGTTACGGCCAATCTCGCGCTTTACGAGCTCGCGCAAATCGCCGGCCGCAACGACGAAGCGCTCGCGTTTCAGTTGTGCGCGCTGCGCCGGCAACAGCTGTTCAGCCAAGTCGCACCGCGGGAGCGCAGGCGCATTCTCGTGTTGATGGCTCCCGGAAGCTGGCAGGCCAACACGCCCGTCAATTTTCTCGTGGACCCCGAAACGACGACCCTCCACACGCTCTATCTCCTCGGTAAGGACGAGCTAGAAGAGCTCGCGTTACCGCCGTGCGATCTGATCTTCAACGCAATCGGCGAGTCCGATGAAGCGCCGCCCGCGCTCGAGCTTGCATCGACCGTTATCGCACGGCTGGGGCTGCCGTACCTTAATGCACCGCAGCGCGTGCTGGTCACCAACCGCGTCGCGCTCGTCGACGCGTTGGAAGGCATCGACGGATGCGTCGTGCCGCCGATCGCGCGCATCAGTCGCGAAACGGTGGCGGCGCGGCTGTTGCCGGTCGACGTTCCCTTCATAATCCGTCCCGTAGATTCGCATGCGGGTCACGATCTCGCTCGCATCGATGCATTGGGCGAACTCGACGCGTACTTGGAGCGTGCCGCGCAGGGCGAATTTTACGTCAGCCCCTTCGTCGATTATCGCAGTTCCGACGGCTTCTACCGCAAGTATCGCATCATCTGCGTGGGGGGCGAACCCTTTGCGTATCACCTCGCAATCTCACCGAATTGGATGATTCACTACTACAACGCGCCCATGCGCGAGCACGCCTGGATGCGAGCCGAAGAGGAACGCTATCTCGCCGATTTTCACGGTGTATTCGGTGAGGCACTCCAACGCGCGTTGCGCGACGTCGCAAGCACTATCGGGTTGGAGTATTTCGGCATCGATTGCAGCATCGACCAAGACGGCAGGCTGCTGATTTTTGAAGCCGACCCTGCGATGATCGTGCACGTCAACGACGACCCGGAACTGTTCGGGTACAAGCATCGCTACGTGCCGCGCATCTTCGCGGCGCTCGAACGCCTGATCGATTCGTATGCTCGATCCAACTGATTGGCAGGCCTTCCGGGCGCAGGCGCATCGCGCGCTCGACGACGCATTCGATTTTCTGCAAACGGTGCGCGAGCGTCCGGTGTGGCAAGCGGTTCCCGATGAGGTGAAAAGCCGGCTTCAAGAAACCTTGCCACAAGACGAGTCCGACTTCGACGCGGTCTACCGGGAGTTTTCCGAACTCATTCTTCCGTACGCAACCGGCAACATCCATCCGCGCTTTTTCGGCTGGGTTCACGGCTCCGGGACGCCGGCCGGCGCGCTTGCCGAACTGCTAGCCGCGACTATGAACTCCAACGTCGGAGGGCGCGATCACGGCGCGGTCTACGTCGAGCGTCAGATCGTTCGCTGGTTCACCGCGTTATACGGCTGGCCGGAAACGGCAACGGGAATACTCGTCACCGGGACGTCGGCCGCCAATTTGATTGCCGTGCTGGTCGCGCGGACGAAAGCGCTTGGAACCGCGGTGCGCGAAGACGGTCTGCGCTCGAGCAATCTCGTGGGATACGCATCGTCGGCGACGCACGGGTGCGTGCGCAAGGCGTTCGAGGCGGCGGGGCTCGGCGCGGCCGCGCTGCGGGTGCTTCCCGTCGATCCCGAGCACCGCTGCCGCCCGGCATCGCTCGTCGAAGCGATCGCGCGCGATCGCGCAGCCGGCTACAAACCATTTCTTGTGGTCGGCAACGCCGGTACGGTCGACACCGGCGCCATCGATCCATTAAACGAACTCGCGGACCTAGCGGAAGGCGAAAGCCTCTGGTTTCACGTCGACGGCGCATTCGGCGCGACGGCATATTTGAGCGAATCGCTACGTCCGCGCCTTGCCGGAATCGAACGCGCCGACTCGATCGCGTTCGACTTTCACAAGTGGTTGCACGTGCCGTACGACGCCGGATGCGTGCTGATACGCGACGGCGACATGCATCGGGCTACGTTTGCGACCGAGGGTCCGTACATCACGCGCATGCCGCGAGGACTGGCCGCCGGCACGCCATGGTTCGCAGACTTTGGCCCCGATCTCTCGCGCGGATTCCGCGCCCTGAAAGTCTGGTTCACGCTCAAACACTTCGGCGCGCGCAAACTTGCTGCGGCAATGGAGCGCAACTGCGAGCAGGCGCGTTATTTAGCAACGTTAGTCGATGCGGATGCGCGCTTCGAAATGCTCGCCCCGGTCAATCTCAACATCGTCTGCTTTCGGTATCGCAGCAACCGATTGAACGACGACGCACTCGACGGCTTCAACGACGAATTGGTCGTGCGCTTGCAAGAGAGCGGCGCGGCCGTCGCTTCGTCGACGACGATCTTTGGACGACGCGCCATCCGCGTCAACATTACGAACCACCGCTCCCAAGATAGCGATTTCGACCTGTTGATCGCGAAACTCGCGTCGATCGGGGATCGCTTACTCGACGAAACCTTTTAAGCGAAGGATCGCTTTTCGGTTCGGGTGGAGGCCCACGCAGCAACTACGCCGCCCTTCGACAGGCTCAGGGTGACGGAATCGTCGCGCTGCGCCACGAGGAGCGGTGGCAGGACCCTGGTCGCTGCGATGGTACACAGCGCGGGTGATTGACGTGAATGCAGATTGGGAGCGGCGAATCGCCGAGCTGTGGGCGACGATGGACGACTACGACGAACGCGAGTTCGTCGCGCGGGTCGACGCACTCGCGGCCGAACTGCCACCGGGGGACGCGACCGGACTCTTCGAGCGAGCCGGAGCCCTCGATTCCACGGGGCATTCCGATCTTGCAGTGCCGCTGTACCACGCCGCGCTCGAAGCGGGATTGACGGGCGATCGCCGTCGTCGCGCAATCATTCAGATGTCCAGCTCGCTGCGCAATCTTGGAAAAGCGCAGGACGCGGTCGACATGCTCGCTGCCGAGCTGGAAGCCGTGAGCGATGATTTGGACGGGGCGGTGCGCGCCTTTTTGGCGCTTGCACTCGTAGACGTCGGGCGCGAGCGCGAAGCCGTCGCCGTTGCCCTCGCGGCGCTTTCCGGGTACCTTCCGCGCTACAATAGGTCCGTTGCCGCCTACGCGCAACAACTCACTTCCGGTGGAGCGTGATTATGAAAACGTACCGTTTCGTCTCGGCGCTACTGTTGACGGCGATTTTGGCTACTCTTCCGGCGCTCGCCGTCGTGCCGCCGCCGCTCCCGAGCGCGCAGCAGAGTTACGACGCGGGCTCGATCCACGTCGACGCCTACGGCACGGCCGGTAAACCGGCGCTCGTATTTATACCCGGCCTCACGTGCGGACCGTGGGCGTGGTCGGGAGAGATCAACGCCTTCGCCAATGACTACCGAATTTACGCCCTGACGCTGCCGGGCTTCGACGGCCGCGCTCCAATTAACCGGCCACTCTTCACGACGGTAAGCGCCGACTTCTGGAAGTGGATGAGCCAACGCAACGTAATCGCGCCGGTAGTCATCGGTCACAGCCTCGGCGGCACGCTTGCGTTCATGCTTGCCGAACAGCATCCGGAGCGATTGCGCGCGGCGGTGTCGGTGGACGGATTGCCTGTGTTCCCCGGAACCGAGGCGCTCACCGGCGCGGCTCGCGAAACGCGAGCGGCGCAAATGTCCGCTCCCATCGCCGCGTCGAAGGACCAAGCGTCATTTACGCAAGCCATGAAACAATACTCGCTCCCGTATCTCGTCACATCGAAGAGCGACGTGAACGCGATCGCGTCGCTTGCCGGCCGTAGTAACCCCGCGGCGACCGCAGCCTGGACGAAGGAAGATGCGCAATTGGATCTTCGGCCAAGCCTCGGCAAAATCACGATCCCGTTCTTGCTCGTCGCTCCGTACGACGCACAAATCGACGCGCAATACGGCGCGAAGAGCGCCGCAGACGTGGTCGGGTACTACCAGACGCTTACGTCGGGAACCCCGAAACTGAAGGTCGTTTCGATCGACAACTCGCGCCATTTCATCATGTACGACCAACCGGTCGCCTTACACGCCGCAATCGCGTCGTTTCTGGGAAGCCTTACGGCGCAGTAGGGGTCTTTTTCGGCAACGGCCGGGCAGGATTGCCCGCAACGCGTTCGCCGGCCGGCACGTTTTTGGTGACGACGGCGGATGCGCCGGTCATCGCGCCGTCTCCGATCGTGACCGGCGCGATGAGCGAGCTGTTCGATCCGATGAACGCGTTCTTGCCGATGGTCGTCGCGTTCTTGTTCTTTCCGTCGTAATTGCACGTGATAGTGCCGGCGCCGATGTTGCTGTCTTCGCCGACGGTTGCGTCGCCCAAATACGTTAGGTGGCCCGCTTTAACTCCGGTCGCAAGCTGCGAATTTTTCACTTCGACGAAATTGCCGATGTGGACGCCGTCGGCGAGGACCGTATGGCCGCGCAGGTGCGCGTACGGACCGATCGTAACGCCGCTGCCGACCGAACTGTCGACGATGGCGCTCTCGCGTACGGTGACGGCGTTTCCAAGCTTGGCGTTCGATAGGCGCGCGTTGGGTCCGATGACGCACCGTTCGCCGATCTCGGAGAGACGGCCAACGGTCGAATTCGGATAGATAACGGTGTCGCGTCCGATTTCGAGTTCGGGTTCCAGATACGTGGTATCCGGATCGACGATCGTGACGCCATCGCGCATATGCTTGGCACACAGGCGCGCGTTCATCTCTTTGCGCGCAAGTGCGAGCTCGACACGATCGTTGATTCCCAGCACGTGCAGATGGTCGTTCGCAACGACGGGAACGACGCGCTTGCCGTTCTTCGCGAACGTCTCGACCATATCGGTGAGGTAATACTCGCCTTGCGCGTTGTCGTTGCGCAGCGCCGCAATCCCCTCGCGCAGCTCCGGTTCTTCGAAAGCGTAGATGCCGGCGTTCATCTCGTCGACCGCCAATTCGTCCGCGCTCGCATCCTTGACCTCGACGACGCGCTCCACATCGCGTCCGCGCCGAATGACGCGTCCGAAATTTGACGGTAGCGGCATCCTTACGGTGACCATTGCGAGCGACGGCTTTCCACCAGCGCCGTTCGCCAGCGTTCCGACAACGTCGCGAAAGAGTTCTTCGTGTATCAACGGCATATCGCCGTAGGCGACGATGAGGCGCCCGCCGTCACGCGGTTGTAAAGCAGCGAGCGCAACCTGCACCGCATGTCCCGTGCCGAGCTGCTCTTCCTGAATGACGCTCGCAACGCCGAACTGCGCGACCAGCGGATCGAGTTCCGGGTTGCTCACAACTACGATGTCGTCGACGCCGGCGTCGCGCAGCGATCGCAACACGTGCCACAAAAGTGGGCGTCCGCAAATCTCATGCAAGACCTTGGGAGTCCCGCTTTTCATGCGCGTCCCTTTTCCGGCCGCAAGAACGATCGCTCGAATAGTCACGCGGCGCCCGGCTCCTCAATGCTGCCCGGGGGTTGCAAATTTCTCCATGCCTTTTGCTCGCTTGCGCTCACCCCGCCCAGCAACTCCAACGCGGCACGCAGGCGTTCGCGAACCAGGTCGCGGCCGAGCAGCGCGATTGCATCGTAGAGCGGCACCGATGTCGGGCTTCCCGAAATGGCGACGTAGAACGGGCGGGCAACATCGCGGAATTTTCGTCCGATCGTGGCGGCGACGCCTTTAAGAACGCCCTCTATCTCGGTGGTGTCCCACGATTGCACGGCATCGAAGCCCCACGTGGCCAGCTGATAGGCCTTGCGCAACGATTCGTCGTCCAATTTGGTGTCGCGTAACTGCTCCAGCGTAATCGGCAACCGGCCGGAAAAAAAGAAGGCTAGAAGTAGGCCGAGGTCGCTCAATCGCTCGATGCGCGGTTGGGCTATGGCCGCGATGCGCTGCATGTGCGCGGGATCGAAGGCCCATGCTTTGACGCGATCCATGAATTGCTGCGTCGAGAGCGTTTCGCGAAGGTACCGTCCGTTGAGCCAATTCAATTTGGGCACGTCGAATACGGGACCACCGAGCGCTATATGATCGAGAGCGAAGCGTTCGATAAGCTGCTCGAGCGTCATCATCTCGCCGCCTTCGGTGGAGCTAACCGCGAGCAGGCCCAAGAAATTCAGCAGCGCTTCGGGCAGATATCCCATCGTCTTGTAAAAGAGAATGCCCGTCGGATTCTTGCGTTTGCTGAGCTTGCTCTTGTCGGGGTTGCGCAGCAGCGGCAAATGCATGAGCGCCGGCGCTTCCCATCCGAAGTATCGGTACAGCAGCACGTGCTTGGGAGCCGAGCTCACCCACTCTTCCCCGCGGATGACGTGCGTGATCTCCATGAGATGGTCGTCGACGACGTTCGCGAGATGATACGTCGGCATGCCGTCGGATTTCATGAGCACTTGCATGTCGACCGTATTCCACTCGATTTCGATCGGGCCGCGACGCAAGTCGTCGATGACACAGATGCCGTCCGGCGGCACCTTCATGCGCACGACGAATTTTTCGCCGCGCGCCTCGCGCTGCGCGACTTCAGCCGGCGCGAGCGCCGCGCATAGTCCGTCGTAACGCGGCGGCTGCTTGGCAGCGCGTTGCGCTTCGCGCAACTCCTCCAAACGTTGCGGCGTGCAAAAACACTTGAACGCGTTACCGCCGGCCAGCAACAGCGCGACGTGCTCGGCGTAAATCGCCGACCGTTCGCTCTGGCGATACGGGCCGTACGGGCCGCCGGTATCCGGTCCTTCGTCCCAGCTCAAGCCCAGCCAGTGCAACGAATCGAGAATCGCTTTCTCGGATTCGAGCGTGCTGCGCGCGCGATCCGTATCCTCGATGCGCAGCACGAACTGGCCACCGTGTTTTTTTGCAAAGCAATAGTTCACCAGCGCCACGTACGCAGTGCCCACGTGCGGATCGCCGGTGGGTGAAGGAGCGACTCGCGTTCTGACTTTCACCCTACGAGTTCGCGGCGCTTTCCACACTCACGCTGCACGAAATCGACGATATTCGAAAGCGGCGCGCCCGGCGTAAAAATTTCCCGAACGCCGAGGCGTTTGAGTTCCGTCGCATCTTCCGGCGGTATAGTGCCGCCGCCGAAAAATACGATGTCTTGCGCGCCCTGCGCCTGCAGTTGCTCGACGATGAGCGGAAAGAGCGTCATGTGCGCTCCGGAAAGAATCGAGAGGCCGATGCCGTCGGCGTCTTCCTGAATGGCCGTTTGAACGATCTGCTCGGGCGTCTGAAATAACCCGGTATAGATCACTTCCATCCCCGCGTCGCGCAGTGCGCGCGCGATGACTTTAGCGCCGCGGTCGTGGCCGTCGAGCCCCGCTTTGGCCACGATAATGCGTAACGGTCTAGCCATGAACTCCCTTAATTGCGCGGCATTCCAGCCGCCGTGCGGCTTCACGCCGGCGAACCAACGCTAGCGCTTCTTCGAGTTTGCGCGTGACTTCCTGGAGCGTTTGACGAGCCACGAGGCGCTCGCCGTCGTTGTGTATGCGCATCATATCCTTAGAACGCAGCGCGCTCGGTATATCTCCCGTACACCGCGACCATCGCGTCGACGATTTCGCCTTCGGTCGCGTACGCGTTGACGGCGTCGACGAGGTGCGGCATGACGTTATCGGCCGGATCCTTGCATGCTTGCTGCAACCGTTCCAGCGATCGCGCGACCTGCGAGTCGTCGCGGTTGGTTCGGATGGCGGCGACGGCTTGGGCCTGTCCGCGCTCGATCTCCGCGCCGATTTTGAGCAGATCGAAGTCGCCTTGACGCTCCTCTTTTTCAAACGCGTTAACGCCGACGATGACGCGGTCTTTGGTTTCGAGCGAGCGCTGATAGCGATAACTCGCATCGGCAATCTCGCGCTGGAAGAAGCCGGCTTCGATCGCCTCGATGACGCCGCCGTACTCCTCGATTTGACGAAAGTATTCTTCGGCTTGCTTTTCCATCTCGTCGGTCAACGCTTCGACGTAGTACGAGCCCCCGAGTGGATCGACCACGTTCGTGACGTTGGTTTCGTACGCGAGCACTTGCTGCGTGCGCAATGCGATCTCCACGGATTTTTCGGTCGGGAGGGCGAGAACTTCGTCCATCGAGTTGGTATGCAGCGACTGCGTTCCGCCGAGCACCGCCGCGAGCGCTTCGAAGGCGACGCGTACGATGTTGTTCTCGGGCTGCTGCGCGGTCGCGCTGCACCCCGCGGTCTGGGTGTGAAAGCGCAATTGCCACGAACGCGGATCCTTCGCGCCGTACTTTTCCTTCAGACGCCGCGCCCAAATGCGCCGGGCGGCGCGATATTTGCAGATCTCTTCGAAAAAGTCGATGTGCGCGTTGAAAAAGAACGAGAGCCTCGGAGCGAACGAATCGACGTCCATTCCCGCTTTCATGCCGGCTTCGACGTAGGCGAATCCGTCGGCCAGCGTAAACGCGAGTTCTTGTACCGCGGTTGACCCGGCTTCGCGAATGTGATAGCCCGAAACGGAGATCGAATTCCACCGCGGCATTTCGTCGCGACAAAAACGCATCATATCGACGAGCACTCGCATGTGCGGGCGGGGCGGGAATATCCATTCCTTTTGAGCGATGTATTCCTTGAGAATGTCGGCCTGGATGGTGCCGCCCAGTTTCGCTCGCGGAATGCCCTTTTTCTCAGCTGCGGCGATGTATTGCGCGAGCGCGATGCACGCAGGTCCGTTGATCGTCATCGACGTCGTGATGTCGGCCATGTCGATGCCGTCGAAGAGTTGCTCCATGTCGGCGAGCGAATCGATCGCCACGCCGCACTTGCCGACTTCGCCACGAGCTTGCGCCGCATCGGAATCGTAGCCCATCAGCGTAGGCATGTCGAAGGCGACCGAAAGCCCGTGCTGGCCCTGCGATAGTAGAAAGTGATAGCGCTCGTTCGTCTGCTTGGCGTTGCCGAAGCCCGCGAATTGCCGCATGGTCCAAAGCCGGTCGCGATACATGTTCGGGTGAATGCCGCGCGTGTACGGGTATTGACCCGGCCAGCTCAGATCGCGCGATAGGTCGAGATGCGCTACATCCTCGGGCCCGTAAATCGGCTTGAGCGGAAGGTCCGAAAGCGTGCGGTCCACGGCGCCGGAACCCGGGCCGCGGCGACCCTTTCCTTTAGCGGACGCGGCTTCCCACTGCTCTTTCTCGTGGACGAACTCGTTCGTCGCTTGCGCGCCCAGCCCGCTGGGGCGCTCGATCATCTTCGCCAAGATAGCCTCTTCCTTAATTTCCGGATCGTCGCCCGCAGGGCAGAATCCCCGTACATTCAACGCGCGCACAGTATTTTCCCAAGATGCGCGCTCGAAGGCAAGCCCCAAGGTCGGAGTTGTAGGAGCCCGCTCCCTACGTAAGGCCTTTGACCGATGCCCGGTTACGCGCGGCACGAATCGGCTCGTCGCTGGGTTCGGCGTTTGTATTGAACGACACGAGGAGGCGTTCGGCCGCCGCGTAGGGATCGCCGCCGCCGGCCAGGCCCAATCGCAACTCCCGTTCCAGCCGCCGCTGCAAATGGCCGAGCGCCAGTTGGCGAACCTGATGCACGAACGCTTCGCGGCGTTTCTCGGCCAGCTCGCCGCTGCTGGTCAGGTACTGCAGGTGCTTTTCGATCGCGGCCCACAAATCGTCGATGCCCTCACCGGAAAGCGCCTGCGTCATCACAAGCTCCGGCACCCATCCCGAAAAGTCGAGCATCTCCATCATCGAGCGTATCTCGCGCTTGAGTTGATTGGCCATTGGGTGATCGGCTTTGTTGACGACGAAGATGTCCGCGACTTCCATGATACCGGCCTTGAGGACCTGAATCGAATCGCCGCTGCCGGGCTGCAGCGCAACGATGGTCGTTTGCGCGAGTTCGGCGATTTCGATCTCGGACTGACCCACTCCAACGGTCTCGATCAAAATCACGTCCTTCCCGAAGGCGTCCATCAGCGCGACCGCGTCGGCGGTCGCTCCTGCGAGGCCGCCCAAATGGCCGCGACTCGCCATCGAGCGAATGAACACGTCGCCGTCGGTAAAGTGCTCCGTCAACCGAATCCGGTCGCCCAGTAGCGCGCCGTGCGAGAACGGCGACGACGGATCGACCGAGATAACTCCCACGGTTTTGCCGAGCGCCCGCGCCTTGCGCACGATTGCCGAACCAAGCGTCGACTTTCCCACGCCCGGCGGGCCCGTCAACCCGATCGTCAGCGCCCGTCCGGTCTTATCGTAAAGATGAGCGATTAGCTCGGCACCGCGGCCGCTTTCCGAAAGAGAGATCGCGCGCGCCAGAGCGCGCGGCGACTTCGCTTCAAATTCTCGCAGAAGCGTAGCGTTGCCATTGTCCGTCAAAACGCTACAAGAATTGCCGCCCCCCACAACGCGGACCTCCCCTCCCGTGACCCTGGAACCCGCACACCTCTGCCACCCTGAGCCGGTCGAAGGGCCGTCTTTCGACTAGCTAATGAAGAGAGGGCCGGAAAGACGTGCCGGTTGGCGAAAGGGGCGCTTCGTCTTGCACCCTATGCATAAGGTCCTGGCCGCCGTTGCGCTGCTTGCGCTGGCGCTCGCCCCGGCCGCTCCAGCCCGCGCGCAAATCGTTTCCATTCCCATGACCGGGCAGCGCGCGCGCCCCGTTCAAGCCGAGTCGCTGTTTCATACGCTGTTTACCGACTTCTTCAGCGAGCGCGATGGAACCACGTACGTGCAAACCGGCGACATTCCCGCGATGTGGCTGCGCGATTCGTCGGCGCAAACTATTCCGTACGTCCGCTTTGCGCCGTACTATCCGATCCTTTCGCTGCGCGTCGACGAAGTAATTCAGCGTGAAGCGCAAAACATGCTGACCGATCCCTATGCGAACGCCTTCCAAGCCAGCTATCACGTGTGGGAGCGCAAGTGGGAAGTTGATTCGCTAGCCTGGCCCGTGCTGCTGACCTGGACGTATTGGCACGAGACGCACGATCGTCACGTTTTTACGCCTAAACTCCACGACGCGCTTCGCACCGTCGTCAAGACGTACCGGTGCGAGCAGCAACACGAGCGATGCAGCCGCTATCGCTATATCTACCACGTCTCCACGCACTACGCGTACAACGGAAACACCGGTATGATTTGGGATGGATTCCGGCCGTCGGACGATGCAGTTTCATACCGTTTCAATATTCCGCAGGAAGCGATCGCAGTCGTCGCATTGGAAGAAATTGCGAATATGTCGCGTGCCGGCTGGCACGATCGCAAACTTTCCGGCGAAGCGCGAACGCTTGCCGGCGACGTCGAGACCGGCATCGAGCGCTACGGCCGCATTTTCGACAAGGCCCGCGGTGGATGGATCTACGTCTACGAGACCGACGGTCTGGGACACGACACGTTTATGGACGACGCCAACATACCGAATCTCACGTCGCTACCCGCACTCGGCTGGTGCGCGAATGACGACCCGGCGTACCTCAACACGCGCGCGTTCGCACTGTCGAAAAATAACCCGTACTACTTCAAGGGCCGGTATGCCGAGGGGCTGGGCAGCCCGCACACGCCCGACGGGTTCGTCTGGCCACTCGGTATTATCGCACGCGCGTTAACGGCGACCTCGGCTGCCGAAGTGGACGAAAGCATCACGACGCTCGCGGTAACCGACAGCAAAGACGGCCTGATTCACGAAAGCTTCTATCCCGACGGGTATTGGCGATTCACGCGCGCTGAATTCGGCTGGGCCAATGCGTTCTTTGCCGAGTTGATCTTCCGCAGCGTCGCCGGCTTCCGCGCCATTCCGTTCGCGCCGCGCGGCACGATTCTTCCGTTTCAGCGCACCAACGAAACGCCGCGTCTCACGCGACCGCTGCTCCAATTGCGCAATTCCGCATTGCTCGTGCGCACGCTTGGCGACATGCTCGAGCGAGCCAAAGGCGGAACGACCTTACCGTAGCGCGTTATATTCCATAGCGGCGTTGGCGGTCTCCGAAGTGCGCTATCGCGTCGGTGAAGTGGGTTGCCGTAAAGTCCGGCCACATCGTCGACACGGTCAACAGTTCGGTGTAGGCGAGCTGGTAGAGCAAAAAATTCGAGATTCGAAAATCGCCGCCCGTACGAATCAGCAAGTCGGGGTCGGGGGTTTCGGGCGCGTACATCCGCGACCGCAGCGTCGATTCCTCGATGGCGTTCGCGTCGAGACGGCCGCCCGCGACGTCGGCCGCGATCGAACGCACCGCGTGTAAGATCTCGGCGCGACCGCTGTAATTGAGGGCGAGGTTGAGCGTTATCCGCCGGTTCGTCGCCGTCGCGCGCACGAGGCTGCGAAGACCGGCGCGTGCGGCCAGTGCGAACGGTTCCACATCGCCGACGACGTTCACGCGAACGCCCTGACGCTGCAAAAGCGGCTTTTCGCTGCGCGCAAAGGCGGCGCACAGGTGCATCAGGATATTGACCTCAGTCGAATCGCGCCGCCAGTTTTCAGTCGAAAATCCGTATACGGTGAGCGTGCCCACGCCCGCGTCGATGGCGGCCCGCACGGCCGCTCGAAGCGAAACGATGCCGCGGCGATACCCTTCGACGATGGGGAGCCCGCGCGCGGCGGCCCACCGGCGGTTGCCATCCATAATGATGGCGACGTGCGACGGTACCGGCTCGGCAATCGGGGCATGCATCATGCGTTACTTTGTATCACAAAGTAATTGGACGCACAAGGCCCGGGCGTCCCCGTGGCTCCCGCGCGAAAGGGGACGATATCCGCACGGTCGCCAACGTCCCCTGGTCCATGAGCCATGGTTATTATCGCTATCCCACCATCGCCGGCGACCGCATCATTTTCGTCGCCGAGGAAGACCTCTGGAGCGTTCCGTCCGACGGGGGCAACGCCGTCCGCCTTACCTCGAGTTCCGGCCCGACCTCGCACCCCCGGCTGTCACCCGACGGTCAGTGGCTGGCGTTCGTCTCCTCCGACGAAGGCCATCCTGAAGTCTATGTCATGCCGGCCGGCGGCGGGCAGCCGCGGAGATTGACCTTCCTGGGCGGGACGATCGCCGCAATCAGCGGGTGGAGTCCGGACGGGGCCGACATCATTTTCGCCGGCAATCCGTCGGCATGGTACGAGCGCGAAACGCGCGGATTTGCGGTGTCCCGTGAAGGCGGCATCGCTCGCGAGCTGCCCTTCGGACCGATGAAAACCGTGAGCTTCGGCCCCGGCGACCGAGCCGTCATCGGCCGTAACACCGACGACAACGCCCGCTGGAAACGCTATCGCGGCGGCACGGCCGGTGAGATTTGGGTAGACGACCGTGGCGACGGCGAATTTGAAAAGCTCGCTCTCCCCGACGGGAATCCCGTCCTGCCGATGTGGATCGGCGAGCGCATCTTCTTCGTCGCCGACCACGAAGGAATCGGAAATCTGTATTCGTGCGGTCCGGACGGCGGCAACATCGCGCGCCATACTCACGAGGGCGAATACTACGTCCGTTTTGCATCGACCGACGGCAAGCGCATCGCGTACACTGTGGGCGGCGCGCTGTTTGTTTACGATGTCGAAAGCGGGCAGTCGCGCGAGCTCGACGTGACCTGCGCCTCGGCGCAACCGCAAACCGCGCGCCGTTTCGCGCAAGGTTCCGACGAACTCGACGAATTTGCCCCAAACCCCGACGGCACGGGGATCGGCATTATCGCGCGCGGCCAGCCGTTCACGATGCCGCTCTGGGAAGACGCGCCGATCCATCACGGCGTCGGGAGTAAGGCGCGTTACCGCGCGCTGACCTGGCTCCATGACGGTAAGCGGTTCGCGTGCGTCACCGACGTCAATGGCTTCGAGCAAATCGCGGTCGACGCTCGCGACGGGAATCAAGAATTGCAACTCGTCACCAAAGGCGACATCGGCCGGGTAACGGAGCTTGCAGCGTCGCCCGCCGAAGACGTCGTCGCATTTGCGAATCACCGCCAAGAACTGGTGCTGCTCGACATCGCGGACGGCACGACCCGCGTCGTCGACAAGAGCGTCGGAAACCGCGTCACCGACCTCTCGTTCTCGCCCGACGGCCGCTACGTTGCCTACGTCTTCTGGCCCGGTGGCGACAATGCGTCGATCGTGCGCGTCGTGCGCGTGAAATCGGGAAAGATTCACGACGTGACGCCGCAACTGCGCGTCGATCACGCGCCGGCGTGGGACCCCGAAGGCAACTATCTCTATTTTATATCGACGCGCGATTTCGATCCCGTGTACGACGCGCTGCAATTCGATTTGAGCTTTCCGCAAGCGCAACGGCCGTTCGTTATAACGCTGCGCGACGACGTGCCCAATCCGTTCGTTCCGAAGCCAAAGCCCGTGCATCGCGATCACGAACACCATCACGACGACGACGAACGCGAAAGTGACGGCGAAGGCAAGAAGAAAAAGGACAAACCGCCGGTGGTCGATATCGACTTCGACGGCATACAAGGACGCATTCTGGGTTTTCCCGTGGACGAAGGCGACTACGGTCAACTCGTAGCGGTTAAAGGCCGCGTCTATTTCACGCGGTTCGAAGTGCGGGGCATCAAACCGGGCGGGCGCTCGTGGGATGAAGAGGACGTTTCCGGCACGCTGCTGGCCTACGATTTCGAACAACAGCGTTGCGCCACGTTCGCGCAAGACGTAAGCGAGATAGTTTTAGCCAACGACCATCACACGCTCGTCTACCGGTCGCACGACCGGCTGCGCGTCGTCGATGCGTTGAGCGACCTCGCCGAAGAAGGCGACGAACCGCCCAAACCGCCCAGCGATCCGGGCCGCAAGGGTGGGTGGCTCGATCTCGATCGCATTAGCGTGGAGATCGAGCCGCACGACGAGTGGCGCCAGATGTATCGCGAAGCGTGGCGATTGCAGACCGAACAGTTTTGGGTCGAAGACATGTCCGACATCGACTGGGATCGCGTATTCGATCGCTACGATGCGGTGCTGCCGCGCGTACGCACGCGCGTCGAACTTTCCGACCTTATCTGGGAGATGCAAGGCGAACTGGGAACCTCGCATGCGTATGAATACGGCGGCGACTATCGGATCCCGCCGCAATACCGCCGAGGATTTCTCGGTGCAGATTTGGTCTACGATGCCGGCGCGAGCGGATGGAAGATCGAGCGCATCTATCGCGGCGACTCCTGGAATCGCGAAGTGGATTCACCGCTTGCGGAGCCCGGACTCGAAATTCGCGAAGGCGACGTCATCCTCGCAATCGGCGGTAAGCGCCTTTCGCGCGAGGTCACGCCGCAGCAGTTGCTCGTCAACACCGCCGGTCGCGAAGTCGTGCTCGCGCTACGCGCCCGCAAAGGCGGGGAGCGGCGCGTGACGGTCAAAGCGCTCGAAAGCGAACAGGCATTGCGTTATCGCGCGTGGGTCGATGCCAATCGCCGGTACGTACACGAACATACCGAAGGAAAGATCGGCTACGTGCACATCCCCGACATGGGACCGTGGGGATTTTCAGAGTTCCATCGCGGCTATCTTTCGGAATACGACCGCAGCGGATTGATCGTCGACGTGCGATACAACCGCGGGGGACATGTCTCGCCGCTCTTGCTGGAGAAACTCGCGCGCAAACGCGTAGGCTACGACATCGGACGATACAGCAGCAAGCCCGTTCCGTATCCGCCCGAGTCGGTCGGCGGCCCAATCGTCGCGATCACCAATCAAAACGCGGGCAGCGACGGCGATATCTTCAGCCATTGCTTCAAGTTGATGAAGCTCGGGCCGTTGGTAGGTAAACGCACCTGGGGAGGCGTGATCGGCATCAATCCGTACCACCGGCTGGTAGACGGCACCATCACCACGCAGCCGGAATATTCTTTTTGGTTCAAAGACGTCGGCTGGAAGGTGGAAAACTACGGCACGGATCCCGACTACGACGTGGACGTCTCGCCACAAGATTACCGCGACGGGAAAGATCCGCAACTTGATTTCGCGCTGCGTTTGATTCTGCGGGCCGCGGAAAATCATCGCGAAGAGTACCCCGACCTCACGACCAAACCGTCGTTGCCACTGCCCAGACTCTAGCGGGACGATTCGCCCAAGCGCGACCTGAGCCAGATTTCCCGGATTGACTTTGCGCTGCGACTTTAGTATAAATGCATTCTTATCGGCACTCATCCATCGGTTTATTGGACGCCATCCAATCAATCGTGGTTGCCCCGGAGGATGCATCTCGTGAGTATGGCAATTCGATCCTCATCCCTGGAAGACGGCTGGGCCGCGCAGGCGCGCTGGGCGGGCATCGAGCGCCGCTATTCGGGTGCGGACGTCGAGCGCGTCCGGGGAACCGTAAAAATCGAACATACGCTCGCAAGATTGGGCGCTGCCAGGCTGTGGTCGCTGCTGCACGGCGATAGCCCCGTTGCCGCCCTGGGCGCCCTAACCGGCAATCAAGCCGTGCAGGCCGTGAAAGCCGGTCTCAAAGCCATCTATTTGAGCGGCTGGCAAGTCGCGGCCGATGCGAATCTCGCCGGACAGATGTATCCCGACCAGAGCCTCTACCCGGTCAACAGCGTCCCGCAGGTCGTCAAGCGCATCAACAACGCACTCGCGCGCGCCGATCAGATCGACCACCTGGAGGGCCGTGCGCAGACGCATTGGTTCGCCCCGATCGTGGCCGACGCCGAGGCCGGATTCGGCGGAACGCTCAACGTCTTCGAGTTGATGAAGGCGATGATCGAGGCCGGCGCCGCGGGCGTTCACTTCGAAGACCAGCTGGCCTCCGAGAAAAAATGCGGTCACATGGGCGGCAAAGTCTTGATTCCGACGCAGCAGGCCGTACGGCATTTGACGGCCGCACGCTTCGCCGCCGACGTGCTCGACGTGCCGACGCTCATCGTGGCGCGCACCGACGCGAATGGCGCACACCTCATCACGAGCGACATCGATCCTCGCGACCGCGAGTTCATTAGCGGCGAACGTACGGCGGAGGGATTCTACCGGCTGCGCGGTGGCCTCGACGCGGCGATCGCGCGCGGACTCGCCTATGCTCCGTTCGCGGATCTCATTTGGTGCGAAACCTCCGAGCCGAACATCGAAGAAGCTCAGCGCTTCGCCGACGCGATTCACGCGGCGTTTCCCGGGAAACTACTGGCCTACAACTGCTCCCCGTCGTTCAACTGGAAAAAGAAACTCGACGAGACGAGCATCGCGCAGTTTCGAACGCGCTTGTACGCGATGGGATATCGATTCCAATTCATTACCCTTGCGGGATTTCACGCGCTCAACCACAGCATGTTCGCGCTCGCCAAAGACTTCAACGAACGCGGTATGAGCGCGTACGCCGAGTTTCAGGAGGCGGAGTTCGCCAGCGAATCGGACGGATACACCGCGACGCGCCATCAGCGCGAAGTCGGGACCGGTTATTTCGACGAAGTCGCTCGCGTCATCTCCGAAGGCACGTCGTCGACGACGGCGCTGCACGGCTCGACTGAGGCGGCGCAGTTCTACGACAACGTAGCGGTGTGACGAACGCAGCGCCGGCCTCTTTCGCATTAGCGCGCGATCTGACCGGCGGGTTCGACGCGTTTTATCGTCCGCTGCACGAGCGCTTCACCTCGCGGCAACGACAATTGAATTGGGAACGGGCTGCGAGGCTGTCGCGCGCGCACGCCGGCGTTCTTCCCGACTATCTTCCTGCGTCGCCCGCGACGTCGACGCAATGGCGCGTCGAGCTCCCGCACTGGTGCGCGGATCAGCGCAACCAAATGACGGGACCGGCCGACGACGCCGAACTCGTCGTCAAAATGCTCAACTCCGGCGCGCCGGGGGTCATGCTCGATCTGGAAGATTCGATGGTGAACGACTGGGAGCACGTGCTGCTGGGCCATCGAAACATTCTCGCGGCACTCTACGGCGAGTTGACCTACGACGATCGCAAGCGCGGGAAAAGCGTGGGAATCGGTCGTGGCTCCTCGGTGATCTGGAACCGGGTGCGCGGCCTGCACCTCTCGCAAGGAGGATTGCTTTGCGGACCGACGCCGGCCTCGTTATTCGACGTCGCCTATCTTGCTTATAATCTGGAACTGGATCGACTGAAGCACCCGCTGTGCATCTATATTCCGAAGTCCGAATCGGCGGCCGAAGCCCTGTGGTGGCGCGATCTCTTCGACGCGATTCTCGAAGCGAAGGGTTGGCCTGACGGATCGATCAAGGCGATGGCGCTGGTAGAAGCGCATCCGCTGGCATATCAGATTGAAGAGTTCGCGTATAATCTACGCGACTATTTGCTCGGCATCAACCTCGGGCGCTGGGACTACATGGCGAGTCTCATCCATTACAACTTCACCGACCCGCGTTGGGTGCTTCCCGATCGCAACACGATTCCGCTCGACGTCCCGTTCTTTCAGAATTTGCGCACCTTGATCCCCGATATTTGCCACCAGCACGGACTGCTCGCAATCGGCGGCATGACCGCGCTCTACCCAACGCGCGAGGATGCGGCGGCCAACGCGCGGGCGCTCGACGTCTTGGCACGTGACAAGGCTAACGAAGCCAATTGTTTGATGGACGGCGCCTGGACGGGGCATCCGGATCAAAACGACATCGCGGTGTCGCAATTTCCGCAGCCAAACCAACTACAGAAGCGGCCGCACGATCTCGACCGCCATCCCGGCCTGCGGCCGGCTCCGGGCGGGGTCGGTGAAACGACGCTCGCGGGGACTCGCGCCGCCGTTCGCACCGTCATACGCTACCGGCAAGGCGTCCTCGCGGGTAGGGGCGCGAGTTTGCTCGACGGCTACATGGAAGATCTCGCAACCGACCGGATCTATCGTCTGATGATCGCGCAACGCATGCAGTTTCGCGGGCCGTATTCGCCGCCATCGCTCTCAGCGATGTTCGACGAAGAGCTGGCTCGGATTCTGAACGAGCCGTCCGCCGGCGCCCTCGCCCCGGAAACCGCCGCGGAGTACCGTTCCGCGCGAACGCTATCCGAGCAGATGATTCTCGCCGGCGAATTCGATCCGCGCTAACTGCGGACTAGTAAACGCTACATGTTGGTGCTACCTTTGGAGAAAGCTATTGTTGCTTCAAAGATTGGAGGCGCCCATGCGGCTTTTACGCCTGGCAATCACGTGCGTCTGTACGGCAAGCATCGGTCTCCTAGGATTCGGCGCGGCGTCCGCGGCTACCGCGGCGGCCGGCGTGGTTGGAACCGTTACGAATGCCTCGACGCAAGCCCCCGTCGCCGGCGCGACGATAACGCTGAGCGGAGGCTCGGCCACCCGGTCCGTTACGACCGACAGTCGCGGTTCGTTCGCATTCGCCAACCTGACACCCGGCACGTATTCGATCGCGACGGTTGCAAAAGAGTACGCCGCGAACACGTCGGCTCCGTTTTCGGTGGCTGCCGGCGAAAACGTGACCCTCGCCGTAACCCTCGCGCCCAACACGTCGACGGCGTTGCGCCTCATCGGATCCGTGCGCGTGAACGGCGCGCAGTCACTCAATACGTCCTCGGCGCCTACCGTCACGATCACGAACCGCCAATTCGTGCAAAAAGGCCAAGTGCTCGTGCAACAGGCGCTCGAACAAACCCCCGGCGTAACGATCGAGCACTACAACGGCGGTTTAGGCTCGGTAGCAACGTTGACGATTCGCGGCGCCGGCGCATACGCGAGCGGGACCAGCAACACGGGATATGAAGTGCTGGTTCTGCAAGACGGCGAGCCGCTACGCAACGGGCAATACGGCGACTTCGACCTCTCGACGCTGACGCCGGCGATTTATTCGCGCACCGAGGTGCTCAAAGGCGTTGGGGGCACCTCGCTCTTTGGCGCAAACTCGATCGGTGGAACGCTCAACCTGGTTACGCGCGACCCATTCAAAACCGAAGGCGGCGAATTTCTCGGATCCGTCGGCGGATTCGGAACGACGGACTACAACTTCAGCGAAACCAACACGATCGGCAAACTCGGATATATTTTCAACATCCATCGGCTTACCTCGCCCGGGCCGATCCCCGGCAGTCTCTACGGCGACTTCGCGAACTACTGCGGATCGGGGTTTGCCGTCTGTACGATCGCGCATCCGACGCAATCGTTCGATCTCAAATCGGCGTTGGTGAAATTCCGCTACGATCTCTCGCCGTCTACGTTCGTAACGCTAACCGGAACTAGCGAGAGCGACATGCGCGATCAGTTGGGGCTTCAGTCCAACCCGTCGCCGCAAGGTGGCCAGGTGTACGACCCACTCGGATACCCGTATTATTTCGGCTACCCTGCCGACACCGTGTACAACATTCAACCCAAAGTGTCGCTCGACTTTCACACGCTGATCGGAGGCGGAAACCTGATCTTCCGCACTTACGGCGGCATTCTCGAACGCGTGGATAGCGCGCTCGACGCGCCGAACCCCGATCCGTCGTTCTCCAACATCTACGAAGACCGTTCGGTGGACCGCTTGTACGGCGACGAGCTGTATTACACGAAGATCTTCGGCAGACACACGGTTACCGTCGCTGCAGGCGGCAACGGCGACAACTTTTTCGATGCGGGCGGAGGCGGATTCGCCAAGCCTCCCACCTTCGCCGAGCTTCAACTCAACGCGGCCGGCAAGCAAATCGAGCGCACGTATTTGCTGCGCGACGAAATCGAAGCGTCGCCGCGACTCCACTTCGACTTTGCCGGGTATTACAGTTCGTACGACACGCTCAACGTGAAGCGTTTCGATCCTCGGCTCGGGATCGTCTATCGTCCCAACCAGCAAAGCGCGATGCACCTGTCGGTAGCGAGCGGCTTCGCTCCGCCCCGCCTAAGCGACATTTACAGCCTGCCGAATTTCAGTTCGCAAGCAGCTAACTCGGACCCGCGCTGCGTCGATTCTTCCGGGAACGCGATCGACGGCGGTTTCTGCGCGGCAAGCCAAGGCAATCCCGGACTCAAAGCAGAGACGGCCGTGGGGTACGACCTGGGCTATCAGCGCATCTTCACGCGTGACGGACGCGGCCGCGTAGACGTCGACCTCTATCGAACGAATCTGCACGGACACATCTTCACTGCGGACGTTCCGCTGCCCACAGGCACGACGTTCACCGATGGAACGCCCGCACTATTCATCTCGACGCCGTTCAATTTGGCCGCTGCCGTCTATACCGGCTACGAGCTTTCCGGAGCCTTCCCGGTTTCGCGAACCTTCGCGGTCAATGGATACTACGACACGCAATCGGCATACCCCATCGACGTGGACGCGGCGACGGAAAATCTCGCGCAAACCATCATAAACAATCGCCAATTCTTCGGCGTTCCGGTACATAAACTGGGGTACGGCATTTCGTACCAAAACGCCGCCGGGGCTTCCGCCTTTTTTCAGGGCGATTATTTCATGCAAAACAATTCGCTCAACGTCGCGCCGTTCTGGATCTACAACGGCGGTTATACCGTACCCGTCGGCGAGAATGCGCTCCATCTAACCTGGCAAAATATTTTCAATAAGAACGCAACGTATTGGTCGTTCTTCAATCAAGGCGTCCCATATCCGGGATTCGGAGGCCCCTTCTCCACGAGTTCGCACCCCTCGAACCCGCACATGATCCTAGTAACGTTCGAACACCGCTGGGGCTCACTAAAAGCCCCCTAACCCCCACCCGTCACCCAGAGCCTGTCGCAGGGGTGAGCCTGTCGAAGGGCATACGTGCTTCGACAGGCTCAGCATGACGGAAGAGTGCTTCGACACGCTTGGCATGACGGAAGAATGCTTCGACAGGCTTGGCATGACGGACTTACATCTTTGAGGCGGCTTTCATTGCGGAGACGGGGATGAAATGCAGCTGGGTAAGCAACGATTTGTCGTTGGCTACGTATGCGATGAAGTCGGCTACGGTTTTACCCGGCTTGCCTTTGGTCAGCATGTGTTCGTAGGACCAGTACGGGTATTTGCCCGACGTTACATTTGCCACGCTCGGCGAAACGCCGTCGATCGATACGGCGGTAACGGAGCCCGGCCTCACGTATCCCATTGCCAGGTACGACGTGGCACCCGGCGTCTGGCCGACGATCGTCGCGACCGTGCCCGACGAGTCTTGCGTCAATCCCGAAGCCGACGGCTGCGTGCCGCCCATCACGTTCTTCACGAAGACGGCGCGCGTCCCCGAACTGCTTGGCCGATTCACGATCGTGATCTTTTGATCGGCGCCGCCGACTTGCTTCCAGTTCGTGGTTTTACCGGTGAAAACGTCGCGTATCTGACTCGTAGTCAGATTCTTCACCCCGGCTTGCGGATTCACAACCACGCCAAACGAAACGACCGCGACCTCATGATCCACGAGACTCGGCTCGTTGGGCGCGGGAATATCCGAGTCGCCGATCTGCACTCCGCCTTGCGCGGATTGAGCGATGCCTACGCGAGAGCCGCCGCCCGTAACGCTGATTTTGACGTTCGGATTCTTGGTTTGATAATCGACGGCGGCCTGTTTGACTAAGGGCAGGAGTGCCGTCGAGCCTGCAACCGTGATGTCTCCCGAAGGCGAACCGCCGGTGGACGACGACGTCGCGCTCGTCGAGGACGAGGACGAATTTCCGCCGCCGCACGCCGCGAGCGGCAGCAAAAGTCCGGCCACGGCCAGCGTTACAGCGAGCTTGCGCAACATAAAATATGGGTCTCCTTGAAGAAGCGAAGTACGGATTGTTTGTACCGGAACAAGGTTATGGGCGCATTAAGGAAGTGGCCGGCGTGGCGTCGATGGCCTGCAGCAGCGTGGGATACACCACTTCGATTCTCGCGTAGGGATTGTCGGGATCGATGACGTCGTGGTTTGGCGGAAGGCCGCTAAATTCGAACGTCTCCACTACATTCGGGCGCGCGCTAGCCCACGACCGCACGACCTCGGCGGTAACCACGTTGCTTACGGCCGGATCGGACGCGCTAGTCACGACGTAGGCGGACCCCGAAGCCATCGGAGTGCGTTTGCTCTGCGCGTAGACGTCGTCTCCTATTCGCAAACACTGCATGAGCGCGTGGGTTGGAAAGCGCGGATATGCCGTCGCGGGCCGCTGCTTGCCCTTGACGCGCGGATCCCACCATAGGAAGACGTTGGGGAATGCGAGCACGATTTTTTCCAGCATGAAACTCAGCGCGTGCGACGTCTGCAAAACGGCAAATACCGGATTCACCGGGATTGCGCGGGCGACGTCGGCTCGATACTGCGCGAAGTATGCGCAAAGCAAACCGCTCGTCGAGATACCCATCACGCACACGCGTTCTCCCAAACCGCACGCGATGTCGACAGCTTCGGTCGCCGAATCCAACAACGACTCCGCGGTGAGCGCGCGCAGGCGAGTCGTCATGCGATCCCGGTCGCCATGTTCGGGCATGCGCGGGACGAATACGTTGTGTCCCCGACCGAACACCAAGGGCGCGAACTGCGCGAACTGGCCCGGGTGGTTGGTGAGGCCATGCAACAGAACGACGGCGATCGGCGTACGCGTCCCGCACTCGAGCACGCTCGTGCGCGCCGCCGGTAAAATGCTTTCGTCGTCGAGCGCTTGGAAGGCGCGAACGCGGTTCAATGCTTCGGCAAAAGAGGTTGCCGCGTGCGGGCGGGCCTTTAACACGCGCGCCAGCAACCGGCGACGTGATCGCTGACCAGGCCGACGGCCTGCATGTACGCGTACACGATCGTCGACCCGACGAAGGAGAACCCGCGCCGGCGAAGGTCTTTTGAGATCGCGTCGGACAGCGCCGTCGTTGCCGGGACGTCCGCAATCGACTTCGGTCGATTGCAAATCGGTTTGCCGTTAACGAATCCCCACAGATAGGCATCGAAGCTCCCGGCCTCGCTCTGCACGTCTATGAATGCTTTCGCGTTTCGCACGGCGGAGAGAATCTTCAGTCGATTGCGGACGATGCCCGGGTCGCGCATGAGCTGCTCGATCTTCTTCGGAGTAAAGCGCGCCACGCGATGCGGGTCGAAACCCTCGAATCGTTCGCGATAGCGCTCGCGTTTACGCAGGATCGTCTCCCAACTCAATCCCGCTTGCGCGCCTTCGAGCACCAGAAATTCGAATAGGCACGAGTCGTCGTGTATCGCTACGCCCCATTCCCGGTCGTGATATGCGATGGCGAGTTCGCTTACGGCCCAAACGCAACGTTTCATCGATCGATCAACTCCACCAGCACTTCAAGGACGCGTCGCGATACTTCGGGATACCGCTTCGGCTCGATGATGTCGTGAACCAAGGGTAAGTCGTCGAAGCGGTGCGTCGCAACCGCTTGCGGCTTGTGCAGGCGCCAGCGTTGCGTTAAACGCATAGCCGCGCGATTGTTGACCGCGGTTTCGCGAGAGTTGGTTACCATCACGATGCGCCGGGCTTTCGGCGGCTCGGTGCGGGCGCATTCGAGGACGCCGTGTGCGATGGTCAAAGCATGCGCGACGGCGTGAGTCGCGTAACGCGGGTACCCGTGCTCGGGCAATTGGCGTTCTTTGAGCACGGGATCCCACCAGGCAAAGCGATTAGGCAAGCGCAGCGCCCACCAGGCGATCGGCATGCGGAAAATACTGGGCACGAGTGCGATGCCGAAAAACGGCGCGACCGCGACCACGCTGTCTACGGGTTCGTGTTGCGCCAGATATGCTGCCAACAACCCGCCGAGCGAGAAACCTACGATCGTGACGTGTTCGCCCAATCCGCGCGCAATTTCCAGAGATTCGGTCGCGACGTTCGTCAGTTGCTCCGCCGTGAGGTCTGCGAGCGCTCCGGACATCCGATCGCTGTATCCGTGACGCGGAAGGCGCGGGACGAACACGTTATAGCCGCGCTCGTAGAGCGATTGCGCGATCGCAACGAATTGCGTGGGGCTGGCCGAGAGCCCGTGAAAAAGCAATGCGACGCGCGCGGTCGGTCCCCCGTGATCGTAGACCCGGGATCGGCCACGCTCGCCAATGCGATCGTGGTCCCGCGCGAGAAAACATTGGAGGCGGCTCTGCGTCCGCACATAAGCGTCATTCATAAAAGAGGGTGCCGAGCAGACGGTCCTTAAGTCAACGTACGAAGTGTTCCTCGAACGCAGGCGCTCGCGCCCCTGCGGTCCTTGCTTCCCGGCAGGTAAACACACGCGGCGCGCATGGACGACATGCACGTTTTTCACGATCGAGCCCACGAGCTCATGGCTCTCGAGGACCGCTACGGCGCTCATAACTATCATCCCCTAGACCTTGTGGTCGAACGCGCGGAAGGCGTCTGGCTTTACGACGTGCAGGGGAAGCGGTTCCTCGACTGCATCAGCGCCTATTCGGCTGTAAACCAGGGCCATTGCCATCCGCGAATTCTGGCGGCGCTGATCGAACAAGCGCGCAAGGTGAGTCTCACGTCACGCGCCATGCGCAACGACCGCATGCCCGGCTTTCTCGAAAAGCTCACGAAGCTGTGCGGCTACGAAGTGGCGTTGCCGATGAATACGGGAGCCGAGGCGGTAGAAACCGCAATCAAGCTGGCGCGGCGCTACGGCTACGACGTCAAGGGCATCGCACCCGATCGTGCCGAGATCGTCGTATTTTCGAACAACTTTCACGGCCGGACTACCGCTATTGTCGGCGCGAGTTCCACGCCCGAATACCGGCGCGGCTTCGGGCCGTTCGCCCCCGGATTCGCGATCGCACCGTACGGCGACTTCGACGCGCTCGCGCGGGCTATCAACGCTAATACGTGTGCGATTTTAATCGAGCCGATTCAAGGCGAGGGCGGCGTCATCGTCCCTCCCGACGGCTACCTCAAACGCGCGTGGGGGTTGTGCCGCGAGCATCGCGTGCTCTTCATGGCCGACGAGATTCAAACCGGGTTCGGTCGCACGGGCGATCTCTTTGCATGCGACCACGAAGGCGTCGAACCCGATGTGCTCATCGTCGGAAAGGCTCTGGGCGGCGGATATTATCCGGTGTCGGCAGTGTTAGCCGGCAACGAACTGATGAGTCTCTTCAAACCCGGCGACCACGGTAGCACCTTCGGAGGCAATCCGCTTGGGTCGGCGGTTGCCGACGCTGCAATAGACGTGATCGTCGACGAAAACTTGGTCTCCCGCTCGCGTTATGCCGGCGCCAAACTCATGCAGGGATTACGCGCCATCGAATCCCCGATCGTCACCGAGGTTCGCGGACGCGGGCTAATGATCGGCATCGAGATGTCTGTCGCGGCGCGCACCCTCTCCGATGCTTTGCTCGCGCGCGGCATCGCCGCCAAGGACACGCAAGAACGTGTATTGCGCATCGCGCCGCCGCTGGTGATTTCCGATGACGAGATCGATCTGCTGCTACACGAGCTTGGGGAAGCTATTGGTTCGCTCGATCGAGCACGCGAATAGCAGCACGGAACGCCCGTATCCCACTCGCTACCGCGGTACGCCACCCCAAAACAAACACGCGCGTCCCTTCGACAGGTTCAGGGTGACGGACCGGCGCCACCACTTCAGCAGCTCCCCCGTCATCCCGAGCTTGTCGCAGGACCCGTCTAGCTTCGGGGTTTGACGACGTCGTTTAAGTGGTCGGGCTTGTTCTTCGTGCGAACCAGATGCGGGTAACGGGGGCCGCCGTAGTATGCGATCGAGACGGTGCGGTACGCGTCGTTTTTGCTGACTAACAATCGAAGCGGTTGATGCGTTTTTTGGGCTGCGACGATTGCGTCGTACATCAGGTCATCCGAGTACGCACGCCCGTTTACCGCCTCGATTTTGCTAAGAATATCCATACCCGCCTTATACGCCGGCGATCCAAAGTGCACGTCCGAGACCATTCCGTTGCGCACTTGGAAGCCAACCGAATACGTGAAGTTATTCTTCTTCACGTCGTGCGAGGGCTTTGCGGTGTATGCAAGTTTCCAACCGTCATCGGTAAAGCCGTCCGGCGGATGCACCGCAATGTCGTCGATCCATTTGTGGAAGAAGCCGGTCCAGTCATACGGCTGCACCGCTTGCAAGCCCGCGATAACGTCTGCCCGCGTATACGTCTTGACGATCGGGCCGGTGTTGCTTTGCCCGAAGAACGCGCGAGCGAACGTATCGAGCGATTTCGAATTACCAGAAAGATTGCGAATGATGCCGTCGGCTTTTAGCCACATCAACTGGCCTTCCGAATAGAAGTCGACGCCGCGGCGTTCCGCGTAGTACGCGCGCGGCGCGCCGTAGAGGAACGGTCCCGAGGTGGCCGTATCGCCGAGCGGACGCCATAGGCGGCCCGGTTCGTTGTCGTAATTGGCGTAGATTGCCGCGACGTGATCGGGCCAGTTCTTCGCCTCGCGAATGCCGTCGCGAAAGGACATTACGTCGCCGTAATATTGCGTCATGCCTTCGTAGACCCAAAGCAATCCATCATCGAACGGAAGGTTTGGATTCTTGGGGTAGAGTCCGGCCGGCATGCGATACTTTCCATCCCACGAGTGATTGAACTCGTGCGAGAGCAAATCGCCGCCCCGTTCGAGAGAGACCGGATTGGTGAGATAGTCCCCGCCCTCGCCGTCGTCGCTCGACTCGTGGTGCTCCACGCCTTCGCCGGGCATCACGTCCGAGACGGTTAGCAGAAAGTGGTAGTCGTGCCAGTGGCGCGCGCCATACATCGCGAGCATCTCGCGCACGAGCGTTTTATAATGGTCCACTACTTTTGCGCTCGCGTCGAGCTCTTCGGGAATGTCCGCGCAGACGTTGAGCGTCGCGGTGCCGGGGAATGCGCCCGTATCCTTCCACAGCTCCCATCGGCGGAAATTCACGCACGCGTCCAGCGGCGAATCCATCAGCCGTTCCAGCGACGTCGTGCTCCACGTGACGGTGTTGCCCGAGCGCTTTTCGTCGTAGAGTGCGGATGCGAACTTCCAGTTCGCACCGGGCACGATTAGCGTAGGATCGAACATCGTGTCTTGAAACGTGCCCGTCGACGGGTAGAGAATATTCTGATTCCAGTCGATGACGAAGATGTTGGGCGACGACAAGCGGTTCGACGAATAATTACCGAACGTCGCACCGAGATACGTCATCGCGACGTCGATCGACGTCGCGCCTTGCGGAACGGTGAGATCGAACGCAAACATATCGTACGGCTCCCGTTTCCAGGGAACGGTCACGCCGTTTGCCTCAATGGTGAGGCCGGCGACATTTTGAATCGGCCCCACGGGGCCGTGTTCGCCGGGAATCCATTGCGGGTAGTACAACGTGAGCTTCCCGGGAGACACCGGGATGATTTCGCGCGTGCGCACGATGTTTTGCGTGGGAGCCAGCGATGCATCGACCGTCAGTTTGATTGGCTGCGCCGCCGAAACGCCTTGGGCGGTCAACGCATACACGAGCCCGGACGCGACGGCAAAAGCAACCGTCACGCGTAGGAAGGCACAGTTCAAGATACGATCCTCTTATATGGGATGGGACCGATAGGCTACCGCGACCAAATCGTGGAGACCTTGCGCGATCATCGTGCCTGCCAACTTTATGACACGATCGATACGAGCGTTACCCGAGATTCAAGCGCATCTCCAGCCCGGCAACGAACCCAAGCGATTCGTATAACGGGCGTCCCATCGGCGATGCATAGAGGCGCACGTGCGCGCAATCTTTTGTGCGGCACCACGCGATTGCGCGCTCGGTGAGTCCGCGAGCGATGCCCAGGCGCCGATATTCGGGCAAGACGTACACGCCGGCGAGGCGCGCCGACGGTTTGGGGAAAATGGCGCTCGCCGCGTGAACGTTGAGAAAAGCGGCCGCAGTGCCCACGATCGTACCACCCATCTGCGCACCGAAAACCGCGGACTCCCCGCGCGCGAGGCCTTCTCGAAAGAAAGCGACTAAGATAGCCTTCCAATCCGGAACGAGCGTGCCGTGCTGCATCCGCAATTCCACGAGCATTGCTCCCCAGAAAGCCGCCGCCACCTCCAGGTCTTCGTCAGGCAAATCCCCGTAAACGGTGCCGATCATCGTCATGTTAGGAGCTTCGCTTGACGGCGGCCCCGCTCTTCGTGTATGCTCCGGGAGCCGAAGTAGGGCCCTGGGGGTCCTCACCGGATGCCTTCGGGCGATCCGGTCTTCATACGAGGGGCCGCCGGTAGGTTCCGTTCGATGGGGTCGCTTCGGCGATGCCATTTTTCGTTATATGACCAAGGAGTATCGCTCATAGCTCGACCGCTGCGTATAAACGACCAGATTCGAATCCGACAGGTTCGCGTAATCGACGAGGACGGGTCGCAACTCGGGATCATGTTGACCGAGGACGCCCTGGCTCGCGCGCGTACCGGAGGCCTCGACCTGATCGAAGTCTCACCGACGGCCCAGCCTCCGGTGTGCAAAATCGGTGACTACGGACGACTCAAGTACGAACAATCGAAGAAAGACAAAGACGCCCGTAAAAAACAGAAGAACTTCGAGTTAAAAGAAGTTAAACTGCGGCCCAAGATCGAGACGCACGACTACGAGACCAAGGCGCGCATGGCCGAACGTCTGCTGCAAGACGGCAGCAAAGTCAAAGTGACGATCATGTTCCGCGGGCGCGAGATCACCTACACGGCCTTCGGCCGCAGACTCCTCGATCGCATGGCCGTCGACATGACGCCGATTGCAATCGTCGAGCGCGAACCGAAGCTCGAAGGAAAAAACATGTTCATGATTTTGGCGCCGCGCGCGGTGCCGACCGGACCGCCGAAATTCTTGTCGCAGTATGACAAGCACGACAAACACGAAGACGAGCATCCGGCCGACGACGCGGAAGCCGAGACGAAGGAGCCCACCAGTGCCTAAAATTCGCACCCACCGCGGAACTGCCAAGCGCGTAAAAGTGACCGCGACGGGCAAAGTGCTGCACCGCCATCAGTTCAGCGGCTGCGGTCATATCCTGAGCAAAAAGACGCGCAAGCGTAAGCGCAATTTCCGCAAGGATCAGCCGGTGTTCAAAGGGGACCTCAAGCGTCTCGCGCCGACGATCCCGTACTTGGTGTAAGGAGGCTCGCAACAATGGCACGCATCAAACGTGGCGTACACGGTCTCAAACACCGCCGCAAGGTGATGAAGCTCGTCAAAGGCTTCCGCGCCGCGCGCCGTCGCAACTACCGCGTTGCAAACGAAGCGCTGCTGCACTCGCTAGCGTACGCGTTCCGCGATCGCCGCGTCCGCAAACGCGATTTCCGGTCGCTGTGGATCAGCCGCATCAACGCAGCCGCGCGCAAGGAAGGCTTGACGTATTCGGTGTTGATGAACGGACTCAAAAAGTCCGGAGTCACGCTCAACCGCAAGGCTCTAGCCGAACTCGCGGTCTCCGACGCCAAAGCATTCGGATCGTTGCTCACCGTCGCGAAAAAGGCGGTCGGTAAGTAGTTCGCAAGTCCCGCCGTCAAGCAGCCATCCGCCGCGTGATTTTTCTCGCGCGATGGGGCATACTAGGTGTATGAGAATGCATCAGTCAACGCCGTTGGTAGCGCTTCTCGAACTTTGTTTGACGGGTGGTCCCGCGAATACCTAGAGCCGAGTTGGTTGCAATGGTTAGCAAACTCGGCAAGCCCTCGATAAAAGAAACGGCCACGCTCCATGCGCGGCCGTTTCTTTTACAGCTTGGGTGCCGGGCCGGAAAGCAAGCGCTGCGTGAAATTCGGGTGGAATGCGGTGATAAGTTTATCATGAGACTCATACGCACAGTGGCCGCCGCGACGGCCCTCGCCCTTGGCCTGGCCGCGTCGCCGGTCCTCGCCAATGCGGCCTCGCTTTCGCAGGACGACGCCGCCTATTTGCAAACGGCCATACAGACGCAACTCGGCCGTTATGCGATCGGGTCCCTCGCGCAAAACAGGGCGACCAACGATTCGCTCAAGACCATGGCTAAAAAAATGGCAACGCAATCCAACAGCGACACGAAGATTCTGAGCCAGATTGCAAAGCAAAGCGGCGTCAACCCGCCGAGTAAGCCGACCCTCACGGCCACATATCACTACTCGAATATTTCGTCGCTGAAAGGTGCGGATTTCAACAAGCAATTCGCGAAATCGGTGCTCATCGACGATCAGGAAGCACTCGATGCGAGCCAACAGGAAGCTAAAAGTGGTAGCGACCCGCAACTCAAAGCGTACGCGCAAAAGCGCGAATCCGATCTTCAAAACGAGATAAAGACGATTCAAAAATTCACATCGTAAAAGAGACCGGCCGATGCAACGAGGACTGCGCGAGAGTGCGGTCCTCTTTTTTTGGGTAGATAGGTATCATGAACCTATCCCGATCCGCCGCCGCAGCAATAGCCGCGGCGATGATTTTTTGCGCGTTCCTACCTGCTAGTGCCGCATTGTCAAAAACCGATGCGACGTATTTGCGAACGGCGATGAGCGTTCAACTCGGACGTTACGCGCTCGGGTCGCTCGGTCGAACCAAAGCGACTTCGGCATCCCTCAAAAGCCTTGCATCGCATGCCGCGACGCAGGCGAGTGCCGACACTCGCGTTTTGAATCGCATTGCGGCCGCCCAGGGAGTGTCGCGTCCGAAGAAACCGCTGCTTTCGCAGAGCTTCCATTACTCGCGGCTCTCGGGCGTCTCCGGAAAGACCTTCGACGCTCGATTCGTGGAGTCGATGCTTATCGACGACCGTGAAGCCCTCGATGCCGATCGATACGAGCTCAAGCATGGAAACGACACGCGGCTCAAGGCGTTCGCGAAACATCGTTCGGCTCGTCTGCGCACGGAGCTGAAGAGGCTCGGGGCAAAGTGACGGGCGCCCGGTTCCTTGGTTGAAGGCGAGTAACCGCCACCTTCCCGGAGGCCCCACACGGCCCCCGCACCGAAGATGGCCCCCCATGCGGAGATGGTTCGGAACACTCGCGCTGCTTTTTGTATCGACCGTTCCTGCCTCGGCACAACCGTCGAGTCCGCACGTCTTTACCTCTTCGGAGACCGCAGCGGTCGATCGCATCGTCCAAGGCGAGATGCACGACCGGTCCACGCCGGCCTTGGCCATAGGAATAGTCGAAGACGGGCGGCTGGTGTACGCGCACGGGTTCGGCTACGCCAATCTCGCGAAACGCGCCAGGGCGGGAGCGCTTACTGAGTTCTATGCGGGTTCGGTAAGCAAGCAATTCACCGCGGCCGCCGTGCTCTTACTCGCGCAAAGTAAAAAGCTATCGCTCGACGATCGCGTAACCAAATACGTCCCCGAACTCGCGGTAGCTCGCAACGCAACCCTGCGCCAATTGCTCCAGCAAACCTCGGGTTTGCCCGATTACACGCGAGCGCGCGGCATTGCGCCGGATCCGACCAAACCGATCAAACTGGACGACCTCTTAAAAGCCGTCAACCGGATGCAACCGGCATTCACGCCCGGAACGAAATTCGAATACAACAATCTCAATTACATGGTGGCCGGGCTGATCGTAGCACGCGTAAGCGGCCTGTCGTACTCGGTGTTCCTGCAGACGCATATTTTTGAACCGCTTATCATGACGTCGTCGTTCGTTGCCGGCGACGAAGGCATTTCGCCTTCGCACGCGGTCGGATACACTCGCTCCGGCGGCCGCTTCGTACCCGCTAAATCCTGGGATCCGAGCTGGCTGTTCGCCGCGGGCGACCTCGTCACCAACGTGTTCGATCTCTCAAAATGGGACATCGGTATGCCGCTGTTACTCGATGTCGACAGCGTCTCGGCCATGTGGACGCCGAGCGGAGCTCCGGGTGCCATGAACTACGGGATGGGTTGGGTCGTCGATCAGCGCGGCGGTCACCGCTACATCTGGCACAACGGCGAAATCGCCGGCTACCATGCAATGAATGCGCTACTGCCGGACGACCACATCGCCGTCATCGTACTTGCTAATACCGACTCGCTCAACGGCCAGGACACAATCGCTCCGGAACGCGTCGCAAACAGCATCTTGGACGTGGTCGCCCCGTTGCCCCCGGCGCACGTTGACAGCGTTATCGTCAATCGAGCCAAAGACTGGTTGGACCGGCTCGCGCGCGTGGACCTGGACCGCACGCAGCTCACGTCGAAATTCAACGAGTATCTAACCGACAGTCTCGTTGCGAAGACAAACGTCAAAGCGCTTGGGAAACTTGATTCGATCGTACCGGTCGAGAGTTATCAAGACTCGGGCGACAACGTGTACGTCTTCCTTACGCGCTTCCAACACGGGACGTTCGACTATCAGTTCCGTGTCACGGCCGATGGTAAGATCGACGGCCTCTTCTTAAAACCGCCGACGCATTAGGAGCTAGTCGTCGCCGTTTGCGAGACGGCGGCCCGTGGCTTCGATGACTTTGCCGAGCATACTGACTGCTTCGGCACGCGTTGCATTGCTAAACATGTACTTCAGCTTTTCGTCCGAGTCTTCGACGATCAAGACGGCGCGCTTACCCGAGCGAACTGCGGCAATCAACTTGTTGAGATACGCTTCGTCTTCGGGTGCCAACACCGATGTGGCCGACCCGTCGCCTTGCACGTCGTTCAGCAAGTATTTGAGAACCGCGTTGATATCCCGTGGAGTGTCCACGCTTCTTCCTCCGTGCCTATCCATGGCAAGAACCGCCGCGCAGAAAGTCTGCAGCAGCGTCCTCGTGTACAATATCGGACATTCTCGCGATTTATTGATGTAACTTCCTGCCCAGCCACAGAAGTGCGGCGAAAGTTTTTAGGTCCGCTATTTGACCGCTTGCTTGCATCGCGAACGCCTCCGCAAGTGAAACCTCACGAACGTCGATTCGCTCGTCCGCGTCGGGCTCCGGAAGTCCGCTTTGCAACTCTTCGGCGAGGAAGAAGTGCAACAATTCGGTGCAAAAACCCGGCGTGGCATACGCGGCGAACATGGGCGTGATGCGTCCCGCCGTATAGCCCGTCTCCTCGCGCAGTTCGCGAGCGGCGCCGACACCGGCATCCTCGCCAGGTTCGCGCATGCCCGCGGGGATTTCCCAGAGTTCGCGGCCCGCGGGATGCCGGTATTGCCGGATCAGTATCAGCCGTTCGGGCGCCGCGAGCGCCAGGATCGCGATCGACCCGCGGTGTGCCACGATGTCGACACGGCGGCTGCTGCCGTCAACCTCCAGCGTATCGACCCGCACGCTGAAGATCGCGCCCGAAAACGCTTCGCGCGATTCGACGAGTTTCGGAAGTTCGTTCATCGCGGGTGATTAACGGAGAAGGCCGCACGCGCCTCGTAGATGGTGACGTGCGCAATCGACCGTCCTCGCCGGGCAACGAGCTTCGCTGGCTGCTGCTCTTTCTCGGGATCTTCGCGATCGTCACGTATTTAATGCTCAGATTCGTGGTACCCCATCACTTCAACGACCGCGTGGCGGTAACGATTTCCGCGCTCGTCGCCGGCGTTGTCTGGATGATACTGCGTGCCAACGCCGCTCGGCGCGCGTAGTCAACGCGTCGAGTTCGCGCGCGAACTTCTAACCAAGAAGGGACGCCGCGCGCACGCCGCGTTCTCGTTCGAGGGGCTCACGCTGCTCGAGGAGGCCCGGGCGAGAGGGACGCCGATCGACGCTCTCTACGCAACTCCGGCGGCGTACGAAGCATCGTCCCTCGTCCGAGCAATCGAAGCCGGCGGAGTCCCCACCTTTACCGTGCAGGAGCACGTCTTCGCGAAAATCTCGGACGTGGAATCGCCGACGGGCGTCCTGGCCGTCAGTCCGATCGCCCTGAAGCCGCTCGAACATCTTCTCCGCGAGCCAGGCGTCGTGCTCGTCCTTGCCGACCTGAACGACCCCGGCAATGCAGGCACGCTCCTGCGGTCGGCGGAGGCCTTTGGTGTCGGCCGCGTGGTATTCGGAGCCGCCGGCGTGGAGCCGCACCACCCCAAAGTCGTTCGGGCGGCGATGGGAGCCATCTTTGGCCTCGGCCTCGCCGTCGGATCGCCCGACGAGGCCGGCCCGATCGCGGCATCGGGGGGATGGCGAGCCATCGGCTTGGCTATGGACGGGACTCCCCTGGATCGCACGAGTTTTCCCGATCGCACACTGCTGGTAGTGGGGCACGAACGCCGGGGTTTGGGGCCCTGGGAGGCCCTGTGCCACGCGCGAGTTGCCATTGCCATGCCGGGACGCGCGGATTCGCTCAATGCGGCCGTCGCGGGTTCGATCGCCCTGTACGAAGCAACCAAGCAAAAGTAAGCATCGCTCACAAAACCCTTTATTCAATGGCTGTCAAGACAGTATCCGGGGACGAAAAAGTCAAGACTACCACGTGGAAAAGCAGCATGATATACTGCGGTCATTCGCACGGTCGTGCGGAGCCAACAGCTGCAAAGAAGGAGACCCACAGAGCCAATGGCTAGCTGCGATTTCTTCTGGAAACTCTTTGCCACCACGGGTTCGGTCAATGCGTACCTGATCTACCGTCAGTTGCATCCAACCCCGGCTCCGACCTGACCGTACGTCGCGAAAAGAGAGAATTTCTCGAGCGCCCGGAACCAATAAGCCGGGCGCTTTTTCATGCCCGCTTTCCCTGTCCTGAGAAACGATGAGCGAACTAGGTATCACACTTTCCGCCCTACGCGCGCGTTTTGGCGACCAACTACGGCAAGCCGTCGATCTGGAGTCGTCGGAGGAACTGCGCGTGGCGTATCTCGGACGCAGCGGCGAGGTGACGCTATTGCGCCGCAGTATTGGGGCGCTCCCTGCGGACGAGAGACCCACCGCCGGCAAAATCATCAACGAAGCGGTCGAAGCGATGGAGGCGTCACTGCTCCAGGCCCAAAGACGCCTCGAACTTCAAGCCTTCGATTCGGAGCTCGCTCAAAGCATCGACGTCACGTTCCCGTCGATCGAGCCCGTGCGCGGATCGCTTCATCCCATACGGCGCACCACGGACGACATTTGCGCGTACTTTCGCCGGCACGGATTCGCCGTGCTCTTAGGGCCGGAGATCGAACCCGATTACTACAATTTCGACGCGCTGAACATTCCGCCCGATCACCCGGCGCGCGAAGGATTCGACTCGTTCTTCTTGACCGACAACCTCTTGCTGCGGCCGCACACCTCGCCGATGCAGATTCGCACCATGCAAACGCACCGTCCGCCGGTGGCCGTCGTAACTGCGGGCAAGTGCTACCGGCGCGACGCCGTCGATGCGCGTCATTCGTATATGTTCCACCAATGCGAAGGATTGCTCGTCGCACAAGACGTTCATTTCGGACATCTCAAAGGGATGCTCACCGGAATGTGCCGGGAGTTATTTGGGCCCGATCAACAGGTGCGCTTCCGACCGTCGTTCTTTCCGTTCACCGAACCAAGCGCGGAAGTCGACACGACGTGCCCGACGTGCGGCGGGAACGGCGGCTCATGCCGTATGTGCGGTGGTTCGGGATGGATCGAGCTTGGCGGTGCGGGTATGGTCCATCCAAACGTTTTGCGCAAGATGCAGTACGATCCGGACGTTTACAGCGGATGGGCCTTCGGGTTCGGCATCGAACGCCTCGCTATCGTTCGGTACGACGTCGACGATATTCGCCGTTTCTTCGAAAACGATCCCGATTTTCTAAAGCAGCTCGCTTAAGAGAAAAAGAACACGACAGAACATGCGCGTACCTTTAGGTTGGTTGCGGGACTACGTCGAATTGCCCGCGGATCCACAGAACGTCGCCGACCGGCTCGCTCAGTTGGGTTTCCCCGTCGATGCGATCGAACTGCGCCCGGAAATCACGGGCGTGATCGTCGGACGGATCGTCGCGCTCGAGCGACATCCCAATGCCGACCGGTTGCACGTCGGAACGATTGATGTCGGGAATGGGCCACACCTTACGATCGCCACGGCCGCGACGAACGTTGCCGCGGGGCAGATCATTCCGGTCGCTACGATTGGAGCCCAGCTCCCACATCTAAAAATCGAGCGGCGTACGATGCGCGGTCTCGAATCCGAAGGCATGATGTGCTCGGCGGATGAACTCGCGTTGCCGCCGGAGTGGTTTGAGGACGGCATCATGCAACTCGACGAAAGCGCGCCGCTTGGCGCCGACGTCGTCGACTTGTATCGTTTGGGCGATGCGGTGTTCGACGTGGATATCACGAGCAATCGCGTCGACGCGATGTCGATGATCGGCCTCGCGCGCGAACTCGCCGCTACGCGTGGCGTCGAACTTCGCCTACCGGGATTCGCTAACCCGGGCACGATCGACGCGGGTGCGGAAACCCCGCGCGTCACGATCGAGTCCCCGGACTGCATCCGCTTCGTGGCGCAACGCTTCACCGGCATCCGCGTCGCACCGGCGCCCGCGTGGATGCGAATTCGTCTCGCGCTTGCGGGCCAGCGCCCGATCAACAACGTCGTGGACGTTTCCAATTACGTCATGCTCGAAGTAGGACAACCGCTGCATTTTTACGACGATGCAAAGATCGCGCACCACCATTTGATCGCACGCGACGCGAAGCCGTCGGAACATCTCGTAACCCTCGACGACGTCGACTACGAACTTTCGCCGCAGGCGCTGGTCATCGCGAGCGAAACCGGGGCGCAAGGTCTGGCCGGCCTTAAGGGCGGCAAAGCGAGCGAAGTCACCCACGCCACGACGGCGATCCTGCTCGAGAGCGCCACGTTCAATGGTCCTCGGATTCGCCGCACGAGCTCCGCCCTCGGTACGCGCACAGAAGCCTCGACGCGCCACGAAAAGGGGCTGGCGCCGATCCTCACCGACTACGGAGCCGCCCGGGCCGCGCAGCTGCTCGTGCAGTTCGGGGCGACCGGGTACGCCCCGCGCGCATTTGGTGCCGGCGTGGCGCCTGCGGATCCCATCGCCTTCAACGTGCGGGACGTAAAACGGCTGCTCGGATTCGATCTTTCGCTCGAGGAAATTCGAGAATACTTAGATGCGCTCGGCTTCCAGGTCGAACCCGGTCCCGCCGAAGCGTTGCGCGTTACGCCACCGCCGTGGCGGCGCGACGTGAGCATTCCCGCCGACATCGTGGAAGAGGTCGCGCGCATGGCGGGGTACGACCGCCTCGAAGCGGAGATCCCGACCATCGTCGACCATGGAATCGGAAGCCGCGACTACGATCTGGAATATGCGCTCGCACGCACGCTAAGCGCGCTCGGTTATCGCGAGATCGTTTCCTATGCGATGCACGGCGCCGATGTGTTCGAAAAGCTCGCGCGCGCAGGCATCGAGCCAAGTTCGCAGCCCGTGGAAGTGCGCAATCCGCTGTCCGAGGATCAGCGCTACTTACGGTACGCTCTTGGGCCCGGTTTGCTGACCTACTTCGCGCGCGTCGACGCCCCGGTGCGGGTCTTCGAGATCGGCCACGTCTTTTATCGCGAAGAAACCGCACCAGCCGAAGCGCCTACGCTCGCGTTCGGATTTACCGTCGCGGCGGTCGACGAGTCCGAGTGGCGCGACTCGCATTTTTTGCGTCTCAAGGGCGACTGCGAAGCGCTCATTCGCGAACTAACCGGGCGAACCGATGTCGAGGTCACGCGCGACGTTCGCAACGGCCTGCATCCCGGTAAAACGGCGGTGCTCATGCTCGATGGCCGCGAGGTGGCGAATGTAGGCCGCATCGATCCGCGCGCGGCCAAAGCCTTCGACGTGCGATTACCGATGTACGTTTGCAGCATATACCTCGAAAACATTCCCGATTACCGCCTTCCGCGCTACATGCCGCCTTCAAAGTATCCGTCGACGTATCGGGACTTGGCCCTGGTGTGCGCGCCCGACGTTACCGCGGAGAGCGTTTCGCGAGCGATCGCGCGCGCGATCGGATCGTTGTGCACCGGCGTGCGCGCCTTTGACGAGTACCGCGGCAAGAACGTCGCGCCGGACAAGAAGAGCCTCGCCGTTCGAGTTCATCTGCAGCGCAACGACGCGACGATCACCGACGAAGAGGCCGACGCCGCTATTGCCGAGGCGCTCGGCGCGCTCTCGGATCTTGGGATCGCCATTCGCGAATGAGCCTGGTATGGCCGGACATCCTGATAGCGGCGATAGTACTTATCGCCGCGCTCAAAGGGTACAAACGCGGATTCGTGTCCGAGCTTTCGGGTGCCATCGCGCTCGTTTTGGCACTGATCGCGCCGTGGTACTACAACGGCGCCTTCGATCCGATGTTGGAAAAGGCCGTACATTTGGGTGCCGGATCGGCGCACGTCATCGGCATGTTCTTGACGGGCGTCGCCACGTACGCGGCGGTACTGCTTCTCGCGTGGGCGCTCAATACCGTCGCGAAGCTGCCCATTTTGGGGTTTGGTAATGCGCTGTTCGGCGCGCTCGTCGGGTTCGCGAAGGGTGCAATCTTGGTATGGTTGATCCTGTACGTCGTGCTCTTTTTTCCGTTATCGCGCGATATTCGCGCGGACCTGCACCGGTCGACGCTCGCGACGTGGATCACCCAACCAAACGCGCGCATCGACCATGCTATAAACGGCGCGCTGCCATGGTTCGCGCGTCCGTTTATTCGCCCATATTTTTCCCGCCACCGTGTCTAGTTAAGACGCTGACGCCGGGCTGAAGGTCGAGAAAGACGCGCAGGGCGGCCTGCACGCCGGAACCGATGCGCACCGGAATGTCGTGTTCGAGCAACGCGATTTCGAGTGCGCCGAGCGCGCCGAGCACGTCGGTCTGCGAAACATCGCCCATCGTGCCCATCCGCACGATCTTCCCTTTGAGCTCGAGCTGGCCTCCGGAGAGCACGACGCCGCGTTCTTCGCGCAACTTTCGCAGAAGCGTGGCCGCCTCGACGCCCGCCGGGACGTTGCCCGCGACTACCGTGACCGAATGCGCGTCGGGTTGCGAAAAGATTTCCATGCCGAGGGCGGTAAATGCGCCCCGAATCGCGCGAGCATAGCAATCGTGGCGGCGCCACACCGCTTCGGCGCCTTCCTGCGCGTACCGCTCGAGTGCCGCATCGAGCGCGAAGAATGCCGAAACGGGCGGCGTCCACGGAGTCTGGCCTTGTCGCGCGAATTCGCGTGCCTTGAGCAAATCGAAATAGAAGCGCGGCGTCTTGGCGGTCTCCATTCTTTTCCACCCGCGTTCGCTTGCCGCGATCATCGAGACTCCCGGTGGTGCGGCAAAGACCTTCTGCGAAGCGGCAACGACCACGTCGAATCCCCACTCGTCCATTTCGAATCGTGTCGCACCCAGACCGCTCACCGAATCGACGATCGTTATCGCACCGTGTGCGCGCGTTACCCGCGCGAGCGCCGCCATGTCGTTTTGCACGCCGGTCGAGGTCTCGTTATGCGTGAGCAGAATGCCGGAGATCGCCTTGCCCGCGTCGGCTCGCAAGCGTTCTTCAAGCGCCGCCGGATCGAGCGCGTGGCCGAGTTCGGTTTCCAGAACCTCAACCTTACAGCCGTACGTCCGTGCGATCGCGATCAAGCGGCGTCCGAAGACGCCTACGGGACACGCGAGCAGCGTATCGCCGGCGCCGAACGTGCTGGCGACGGCCGCTTCCAATCCACCCGTCCCCGACGAACCGAGAAAAACGATATCGCCCGCAGTGCCGAAGATCGGTCGCATGCGAGCCGTCAGATTCTCGAGCAGCGATGCAAACTGCGGTCCGCGGTGATCGATCATCGGTTTGCCCATTGCGGCTAAGACGGGATCGGCGACCGTAACGGGACCCGGAATGAACAATAAATTCTTCTTCATGGCCGGGCATACTTATACAGGTTAGCGGATGACCCATGCGCCGGCGGAACTTCGCGTACGAACCCATCGTTACCAACGCGAGTGCTCGTCCCGGTGACTCCTCGTTCTTATCAAGCCCCTCGGGACGGGCATTCTCGAAACCGCTGTGCGTGCGCCGTCCCGATAAAGGGGCGCCCGGCGCGGGTATACGGCTTCTCTGATGGAATCGTCAATGAAGCAACGCGTCCTCGGTTCGTCCGGCATCGCCGTCGGAGAAATCGGGTACGGCGCGATGGGGCTCACCTGGGCGTACGGCACTGCCGCCGGCGAACGCGACGCGATCGCATTAATACATCGCGCGATCGACCTCGGCGTGACGCTTTTCGACACGTCCGATATGTACGGACCGTTTACCAACGAGGAACTGCTCGGCAAGGCGCTTCGCGGGAAACGCGATCGCGTTACGGTCGCGACCAAATGTGGAATCGTCCCCAAGAAAAGCGACGACCCGGCTCCGCAAAGGCGCGACGGCAGCCCGGCTTACATCAAGCGGGCATGCGATGCATCGTTGAAACGATTGGGCGTCGATAGGATCGATCTCTATCAATTGCACCGCGTCGATCCGAACGTACCCGTCGAGGAAAGCGTCGGCGCAATGTCCGAACTCGTTGCTCAGGGCAAGGTTCGTGCTCTCGGGCTCTCCGAGGTTGACGTTGCCACCATCGAGCGCGCGAACGCAATTCATCCCATTGCGACGCTTCAATCCGAACTCTCCCTTTGGACGCGAGACGTGTTGCCCGAGGTGTTGCCGTGGTGTGCCGCGCACGACGTCGCGCTGCTGGCATACTCGCCGCTTGGCCGGGGGTTTCTTACCGGTCGACTGCGGGCAGAGGAGATCGCGCCGGGAGATTTCCGCGCCACCTTGCCACGCTTCGACCCCGGAAACTTCGAAGCCAACGAGAGCATCGTCAACGAGGTCGGCGCGGTGGCCCAGCGCCACGGGGCAGCTAACGGCCAGATTGCGCTCGCATGGGTGCTCGCGCAGGGTCGCGACGTCATTCCCATTCCGGGCACCAAGCGCATGGCGTATCTGGAAGAGAACTCCGGCGCCGGGCGCGTCACGCTGGACGCGCAAGATCTTGCCGCGCTCGATGCGATTCCCGCCGCCTTGGGTGCGCGCTATCGAACCTAGCAGACCCTAGCAGCCTGCGAGGCGCAGTACGTTCGCGCCTCGAATTTCCAACGCTATGATCATTGCCGATAGGATGGCACTTCATACGCTCGTCGATGGCCTTCGGGGACTCGACCTTGCCGCGTGCCCCGACGATGCCGTCGGCGCGCTGTTAGGCGTCGCGATTAGAAAGAAGCCGGCGATACGGGTTGCGACGACGACGGAGCAACCGCGCGCGTACACGCGAACGCTACTCTTTCGCGACGACGCATTTGAATTGCTCGCGCTGTACTGGCCCGACGGAGCATCGACCGGTATTCACGACCATGGAACGCGGCGCTGCTGGTTCGGTCTCGCGACCGGCCGCATGCGGGTCGACAACTTCCGGCGTACCGACGACGGTACCGTTGCGGGGCGTGCGACGCTCGCTCCGCAGCCGGATTCGCATTTGGCCCCCGGCGATCTCGACGTGCGTTCGAACGATCTCGACCTACATAGGTGCGTCGCGCTGGAACCCGCTACGATGACGATTCACGTCTACGCGCGACCACTCGAGCGGTTCCACCTCTTCGACGAAACGACGGAAACGTACGACGAGTGCGCGCCGACATACGACGCGCAGGCGATCGTTCCGAGCTAAGGCTAGCGCTTGCGCGTGGTCGCGACGCCGTTGCGGCGCTTGCGGTCCACGCGAACGCGCTTGAGCGAGCTGCGCCGCATCGGGACGACGTTGTTGGTGCGACCTTCGGCGTTACCAAGTTCCACCGGCGTTATGATGCGCTTGCCAAGAGCGTGGCGAAAAACCTCGGAAAGCTCTTCCACCGGCACGAACGACATCGTGTCTCGAACTTCTTTCGGGATGTCGTCGAGGTCCATCTCGTTGCGATTCGGCAAGAGAATCTTTTTGATGCCCGCGCGTTTTGCTCCGAGCACCTTTTCTTTCAGACCACCGATCGGCAAGACTTGCCCCGTAAGGGTGATCTCCCCGGTCATCGCAAGATCGGGATCTACTTTGATTCCGGTCAGCATCGAAGCGATCGACGTCGCGAGCGAAATACCAGCCGACGGCCCATCCTTCGGCGTCGCGCCCGCCGGTATGTGAATGTGCAGATCGTGCTTGCTAAAATAATCGTCGGCGAGACCGAGCTCGCTCGAGCGGGAGCGCAAGAAGGATACGGCGGCCTGCGCGCTCTCCTTCATCACGTCGCCTAGCTGTCCGGTTAAGACCAATTTACCGGTCCCCGGCATCGATTGCGTCTCGATGAAGAGAATGTCGCCGCCGACCGGCGTGTACGCCATTCCCGTCGCGACGCCGACGGACGCCACGCGTTTCTTGACTTCATTGTAGAAGCGCGGCCTGCTCAGATATTCCACCAGGCTCTCGGGTTTGATCCGCGCTTTAAAGCGCGGAAACTCGGCGATCTTGCGTGCCACCTTACGGAACACCGTACCGATCTCGCGTTCGAGATTGCGCACCCCCGCTTCGCGGGTGTAGTCGGTAATGATCGCCTTGAGCGTCGGATCGCTAATCTGCACTTGCGAGTCTTTGAGCCCGTTTGCCGCACGCTGCTTTTTGATCAGATAGCGCTTGGCGATCTGCACTTTTTCTAGCTCCGTGTAACCGGCAAGCTGAATGATCTCCATGCGATCGCGCAGCGGAGGGCTGATCGTGTCCAAGCTGTTAGCCGTACAAACGAATAGCACTTGCGAAAGATCGAAAGGCAGATCGAGATAGTGATCGCGGAAACTGTTGTTCTGCTCCGGGTCGAGCACTTCGAGGAGCGCGGATTGCGGGTCGCCCCGATAGTCCGATCCGACTTTGTCGATCTCGTCGATCATCACCACGGGATTGCGCGTTCCGGCGTCGCGAATCGCGCGAACGATCGTTCCGGGCATCGAGCCGATGTAGGTCCGGCGATGGCCGCGAATCTCTGCCTCGTCGCGCACGCCTCCAACGGAAAGGCGCACGAATTTCCGTCCCATCGCGCGCGCGATCGACTGCCCGAGCGACGTTTTTCCAACGCCCGGCGGGCCGACGAAACACAGGATCGGACCGGTCAGGCGGTTCTTGAGTTTGCCGACGGCCAAGTACTCGATGATTCGATCTTTGATCTTCTCGAGATCGTAGTGATCTTCGTCGAGAATCGTACGCGCCTTGACGATGTCGATGTGATCGGTCGTTTCCTTGCTCCAAGGCAACTGCACGAGCCAATCCAAGTACGTGCGGATGACGCTGTACTCGGGGCTTGCCTGCGGAACTTTGGAGAGCCGCTCCAATTCCCGATCGGCCGCTTTCTTCGCGTCTTCGGGCATTTGCGCTTCGTCGATTTTCTGGCGCAGCTCGTTGGTCTCGGCCTGTTGAGGGTCGACTTCGCCAAGTTCTTCTTGAATTGCTCGCAGCTGCTGGCGAAGATAGAACTCGCGTTGATTCTTCTCCATCTCGCGCTGAATGTCGGACTGAATCTTATGACCCAGTTCGACGACCTCGAGCTCCTTGGTGAGCAGCATTGTGAGCTTGCGCATGCGTTTCTCGGTGTGACGTTCTTCCAGAATCGCTTGGCGCTCTACGGTTTCCAGACGCATGGTCGACGCGACGAAATACGTCAAGAGATTGGGGTCCGTAATGTTTTGGACTTCCATCTCCATCTCGCGCGGTGCTTGCGGCAGATAGCTCAACAGCTTCTGAAACAGCGTCGCGAGATTGCGTTGCATCGCCGTCAACTCTTCGGAGTCGCGCGTAAGATCGGGTAGTTCGGTATAGGAGGCCACCAAGTACGGCTGCTCCTGCGTGAAGCGCTCGATCTTGAAAACCGACTGTCCGGCGACGATGCAACGCAGCGTACCGTCGGGGACCTTGAGCATCTTCTGGACCGTACCGATGGTGCCGATGCGCTGAACGTCATCCGGACCCGGGTTTTCCGTATCCTTGTTCTTGAGAACCGTCAGACCGATAGGCTTGCCTTCGCGCAGCGCCTCTTCGACCAACTGAATACCGGGCTTTTTGACGACGGCGAGTGGAATGACGGTATTGGGGAAAAGTACCGCCTCCTGCAGCGGCAAGATGCCGATCGAATTGGCGGCGACAATGGGCGAGCGTTGCTGCTGTTGCGCGGGCATTACTAAACGAGAGTCCTCTTGACGATCATGCGAATTTCGGTGCGCGTAGTGGGAATATACTCGCGATCGGCGATTGGCAATGCGATCGTCAGAATGCCATCGCCGTAGGTCGCGGTAACTTCGCCGTATTGCACGGCGACGGGCAAGTGGATCTTTTTGATAAAGTCGCCGTATTCGATTTCTTTTTGCAAGAACGATCCGCTCCGGCGATCGGCCGCGTCCACGCGACGGCCGGCAATGAAGAGGTGGCGTTCGTCCACGAATACGCGCAGGCTCTCAGAATCGGCTCCGGCGACCTCGACTCGCACCGCGAGCAATCCGCCGCATTCGTCCAGCAAGACGTCGACGTTCGGTTCGAAGCGGCCGCCTCGCCCTCGCCGGACTAGCTCGGCAAAGAGCCGCTCGATTTCCGAGCGAGGGTCGTCAAAAGCCATTGCCTCGTAAAACCCACCATTTTAGCAATCGGATGCGTAGAGTGCCAGACTAGGGGATGGGATCGGGAAGCGCTTGGCCTGCAGGCCAGGCGACGCAGGGGTCGATTCGGATGTGCAGCGGATCCCAAGCATTTTGCGGGATCTTCACTTGAAATGTTTGCTGGTAATTCGTCTTGACTCCGTAGAGACGTTCCGGCGGAAATTGCGTTACCGTCGCGTTGGGCATGTGCGTGGAGTTGAACACGGCGTTTATCGCGGTACTATCGGCGGCCGACATGTAATCGTCCTGGCGCTGACCGAGGTAGGTCGTACCGTCTTGGCGCGTATACACGTAGCCGATTATTTCGCCCTCGATCATGGTCGAGGTCGCGACTATTTTATCGATGCGCACGACTTCGGACGACGTGCCCGTGCCGTGGAGGGTGTGCGGAACGGCAACCACCGAGTCGAGACAGGGGCCGTTGTTGAGGGGAGCGGAGACGGCGAGCAAAAGCGCGATCGTGCTGAGCATGCGACGAGTTTCGTCCGGGCCGCTACGCGTTCCCGTTCGCACGCAAGGCAGCAAGCGCGAGCCATATCGCTAACGCGTCTTCGAGCAGCGCGACCGCGGGGTCCGGCAATCCGGTTTTCGCGACGAGCGATCTGCGTGCGCTCATCATCGCAAAAGCCGAACCAACCGCGCAGGCCGCAGCAAGCGCGACGATCGCAGTGCGCTGCCGGCCGGTATTTGCCTCAACGGAGCATGCAGCGAAGGCCGCGGCGGCGGCGCGCGCGACGAGCGCGCCGGGCCCCGTACGCGGCCCCGCGAACGGCATTTTGTCGATCAGCAGCTCTCCCGCGAGCGCCACGGCGGCGCCCCGCGGAAAAACGCCGCTACGTTTCCAGCGAGCCGCAAACGGAGCGGCGCTCGTTCGCATGCCGGACCCCACTCCGAGCATCGCGGCGCAGAGATACCGGTTCACGACCGCGGTGCCGGCGTCGGTGTTATTAACGGAACCGGACTTGGCGACGGCGTCGTGACGGTAACCGGAACTCCGATCGTGCCGCCGTGATCGTCGGAAACCGAGAGCGAGCACGAACCGGAATTCTGCGGCGTGACCGTCGTCGAGCCCGATGGTCCTGAAAACACGAGCGTGCCTACGGTGGCGACATTGACACACGCGGATGCGTCGATCGTAAATTGGCCACCATACTGATCTTCCGAAATCGCTAACGGGGCCGCATTCGCGCTGCCGATATCGCCAAACGAAAGCGAACTCGGTGACGCCGACAGTACGCCTGGCGTCGGCGTCGGCGTCGGTGTCGGTGTCGGCGTTGGTGTCGGCGTCGGTGTTGGTGTTGGTGTTGGTGTCGGCGTCGGTGTCGGCGTCGGTGTCGGCGCAGGCGTCGGCGTCGTGACCGTTACCGGGACGCTGAGCGATCCGCCGTGGTCGTCGCTTACGCCCAACGAACACGACCCGGAGTTTTGCGGTGTGACGGTCGTCGAACCCGACGGCCCCGGGAATACGAGCGTGCCGACCGTGACGATGTTCGCGCACGCAGCCGCATCGATCGTAAACTGACCACCGTACTGATTCTCCGAAATCGCCAACTGAGCCGCATTCGCGCTGCCCGTATCACCGAATGAAAGCGCACCCGGCGACGCCGACAGCACCCCCGGCGTCGGAGTCGGCGTCGGAGTCGGCGTCGGTGTTGGTGTCGGCGTTGGCGTCGGTGTCGGTGTCGGCGTTGGCGTCGGCGTCGGCGTTGGTGTCGGCGTCGGCGTTGGCGTCGGCGTTGGCGTTGGCGTCGGCGTCGGTGTTGGTGTCGGTGTCGGCGTCGGCGTCGGCGTCGGCGTCGGCGTCGGCGTCGGCGTTGGTGTCGGCGTCGGCGTCGGTGTCGGTGTCGGTGTCGGTGATGGTGATGGTGATGGCGACGGCGATGGGCCGTACCCGGCTGCCGAGTAGATCTGCGCGACTTGCTGTGCGCTCAGAGCGCTCTTGTAGAACGTGTGCTCGCCAATGCTGCCGTGCCATTTGTATGGTAAGCCCGTGCTGTATTGACCGAGATAGTATGTGGACGCGAACGCGGCTAAGCTGTTTGAGAGCGCCGTGCTGCTATCGAAGACGCCGTCGATATAATAGCTTTCGCGACTGGCGCGTGCATCGTAAACGAAGACGACGTCGTGCCAGTGATTACCGCTGAGGAAACCCTTGGCGAAGAAATTCCCGCTAAACTGCGTGAGCACTTGTCCGCTCGAGCTAACCAATAAACGATGCTGCCCGTCGGCGCCCCAAGCGGCCATCCAGCCCGAGCCGAGGATTGGGTAAAGCCAAGTCTCGATCGAATAGGACGTGCCGCTCGTAGCATTCGGATTGGGTAAACGCGCTCCGACGCTCGACGTGCCGCCGGGCAATGAGATGGCCGTGGAGTTTTCGTCGAGGAGCGGTCCCACGACGCCGTACGTGATTCGTCCCAGATACGTCCCATCGACATGTGTAACCGAACTGTCGTGGACGGTTAGTCCGCTAAGTTCGTTGAGTTCGAAGTATTGGCTCGGGTTGAAACTCAGGACCACGGATGCATACGACGAGGCGGGAGTCGGCGTCCCGACCGGCGTCGGCGTCGGCACCGGGGTCGGCGACGCGGTTGGCGTGGATGTAGGCGTCGGCGTCGGCGTGGGTGATGGCGTCGGCGTCGGTGATGGCGTCGGCGTCGGCGATGGCGTCGGCGATGGCGTCGGCGATGGCGATGGCGATGGCCCGTAACCGGCCGTCGAATACATTTGCGCGACTTGCTGCGCGGTCAATGCGCTCTTGTAGAACGTGTGCTGACCCATATCGCCGTGCCACTTGTATGGCGAGCTTGGACTGTATTGACCGAGATCATATGGCGACGTAAATGCAGCCGAGCCGTTTGAGAGCGTCGCGCTGCTGTCGAATATGCCGTCGATGTAGTAACTCTCGGTCGATGCCGGTGCGCTATAGACGAAGACGACATCGTGCCAGTGATTGCCGGTTAAGAAGCCCTTTGAGAAATAATTACCGGCGAACTGCGAAAGCAATTGTCCCGTACCACTGACTAAAAGCCGATGCTGACCGTCGCTTCCCCACATCGTCATGTAGTCGGATCCCAAAATAGGAAACACCCACGTCTCGATCGAGTACGACGTGCCGCTGGTCGCATTTGGATTCGGCAAACTGGCTCCGACGCTTGAGGTGCCACCCGGAAGCGAAACGGCCGTGGATCGCTCGTCGAGCAGCGGCCCCATGACCCCGTAGGTTACCGGGCCCAAGTACGCACCGTCGATCCGCGTGGCGGAACTGTCGCGCGCGGCCAACCCGGAGAGTTCGTTGAGTTCGAAATACTGGGAGGGATTCAAACTCAGGATCATCGACGCATACGCCGATGACGGCGTGGGCGTGCCGGCGGGTGTCGGAGTCGGGGCCGGCGTCGCCGTCGGTGTCGGCGTTACACTCGGCGTTGGCGTCGGCGTCGGGGTCGGTGACGGCGTTGGAGTGGGTGCCGGGTTCGCGCAATTCAAGCCGAAACAGATCGCAGTCACGGCGTGCAACTCGATACCGTTGGCGGCTTGTCCCGGCAGCGATGCGAACGTGTCGAAAAATCCGATACCTTCGACCGTCACCGGCGAATTAGGGTGCAGATCGCTTATTGCCGGGTATTTCGCGTCGATGGCTTGGCGGACTTGGGTGATTTGCGTCTCCAAGCGGCCGCCTTGCGCGCAAGTCGGATTCGCGCTCTCCGCCACCATCGTGTGGCCGCTTCCGTCGTCCAACGCCATGTGATAATCCCCGTCGGGATTTGAAAATAGTTCGTCGAGCGTAACGTTAACGAGCTGCCAATTCGTCGTTTCGGTCCCCGAGATTCGCGGCGCGGAATTATCTGCGGCCGGCGCCGTGAGTGCGGTAAGCGCTGCGATCGTCGTAGGCCGAGCCGCCATTTCGATCGAATTCGCGCCCGAGTCCAACGCCACTTTGATCGGCCAGCGGTATCCCGCGCAGCCGGGTTTCGCGGGCGTCGGAGTCGACGGAGCTCCCGGCGTGTAACCCGCGGTTTCGTAATGATTCGTTACTTGTGCCGTCGACAGCGCCGACTTGTAAAACGCGTGCTCCGCGATCTTCCCGTGCCACTTGTAATTTGCGCTCGCATCGTACTGGCCGATGTAGTACCGCGCGGTAAATGCCGCGGCACTGCTGGAAATCGACGCGCTATTATCGAGCACGCCGTCGATGTAGTAGCTCTCCGTTCCGGACCCTGCATTGTAAACGAAGACGACGTCGTGCCATGCGTTCGGCGATAGAGCGCCTTTCGAGAAAAAATTCCCATTGAACTGCGAGAGCAGGACGCCGGAACTACTGAGAAGCAAGCGCCGAGAACCGGTGCCCCAAATCGTCATGTAATCAGATCCGAGAATGGGATACACCCACACTTCGATCGAGTACGAGCTGCCCGCGCCCGCGTTCGGGGAAGGAACGCTCACGCCGACGCTGGTTGATCCTCCGGGTAGCGAGATGGCGCTCGACGGCTCGTTTAAGAGCGGGCCCGGAGCTCCGAAGAGCACCGAACCTACATACGTACCGTCGTTCCCGCTCGAGGAACTATCGCGCGCGGTCGGACCCGAGGTTTCGTTCAGTTCGAAATACTGCGTGGGACTATCGCCTAAAACCGCGGACGCGTATCCGGCAGTGGACGCAGACGCGGCAAATCGTCGAATCGTAGGAGCCGACGCGACCGAACGCAATGGCTGAGCAGTCGGCGCAGGTGACGGCGAAGATATCGCCGGCTCATTTTCTGGCGGTTTCGTGGAACAATCACTGCCGAAGCACAGCGAGAGAATCGGATGGAGCTCGATTCCATTTGTGGCGGCTCCGGGATTCGAAGCCTGACCGGTATAGTCGAAAAATCCAATGCCTGAAATCGAAACCAGCGCGTTAGGATGCGACCACGCTCGCGAAGGATGATACTTCCCAAGGGCGCTGCGCACGGCCGCCGTTTCGCTCGCGAGTAAACCGTTACGCACGCACGCCGGATCCGGAGCTTCTGCGATCATCGTTCGCGCGCTCGCGTCGCCGAGCACCAAGAGGAAATCGCCGTCGTCCATGGATCGCAGCGCTTCGAGCGTCACATTTTTAAGTCTGAAGACCTGCGTCTCCGTGGGAGCAATTCTACGGTCGTAGGGCAGCGTTCTGGGCGCGGGTAATGCACTTAATGCGTCGATCGACGTATCGCGCGCCGTCCAAGCGATCGACGCCGCATCCCGATCGGAAAGGACTTTGGGTGGCCAGCGGTCGGTTCCACAAGCGGCGGCGGCAACCGACGTAAACGCTGCAACCAAACCCAGAGCGGTGAGAACGCTCGACGCGTGGCGGATCGCTCGCCTTGCCGAAGACGCGACGTTGCCCGACATACCCAAACGGGCGCCGGGGGCGCCTAACACAATCTCCGGGCTTTCACTCAAAGCACTCCGCTCTTCGAAAGACGCTCTAGCTCTATTCTTTAAAAGCAGACGCCTAGAATACCAATTTATCTCTAGCAGCGGCGTTTGAAACGAGCCTTTTAGCTCAATTTGACGGGCGGTCGGGAGTACCTAACGGCCACCCGGTTTGCCGATTCGGCTAGCGTCCGCCACCCCAACGAGCTACGAGTGAGCCCGGCCAAGCAATCGCGTGCAAAGCAACGCGCCGGTACGGTTTCACGTCCTCCATTGAAAACGCGAAGATTTGGCGAACGGACAGACCGGTGCGCCGCGAAAAATACGCGACCGCCAAACCGAATGCGATGCCGTATGACGTAGAAGTCGCAGCAGCCGCCCCAAGTATTCCGAAATGTTTTAGCGTTGCGGCGGTTATGAGGGCGCACAACACCGTTGAAATGCTGCTGAACGTCAGCGGTATTCGCGGAGAGCCGAGTTGTTGAGCAAAAAACGTGGCAAGTACCGGCATCATGCTATAGGCGACGATTCCAGGCAGCAGCATGCGTAGGACCGGCCCGGCTCCGGCGAATGACTCGCCGTACACCGCGGTTACGAGCGCCGGCCCGATAAAGAACGCGACGACTGATGCGGCCACGACGAGCACAACCGAATGACGCATGCAGGTTGCCGTCAAGCTCGCTGCTTCGTCTTTCTCGCCACGCGCTATGCGACCGAACGCCGAAGTCACGATCGGGCGGCTCAACTGGAACATCACCTCGCCGATGGCGATTCCGACTGAGTAAATGCCCAGCTGCGTTTGTCCCAGCATGAAGAGCACGAGAAAGACGTCGATTCTAAAATTCAGATACGATACGACGCTGTTGATGCTGATTTGGGATCCGTACGTTACTTGTTCTCGCACGAGGCCACGCTCTTGGGCGTCGTTCCCGCGTTCCAACGTGGGGAGCAGCGTGATAGCCGAATACGCGGCGCCGCAAATATAGGTTGCCGCCCATGCAGCCAGCAATGTCTGGACTCCGGCATGCGCAAAAACGAGCAAGACGACGTATGCGAGCGATGCCACGATCGTAGGGAACGTCATCTGTATGTTGAGCACGCGCACGTTGCTGTCCGCTAAGAAGAAGCCCGTGCACAGCTGCGAAAAGAGAGCGAACGGCAGAGCGACCGCCACCGCGTAGAGTATACGCTGATCGGGCGCGGCGAAGGCGACGACGCCAACCGCGGCTGCGATCGGCACCGCAGACCATACGAACACCTTCATTGCTGATGTGAAAACGGGCAAGCTACTCCGCGCGCGCTTTCCGTATTGCCACGAAATAGCCGCGGCCTGTCCGGCATAGAGCATCAGGATCACTTGGAATACCGTTTGCGCATAGGAAAACACGCCCTTGCCTTGCGCTCCGAGCTCGCGCGCGATGACGATCCCGCCGAGGATTCCGAAGGCCTGCATGACGGTGCGCGCGACAAAAGTCTCGATGCTCTTTTTGGCTATGCTGCTCATGATCGATTGCGCAAACTAGGAATGCGTAGTCGCGTCTTCTTTATTCTTTGCGGCGTCGAGCATGCGCTCGAGTTTGTACTTAGCCCGGTAGAGCTTGTTGTGAACCGGTCCTTGCGCGTACAACCGCGCCCGGTCGCCGTGCGCTTCCCAGAAAAAGACTTGCCCGAAAGGTAGCCGCATCGCCGCCAATTCTTCGTGATATCGATCGATGGCGAGCGACCGCGCCGCGAGGTACTTCGCGTCGATGCGGTCGAGCCGAATTCCGCCTCTAAAGACGCGGCGCGCGAAGTCATCGATGGGCTGGTTGCGGTCAAGGTTGAGTATCTCGCGAAGCGACCGCGTCATTTCGTCAAACATGCGCTTGAACTCGTGCCATGCGGCGGCGAGCGCTTCGGCAGGATCCCGCGAAAAATACGAACTGCGAATGTCGTCCAATTCGCGCGCGTACGCTTGCGCGTGCGCCGTGCCGCATAGGGCGTCGAGTTCGCGCAGACTGAATCGCAGAGAACTTGCCTTCGCTATCAGACGCCGCCCACGAATCGACTGCGTCGATTCGACGAGGGCGACGAACGTCGAGTACGTGCAATAGCCTTCGAGAAGTTTGCACCACCGCTCTTCGTCCGTTTCGACGAAAGACGCCCCGGCGAAAACATCCTTTCCTCCGATCAGGTGGCGCCGTTGATGCGTCGTGTACGCCAATACGTCGAGGTGTTCGCCGGGCACTATCAGTGGATTATGCAGAAACACCGGGTCGAAGCGTTCCGCAAGACGATACGACACGGAGAAAAATTGCGCGTTGTCCGCCTGATGCGCCGACGTGACGACGAGTAAATCGAGGTCGGAGAGACCGGGGAACGTAATGTTTCCGATCGTGTACACCGCCGTCGCCCGGCTCGCAACTTTCGCCGCGTAGAGCGCGGCCGCTTCGTCGTAGAGCGCGCGATCGACTTTCACGGGAAAATCGGTCATCTTCACGTCAGTAGCTCTTCCCCTCTGCGTAGCGTCCGCATGATTTCGTCGCGCCAGATACCCGAACGGTCGCCGAGAACCCGCTGCACGTTCGCGCGCGGCGCGAATGTCGGCGACCAGCGTATTTGCGCGCATGGATGGGCCCGCAACGCCGACAAACAGCGTTGCAACAGATGCGTGGCCGGGCGCCGCCAGGCGCTTCGCAGCGACTCCGAACGTTCGATTCCGGCCCAATCTGCGCCGGAAAACCATTCGCGAACCAATCCGAACGACTCGCGCTTGTACACGAAGTCGCCGCGCGCGGCCGCGATGAGGGCCGGAAAGAGCAGCACGTTCGAAAGCAGGCGCTTGAAAGCGTAATCGTTGCCTTCGTACTGGGCCGATTCGAACATGCGGCGCAGCGTAGCGATCGCCCTCGAGGCTCGTAACCGGGCGCCGCGAGCGTCGGGCGGGACCTGTCGAATCTCAAGCGTCGAACTGCCGTGGAGCACGCGAGCCACGCGTAAAGTGTCGAGAGGAAGAAACGATTGGTCGTAGGCGTCCAATGCGCCGGCTTCGAGGAACATCAAGCCGTGATGCATCAGCGGATCGTACGCGTAGATCGCACGAAGCAGGCGCTTGAGTTCCGTTACGGCGTCGCGATGCGCGGCCGCGGCAAACTGAATGCGGTCTTCCAGCACGACGGCGATATCGACGTCGCTGAAAGCGCATGTATCGCTGGTTGCTTGGCTGCCATGTAGAATAACCGAGCGAATTGGCCGCAATCGCTCCGGCGACAAAGCCGGCAAATCGATGCCGGGGGCCGCCTTAGCGAGGACCATGCGTTGCACTTCCCCATACACGCGCACCGGAGCCGGTCCGGTCGCGGGGTTCGGTAGACCGTTTGGAACGGAATTCCGTAAAGCCGCAAGCGATCTCATGTCGCGCCCGTTCACCCAGCGGTCGTAAAAGCCGAGCACGTCCGTCGGCCCCGATACGGAGGACGCCCCTATGTCGGCGTGCACTAATGCCGGCCCGTTCATTGGAGTCCCAGCATAGCGCCCTTGAAAGGACGGGCATAGAGTCCTTGGCGGTCTTCGATTAGTCCGTTTTTACGGGCACAAAGGCTCACAGGGCGCGCACGTTCCCACCTGCGGCGAGCGCCATCCCGTGCCTCAGCGCGCCTCGCAGGGACGCGGCCCGAATCGCGCGCTTGAGTCCGATGCGGTGCATGGACGCCGTTGCGTTTTGCAATCTGCGCGGAGAAGCGAACGCCGGATAGCGCTCGAGAATGGTCACACGGTTTTGGGCCATCTCATAATCGTGCCGCGTCGTCGTCGAGCCGGGCCGCTGAAAGCGGTAGACCGCAGATGCGTGATGCACGATGCGAACGGGGAACCCGGCGTCGAGCAACCTGAGCCACAATTCCCAATCTTCCCCATACTTGAGCGTTTCGTCGAAACCGCCGACTTGCGCGATCATGCGCAACGGAACGACGGTCATACCGTTAATGAAGTTGTCCTCGACCGCGAACTCGAGCTGCAGGGCGGCCCGCAGTTCGAAAAGACCGAGAAGACCGCGCGACAAATAATACGGCTTTTCCGAGCGCTCTCCGCAGCGCTCGACATAGTAATCGGTCGTTACGAAGCAATCTTGGCGAATGTCGAAAAGGCGCTGAATCGACTCGAGTCTGCCCGGCAGCCAATAATCGTCGGCGTCGAGAAATGCCGCTATTCTGCCGCTCGCGTGCGCTATTCCAACATTACGCGCGCTCGCCGCGCCGTGGTTTTCCTTGCGAATGTAGGTGATGCGGCCTTCGAAGGCCTCGACCGCCCGCTGCGTGCCGTCCGTGGAACCGTCATCGACGACGATCACTTCGTATAGCGATGGGTGCATCGTTTGACCCAGAACGCTGCCGACGGCGCCGGCGATATAGGCTGCGCAATTGTACGTCGGTATGATGACGGAGAACGCCGGCGCGTCAGACATGCGCGTGCCCGCGAAGACGGCGCTGAATGCGGTAATAATTCCGGCAGACGTATCGCGCGTACGGCGGTGGCCGAACGGTGCGCACGGCGTCGTCGTAGGCCGCCACGAGAAAAACGTGACCGTACGGGAAACCGAAGCGTTCGAGTTCGTCGTGATAGCGCGCGATTGCGTCGCGCCGCCGGCCGCCGCTCAGGAGGCCGCGGGCCGCGGCGCAAAGGGAGGCCTCGTCCACACCGAGATGGTGCGCCAGGTTGCGTTCGGCTACGTCAAAGGTCGCGATGAATTGTTCCCAGGCGCAAAGGATCGCGTCCCGCACGTCGCCTTCGAAAGCCGTCGCTCGAATTGCATCGATGGACCGCGCATAGCTTTGCGAATATGACGTCGAAAAAATGCGGTCGAAGTCGATCAAAAAGAAGCGCATCGCGCTAGCGATCGCGATGCACCATCGCCCGTTGAGCGTACGGCCGGCGCGCGTGCGGGCCGCGTAACTTGCGTAGGCGCAGTACGATTCCAATACCCGGCACCATGCGGCGTCCGGGTCGTCCGTGGGAACCTGCGCCGAGAGCACGTCCGTCCCCGCAAGCAGACGGCGGTGCGCGTGCGTCGTATAGCGCATCACGTCTGCGACCGTCTGCGGAACGACGAATGGCTCGTGAAGGAAGAACGGCTCGTACGGGCGCGGCACGCGCGCGGAGGCCGAATAGTAGTATTGATTGTCGGCGCGCGGACGGTCGGGAACAACCAAGAGATCGATGTCGGAGAGGCCCGGGTACGTGAGGTTACCCACTTGATACACCGCGCTCGCGCGCGGCGCCACGGCCGCAACATACGATGCTACGGCCGATTCGTATGCATCGCGGCTCGCGAGCCGCGGTAGGTCGTACACGTTCACGCCAAAACCTCAACGCGCTCGAAAAACGCGCGCGCACTGCGCTCCAGTCCTTCGATCATTTTACGCGAGAGCCGCCGGGTGTTGAGTCGCGGTCCGAAACGGCTTTCGACGATGGAACGCAGATGCGGGTGCGCCCGCCTTGGAACGGCGCATCCCGCCAGGGAAGGCCGTGGCCGAATCCAAAGCGATCTCAACGCCTCGGCGCGCTCGACGAGTTCCCAGGACGATTCATCGAAGAACTCGCGAGCGCGCCGAAACGAATCGCGCTTGTACACGTGAATCCCGCGCGTCGCAAGAACGCGCGAGGGCATGAGCAACACACCGGACAGGACGGTCTTTAAAGCAAAATCGTTCTCTAAAAAAGCCGCGCTCGAAAATCGCTTGCGCAAGCTTTCGGACGCGTTACGCAAGCGCTCTCGAAACAGTTCCGGAGGGACCGTCGACGAGTGGAACGCGAACGACCGTGGGCCGTGGACTACGCGCGCAAGTTTTAACGTTTCGATCGGCAGAAAGGTCTGATCGTATGCTCCCAAACCACTCGTCATAAAGAACATCAGACCATGGTGCATCAGCCGGTCGAACCCATAGGCGCCGGCGAGCAGCAAACGCAACTCAGCAACCGCCGCCTCGTGCTGGTCGCACGAAAATGACCGGCTATCGTCGAGAATGACCGCGACGTCCACGTCGCTGAACCCGCACGTTTCGCCCGTAGCGACGCTGCCGTGGACCAGCACGTGCCGCACCGGCTCGAGCGCTCGCGCGTCGACGCGTAGGGCGGGTTCGGTCCCATCGTACCGATCGAGTTCCAACGCGCACCAGTCATTTGCGCGCGGAACCGCCCGTTCGCTTTGCGCGAGGGCGCGGCGGGGACGGCCTCCTAAGGCCAAATGCGATATGCGGAGATCTTTTCCGTTCACCCAGTAATCGTAATAGTCTCCCATCGCGCTCATTGGCAATGCGCTGGGCACATGATAGGTACCAAGCATAGCAACTTAGGCGGCGATTGATATTCCCCCCAATGGACCGTTACCTTAGGCCCTGCGCACCCGTATGGGGAAGCGTGCGAGGGCTCGCGCGCTTCCTTTCGTAACCCTGGGCGCCGAAAACGGTTTTACGCCTTCGTTATGAAAGCGACGGTCTATCACGGCACCGGTGACGTGCGCGTCGAAACGGTTGCCGACCCAGTCATCAAGGAACCGACCGACGCGATCGTTCGGGTGGTGCGCGCGGCGATTTGCGGATCGGACCTCTGGTTTTACCGCGGCGTCACACAATGGACTCCCGGCGATCGCACCGGCCACGAATTTCTTGGAATTGTCGAAGAAACCGGCACGGAGGTTCGCGCGGTGCGCAAAGGCGACTACGTCATCGCGCCGTTCGTTTCGAGCGACGGCACCTGCGCGTACTGCCGCGCGGGTTTGCAAACGTCGTGCGCGCACATGACCAACTGGGGCGACGATGCCAACGGCGGACAAGCCGAAGCGGTGCGGGTTCCGTACGCCGACGGCACGCTCGTGCAGATCGGCGACGAAGTCGCGCACGACGAGCGTCTCTTGACCGCGAGCACCGCGCTTACGGACGTGCTGCCAACCGGTCATCACGGCGTTGTGAGTGCCGGGACGCAACGCGGTGGAACGGTCGTAATCGTGGGCGATGGTGCCGTCGGCCTTTGCGCCGTTTTGTCGGCCGCGAAACACGTCGGGGCCGCGCACGTCATCGCGGTCGGGCACAACCGAAGGCGATTGGAAATGGCGAAGCAGTTTGGAGCGACCCGCACGTTCGATTCTCACGACGAAACGGTCAAGGACGAGATACTCGAGCTCACCAAGGGCGGATCGGCGAGCGTTGTCGAGGCGGTCGGCAATCAGGAGAGTATGAATCTGGCAGTCGAACTCGCTCGTCCGGGCGGCACCGTCGCATTCGTCGGCGTGCCCGCAAAAGTGGAAACGCTGCCCGTACGCACCCTCTTTCTTAATAACATTTCGTTGCGCGGCGCGCTCGCGCCGGCGCGCGCCTACATTCCGGAACTTCTCGAAAGCGTCATTGCCGGACGCATGGACCCCTCGCCGGTCTTCGATCTAGCGCTGCCCCTCGACCGCGTCGCGGAGGGATACGCGGCGATGGACCGGCGCGAAGCGATCAAAGTGCTGCTCGACGTGCGGTGATCGCGAAGCATCGTTTCGCGGGCGCCTATTCGCTCTACGGCGACCCGGCGAATCCGCCGCTGCTCTTCGTGCACGGTATTCGACTAGGCCGGGAGATTTGGGAACGCCACGCAAATGCGCTCCGCGATGCGTACTATGTGGCGACGTTGGACCTTCCAGGGCACGGCACGCTGGCGGACGTGCCGTTCGAAACGGATACGGTCGGCGCTTTGCTGTCGTACGTCATCGACGACGTCCTCAAGGCACCTCCGATCGTGATCGGCTACTCGCTCGGAGGCTACGTAGCGATGCAATTCGCACACGACGCGCCCGAGCGCACCGCGGCTATCGTGCTCGCGGACTGCACGCTTGATTTCAACGGGTGGCTACGATCGCCGTACGAGTGGGTAATGCGGACGACCGCGCGCATTCCGGCTGCGACGCTACGACGCATGATAACGTTTGCTTTCCGCTTGACGCTCCCGCGCGAAGTGGCCGAGGTGGTCGTGCCGCTACGGTTCAATCGCGCCGTCTTCGCCGACGTGCGCCGCGCGGGGTCCGGCGTAATCTCTAGCGAGCTATTACGGGATTATGACAAGCCGGTGCTGATCGTAAACGGCGAATGGGACGTGCTGTTTCGCGGCGACGAACGCAAATTCGCCCGGCGAGCGCATGCCGACGTCGAAGTAATCGGCCGCACCGACCATGTTGCGCCGTTGCGCAAACCCGACGAGTTTACGAAAATCGTCCGCCGCTTCGCCCAACGCGTGTTCCGTCCTTCGACAAGCTCAGGATGACAAAAAACCAAGCCGGGACGCCATCCCGTCACCCTGAGCCGGTCGAAGGGGTCGCCGTCACGCTGAGCCGGTCGAAGGGGTCGCCGTCACCCTGAGCCGGTCGAAGGGTCGGTTTGGGTTATTGTTTGCCCATCTTTTGATCGCGGCTGTTTAATAGAATGATCTTATCGGCGTGGCGGATGCCCAACGCTTCTTGATCGTAGATGATTCGCACGTATTGGCCGGCATGGACGTTCTTCATCTGGTACGTCGTCTTGCCGTCGTCCGAAAAGACCTGATCGAACTTCGGCAAGAGTACGAAACTCAGCGTTTGGTGCGTTTTCGGATTGCGCACTTTGATGTTCGTGGTCGAGACGTGCGTGGTGATACCGTAGAAAGTCGATGCGGCCGACGCGACTTGCGGCCCCATGGCGGCGAGCACGAAGGCTACCGCGGGAATGATGATGGTACGAAGATTACGCATGCCTACTTGATACCCGCCCCAGGCGCCTTTTAATACACCGTTGGGTGCAGGTACGCGTCAAACCAGTCCAACCAGCGACGGTATGCGTCCGCCAGGCGTACCGGTCCGCGCGGAAGATGGCCCGCCGTCGGATAGGCAAAGAAGCGCACCGGAACTCCCCGATCGCGCAGGGCGCGGTACAATTCGTACGACTCGACGACCGGCACCCGCACGTCGTAGACGTTGCACAGGATCAGGGTTGGAGTCGAAATGTGACTCACGAACGACATGGGAGATTGGCTGCGCCAGAGAGCCAAGTTACCATCCACGTCGGGTGGCCCCCGAAAGGCTTGCCGGTCCGCGTCGACGTCGTCCGCAATCGCATAGTCGACGACCAAATCGTTGACGGCCGCGCCCGTCACCGCGGCTTTCCAGACATGATGGTGCCCGATCAGCCACGCCGTTAATTGCCCCCCGTAGGACCAGCCGGAGACGCCGATGCGCGAGCGGTCTACGATGCCGAGCCGTTCGACCGCAGCAATACCCGCCATGACGTCTGAGCCTGGGCCCGCGCTCGCGTCGTCGTAAATCGCGCGTTCGTACGCGTTGCCGTTATTACTGGATCCGCGATAGTTTGGAGCAAAAACGACGTACCCGCGCGCTGCGGCAAGCTGATAGAACGCGTCGAATGCCGTTAGCGACGTTTCGGTGGGTCCGCCGTGAATGCGTATCGCAAGCGGATAGCGCCTGCGCGCATCGTAGTGCGGAGGATAGGTCAAAACGCCGTACTCGGTAAAGCCGCCGTTTTGCCAGCGAATCTCCCGCATGCGTCCCAAGTCGAGCGCCGCGATCGCATCGTTGACGTGCGTCAGCCGTTCGGGCGCTTTGGCATGCGGGGCCAAGTAGTACACCTCGGACGGACGCCGTGCGGTCGCACCGGTGAAGACGACTCCGCCGTCGCGAGTAACGCACCCCGCCGATTCGATCGACGCAGCGGTTACGTCGCCTAGGGGGAGCGCGCGCGCGCTTCCTCGCAGCGGCTGGATCGCGAGGCCGACGCGCGTTCGATCAAAAATCCGCAGCAGCACGGAGCGGCCGTCCGGGGCCCAAGCGAACGACTCGACGTGCCGGTTCAACCCGCGGGTAAGATCGCGGACGTCACCGCTTGGCGTTACGACCGACAGCTCCGACTCGTTGCTCGGATCGCCCGAACGCGGATACAAGTAGGCTACGGCGGACCCAACGCTAGCGTAGACGGCGTCGTGCTCTCCGGGCGTGGCGTGCGCGGGAGCGTCTCGCGCCCCAGTAACGACATCGACGCGCTCGATGTAGGCGCGGTCCTCGATCCCATAGGTCGCGCTTGGCGCGTGTTCGTACAGCACGTGCGAACCGTCGGGAGCCCATGAAAGCGCCGCGTCGGCTACACTCCACTTGCCCGACGTGACGCGGCGTTCGACGCCCGCGCGCGAAACGACCCAGACGTGCGCGGGCCGAGCCGGTTGCGTCGCCAGATACGCGTTATCGGTGACTTCGAATGCGTCTTCGAACGCGGCGATTCCGTGACGGATGGGCCGCGCATCGCGTCGCGTAAATGCAAACTCCTTCGCGTCGGGGCCCCACGCGGCATTGCGCACGTCGGCACGCCCGTGCGTGATTCGCCGCTCCGAATCGAGATCGCTGACGAAGAGCTGATCGGTGCCGCTCGCCCGGTCGTTCGCGACAAATGCGAGAGTGCTGCCGTCGGGCGACCACATCACCTGCACGTAGGACGAATGCGGGAACGGCAAACGTCTATCCGTATGCGACGCCAGGGTGTAGACGTGCAACTCGTCGTTCGAAGCGTTGCGTTCCAAATCGGTTCGAGAAACGACGTACGCAATGCGCGACCCGTCGGGCGTTACGACGGCATCCGAAACGCCGGCCACCCGCGCCATCGCGTTCGGAGTAAAGCGTCCGCCGTGGCCGGTCGCACACACCGGTGTGCAGGCGAGCGCGACTACGATCGCAACGTGCGCGCGAAATGGCACGCCGCGGCTACAACTTCACCTGCACTTGAAAGTAGAGCTGAAGCGGCAGCGGCAAATTACCGGAATTGGTATCACCATAGGCCGGCGTAAACGGCTGCGCGAAAAACGGGTTGAGCGGGACGCCGTTGGCGGCGGTGTCGTTGGGGCTCGCGCCGTTGTAGTAGTTGCTGATATAGAACTTGTTGTATCCGTAGCCGCAGATGCTGGCGTTGGGAGCATACTGCTTCGTCCACGGCGTACTCGATCCGCCGAAGCAACGATTCAGTAGATTCGCGACGGTCAGGTTCGCCGTTATCTTGGGCGAAAGCTCGTAACTCATCTGGAGGCCGACGTTGAGTTGCCACGGTTGCCGGTACTGACCGAAACCGTCGAACTTGCCGATTGCCGGATTTGGAACGTACAGGTGTCCCGGACTGCTTCCGCTCGACCCGATGGCCGCCGAACCACACGATGTGTAATCGGCTGCGAGCGGATTCCCGTTCGGGATGCCGTCGTCACCCTGATTGGCCCGGCACGTGCGCGGATCGAGGCCCTGCACGTCGGCCGGCGTGCCGTACGTCGCGCCCTGGTTGAGCGTGAAGGCCGGCGTGAGAGAGAACTTGTCGTGGCGGTAGTTCAGGATAACCGCGAACGTATTGGGAGATATGTACGGGTAATCGAGGCCGGTATCGTAGTAGCCGAACTTATCGAATAGCGGTTGCGGCGCCATGTTGTAATACGGGTTTAAAATCGGCGAGTTATACGCGAAGCCGCTCGCGGGATCGACGTAGGGTTGGCACGACGGATCGGCGACCACCTGCGGCGCGGACGACGGCACGTGCTTCTTCCTGATCGTATTTGCGTAACATTGCGCGCCGCCGCCCGCTTTGGTCAACGCGTTGAAGTTTTGGATGTCTTGATTGTAGGGATCGACCGGATTGATGCTCACGCCTTGGAAGTTGCGCCATTTCTCTTTGGAGTTCGTGTACGTGTACGAGAATATGCCCGCAAGGCCGTTGCGGTTGAAGTCGCCTTTGGTAAACTCGAGCTCGATGCCGCTGGTGCGCTCGGTCCCGGCATTGAACGACGGCGAAACGCCGAAGAGCGTCGGGATGTTCACCGTCTCGTACAGCTGATCGGTGGCATACCGGAAGTACGGCGTCAGTTTCAGCGACATGTCCGTCCCTTTGAAATGCCGCTCGTACGAAAAGTCGACGTTGTTCGAAAACTGTGCGCCCGCGCTGTGGAACGGCGTATTGAAGCCGTACGGCAAGAACCCGATTAGCTGGGCCGCCAGATTCGGCTCGAGGCTATTGTATTCGACCTCGTAGTTTTGGGGCTCTTGAGCGAAACGTCCGGCCGAGAAGCGCAGCACGGTATCGGAATTTATCGAATAGGTCAATCCCAACCGCGGCTCCGAGTACGTTTGCACGTAGGTCGGATTGAAGTTGTCGGTCAGCAGAATGTGACCGCCTTGCCCGTCCGGATGGACGGTTTGCACGCCGCTGGTCGGATCGAGCGGACAATTGTACGAAACGTATGGGTTGATGCTCTTCAAGAACTGCGGCGGTTCGGGAACCGTGACCGGTTGGAACGTTTGGGGGTTGTAGCAGAACTCTTTTTGCGCCGCCGCGTACCAGAAATTTTTACCGGTCGAATTGACGGGCGTCAAGTCGAATTCGTCGCGGTCGAAACGCACGCTCGCGTTGATGTCGAGCTTGTCGTTGGGTTTCCATTCGTCGGTGAGCGCAAAGTTCAAAAACTTCGGCGTCACGGAGTTGATGGATGCCTGGTTACCGGTAAACGTCAATCCCCACGCGGCGCCGTTAGCGCACGCATTAGCCGGGATCGGATCGTTCGAACCACCGGAGCAGTTGACGTTTTCGGGATTCCCAGCATTCGAAAAAGACGTCGGCGCCTCGAAGGACCCTTGCGTTATTGGGTCGTTGCACGGCGCCGCATCGCCGGCGTTGACGGACTCGATGCCGTTTTGCAGCGTGCCGTCGGCGGCGGCGAAACATCGCGTGCCGTTGGTGAGGCTGCTGACCTGCTGCGTGCCCGTGTTGAAGTTGTTGAAATTGTAATAGCGCAGCGTTGACGACGTGACGTAATTGAGATTTGCCGAAATCTGATTGGTGTCGGTGATTTGGTCGGCGAATTGCAGTTGCCCGCCGCGCGTATGGGCGTTGACCTCGTAGTCGAAGTTGGTTATTCCGAGATTTGCGCCCGGAACGCCCTCTTGCACGGCTCCGCTGCGATTGGTATTAGAATAGAACGTGTAGCCGAACAGCCGCAGATATGCCCGGCTGCCCATATTGTGCTGATATTGTAATTTTACGATGCTCGCGCTGTCCCACCGGGCATCGCGATAATCGTTGGGCAGCGCGGAAACCGTTGCGTCCGCGCACGCATTGGGTATCGGCAGAGAATTGTCCACCAGGCCCGTCTGGTTGACGCAACGGTTGGACGGCGAACCGGGGAACATGTACCCGATTACGGGGGCATCCGCGGGCGCGAGAAATTTGGTACCGCTCGGATAGGTGTAAAAATCCGGCCATTGCGGGGCCCCTACGAAGCCGATCTTAAGCAGCGCGGGTACGATCGGCCCCGCGTCGTTCACGCTGGCATAATATTGGCGATATTGGGACGAATTGGTGTACAACAACTGGATGTCGTCGCGGCCGCCGTCATTCTTATGCGGAATCCCGAAATGCAAATTGGCCACGGCTTCGCGGCCGTTGATCATCGCGATGTTGCCGTAATTCGGATTGAGGTACGAAAAGCAGCCGGGATCGTTGAAGAGCATGCCCGAATCGACGGCGGGGTTGTCATACAGATTCGCGTTGGCGGGATCGCACGTCGGATAGACCGACGGCCAGAACGCGAGGTTGGTCGTGATGTTGCTCGGATATGTGACCGGGAATTCACTGGCCAAACCTGCGCCGTTTTGGTTGTCCAAGTAGCGGAAGTCCTGGTTGAAGCCGCTCAGACCCGCATAGTACGAGAACAGACGGTTCGGAGAGGCTCCGCCCGCCTCGACGGAGAGGTCATGATAGAACGTCGGCGAGCCCAGACGCGCGGAAGCCGACCCCGTGCCGGGATACGTGCCCGATTTCACGACTTGATTGATGAAGCCCGCGAGCCCCGTCGCGTTGGAACTCGCCGGACCACCACCGGTGTAGATTTGCAATTCTTGCTGGCCCAGCGACGACGCCGAGTGCGCGGGATAATTGTCGAACGATCTGTTGACCGGAACGCCGTCGTACTCGTACCCGATCTGATCGTAGTATCCGCCGCGAATATACACGGTCTGGTTGACGCCCATCTGCCCGTTGGGGACGAAAGCGCCGGGCATCGAGGCGATCGCCGAGTAGGCATTGTTGAGTCCGCCGCCCCCGCCGATCGGCGCCGCCGCGCGCGCCACTTCGGGATTGACCGAATAGACGTCGGTCACCGTCCCCGATTTGACGGGACTCAAAGACGAGCGCGACGTTACGTTGGCGATCTCTTTCAGGCTCTTGTGCATCGAAAGCGGCAGCGATTGATTCTGATCGGCAAAAACCGAGATTCCACCGACCGCGACCGGTCCGTATCCCGTTTTCTGCACCGACACGGTGTACGTATCGGGCGCAAGCGAGATGAACAGAAACTTGCCCGACGCGTCGGTCGTGCTCGTCGCGTTTTGCGACGGGCTCGTGACCGAAACCGTCGCGTCCACGATCGGAGCATGCGAATCGGCATCGGTAATTTGACCCGAGACCGAGCCCGTGGTGCCGGCGCCGGCCGGTAACGTGGATGTGGTCGCGACGAACGCGAACAATACCAGCGAACACAGAACGCGCAAATGTAGCGGTAATGACATGCCGCCCTCCAGCTGAAGCTTTGCTCCCATTATAGGAACCTGGGCGCTACGGTGCTATCCTGGATTTCCGCTATATGCGCCCGCGACGTACGTGCTGAGTTGCGCGCGCGACTTGACGCCCAGGCGCGTGAAGATGCCTGACAGGTGGTGCTCGACGGTATGCTCGCTGATGTGCAGGCGTTGCGCGATGGCGCGGTTGGTCTCTCCTTGTGCCACGAGTTCGGCAATCTGCATCTGCCGGGCGGTCAACTCGCTGCGCGCTTTCTTCGGTTCTTCGATGGTCCGTAGCCGCTCGACGTCGCGCACCGCACCCATCTGCGCGTACGCCAGTTCGGCCGCTTCACGTTCGCCGGAGAGTTCCGCGCAAAATGCAGCGTGCCAACGCCAGCCCAGAATCTCGAATTGCGCGCGGGCGACCCGCGCGAACCGAACGGTGCGCTGAGGGTCGATCGAGCGCGCGGCCAGCGCCGCGAGAAGCAGCGCGTGCGCGCGTAACATGCGAGGCCGCCCCGTCGACCCCGCGAGGATCGTCCGCGCGTAAGCAACGTCGTCGGGCGTGCCGAATTGGCCGCTCTGTAGCCACAGATTCCAGCAGCGATGACCGTGCGGAATCGAGCGCAGCGTGCGAGCCAGCACAGCGCGCGCTTCGTGCAGCGCTCCTTGAGCGGCGCGCAGCTCGGCGAACGCGGCTCCCACCGAACCGATGCGTTGAATCTCTCGCGAACGTTCGGCGAAATGCAGCGCATCTTCGTCGGCGCAAGCGTCCAGCAAGCGGCGATCGTTGAGCGCAAGCGCCAGTGGAATGCCGACCGTAGCCGCCTTCGTTTTGAATGTTGCGGTCGTAACCCCGCAGTCGAGTGCTTCCCACACGAGCGCGCGCGCTTGACGGAGATCGCCAGTGAGCATGAGCGTGTTCGCGAAGTTGAGCGCCGAGTAGGCGACGCGCCACATCATGCCGGTGCGATGCGCTTCGTCGAGCGAGCGGTGATGGTGAGCGATGGCCAGATCGAGCTCGCCGAGATCGCACGCTACCAAAGCGACGTTGTTTTCCACTTGCGCGATCAATTCGCTTACGCCGGTTTGCGCGGCGAGCCGCGCCGCGTAGCGGCAATCGGCCAAACTGCCCGCGGTATCGCCGAGCGCGGCGCGCGTTTCGGCGCGGACTTCGTGGAAACTCGCACGCAGCCCGGTATCGAAATGCGCGCGCAGCCGGGCCGCGGCACGCAAATGCGCTTGGGCCTGGGTCGCGGTGCCCAACGTGACCGCAAAGCGCGCGATGGAAAGCGTAGCTTGCGCGGCGAGTTGCGTCTGCCCGAGCCGCTCGAGCGTGACCGCAGCTTCCGACGCCGCGCGCAGACTTTCGCCCGTCCGCGCGTCGACCCACCATTGGTCGGCAAGCAGCAGCAACGCATGCGACGTCCCTATGACGTTGCCCAAGCCGGCATACTCTTCGCGGCTGCGCTCGAACCAACGCGCCGGTTCTTCGCCGCATCCGTCGATGTACAGAAGCGTACCGAGCCGCTCGTAGAGTGCTGCCCGGGCCGGACCCGCGGGGAAATCCCAGCGTAGCGCGGCGCTATAAAATCGGATTGCGTCGCGGTAAGCATAGACGTCCCACGCCGCCTGTGCGGCAAGTTCGTTGTAACGTCGCGCTTTCTCGGCGACGCGGGCCGCGGAGTAGTGGTACGCGAGTTCCGACGCGCGCGCTTCAGCATTGGCGCCCGCCTCGATCTCGGCGGCGATACGAACGTGCAGCGGCGCCGCGAGCGCGAGTACGAGTTGGTCGGCCAGCGCTTCGCGAATGAGCGCGTGGCGGAACGTAAAAGCGTGCGCGGACTGCGGCGATTCGACGATAATGCCGCGCTCGACTGCACGCTGCGCGATCGCGAGCACTTCGTCGAGCGGGCATTGGGCGATCGACGCGACGAACGGCGCCTCGAACGTCGAACCGACGATCGCCGCTCGAATCAACACGGCGCGCTCGCGTTCGGAAAAGGCTGCAAGCCGCTCGCTGAGCATCGCCTGCACCGAGAGCGGGACGTTGCGCTCTAGCGCCAGGCCACCGCTCTCCAGCGCGATGCGTGCAAGCTCTTCGGCAAAGAGCGGGTTGCCGTCGCACAGCACTTCGATCTGCGAAATGACTTCGGGCGCGAGGTGGAGTTTTCTAACGCGTAAGAGCTCCTGCACGAGATTCTTGATTTCGTGGCGGCGCAATCCGTGCAGTTGGATCGCCGTCGCTCGAACGCGGGCGACGGTGCTGCGTAGATTTGCCAACGCAGGATGGTTTGAGGCTTCGTCGGCGCGCAGCGTCACGACGAAGAGCACGCGCGCGTCGCCCAAGGTTTGCACCAGGAAGCGTAACAGTTCGATGGAGGCGTCGTCCGCCCAGTGCGCGTCTTCGATGAGCGCCACGATAGGGCGGCGAGTCGCCTCGCGCCGTAACGTGTGCGCTACCGCTTCGAAGTACGCGGCCTTTTCCTCGGCGTGTGCTCGGCCGGCGCGGGGCTTCGAAGCCGCCTGCGCCCGGCGAGAATCGAGACGTTCGAGCAGCGATGCGAACGGAAGATACGGTCGCCGAATGTGTTCGGAGCAATGCCCCCATGCAACGGTCGCATCGCCTTGGACGATGGCTACGAACTCGCGCGCCAGCCGGGACTTTCCGATGCCGGCCTCGCCTTCGATGGGGACGAAGCGCGCGTGCCCTTCGCACGCCGTGCGAAACTCATCGCACAAAAACTCGAGTTCTTCGTGCCTGCCAACGAATTCGTCGCTGAAGATTGCCGACGTAACCATTCGTCGAACTCACCTTGCGCGATCCGCGGCAGGGTCCCTGCGCGAGCGCAGGAAGTCCCCGTCCGATGGACGGGACGCAACCCAAACGCCGGATGTTGCTGCGCAGATTAGGCGCTTTCGACGCAGCGCTGATCGTCATGGGCGGCATTATCGGCTCGGGTATCTTTCGGAACCCGTCGGTCGTCGCTCAACGCGTGCATACGCCGGGCCTCATAATGTTGGTGTGGTCGATCGGCGGTATCGTCGCGTTACTCGGAGCCTTCGTCTTCGCCGAACTGGCCGCGCGGCGGCCGGCCGACGGCGGCTTGTACGCCTACATGCGCGATGCGTATCATCCGGTGGTCGCGTTCATGTACGGCTGGACGCTCCTGATCGTTTCGCAAAGCGGCGGCATGGCTGCCTCCGCGGTAACCTTCGCGGGATACTTCGAACCACTGACCGGCGTGCATGTCGACTCCAAGGTGCTCACGATCGTCGTACTCGCGACGTTGACCGTCGTGAATTGCTTGGGCGTGCGCTCGGGAAGCAACGTGCAGAACGCGTTCATGGTGCTGAAAATCGGGGCGATCGCAACGCTGATCGGCTTCGGCATCTTCGCACATCCGGCGCCGGGCGCAGCCTTACCGGTTCAGAGTTTTTCAACGAGCTTTAGCCTGCTCAGCGCGATGGGCGTCGCGATGATCCCCGTACTCTTCGCGTACAGCGGCTGGCAGACGTCGAGCTTCGTAACCGGCGAACTCAAGAACCCGGCGAAAACGCTGCCGCTCGGCATGCTCTACGGGGTTATCGGCGTGGTCGTGCTCTACATCCTCGTGAATTTCGTGTGCCTCCACGTGCTCGGCGCGCGCGGACTCATGGCGACCGACACGCCCGCATCGGACGTCATGCGTTTCGCACTCGGGCCGGCCGGCGAGCGCCTCATCGCGTTGGCCGTGGCGCTCTCCACGCTCGGCTTCTTGAGCAACCAGATACTGGTCTCTCCGCGCGTCTATCACGCAATGGCGCAAGACGGTTTGTTCTTCAAACAAATTGGTTGGGTGCATCCGGTAACGCACGTACCGGTCGTTGCAATCGCCCTGCAAGGCGCGTTCGCGATCGTCATCGCGCTCTCCGGAAAATACGATCAGATTCTCAACTACGTCACGTCGGTGGACTACGTGTTTTTCGGACTCTCCGCAATCGCGCTGTTCGTCTTTCGGCGGCGCGACGCGATTGCGGGGACCGACGGCGCCGTCGGTTTCAAAGTACCGGGGCATCCGTACACGACGGCGATTTTTCTGATCGTCGCCTGGGGCGTGGTTCTCGACACGTTTTTGAAATACCCGACGAACAGCGCTTGGGGCCTCGGTATCCTCGTGATTGCGATTCCGATCTATTTCATCTGGTTACGCCGCAAACCGGCCGCTATTGATAGAACAACGTGACGTCGCCGGCATCGACGTGCACCGCCACAACTTGATTTACGGTTAAACTGGACTGCTTGAGCATGGTCGAGAGTAGGATTACCAGGCCGTCGGTTCCCGTAAGAGTCGTGTGCGCGAGCGTTTCGCGCAGATCTGCGATGTCGCTCTGATCCTTTTTGACGGCGCTTTGATAGGCGGTTCGATTGCCGCCCGCCATCAATCCGGAAATGTTAACCAAATGGAACTCCGACGCGTTCAAGTCGCCCATCATCGCACGGAACTTGGTCGCCTCCGACGGAGCGTTTTTCAACGCGCTCATGAGCTCCCCGTAAGACGCAACGGCGCCCCGGGCCGGCTGCGGCCACCCCGTCAGGACGGCGGCCAACGCGATAGTAACTGCAAGGGATCGTTTCCACATGAAACTCCACCTCCGCGGCCTTTTATTTTACCAGAAAAAGCGGCGGATGGCGTCGTAATCGGAGCTTATTGCGCGCCCATCAGCTGGGCCCAGTCCTCACGGCCGATGCGCAGATCGCTTTCGGCCAGCTCCGCAAGCGGAATCTTCGAGAGGTGCTCGCGCGCGCACAGATCGGTCGCCTTCGTATCGACGTAGAGCAGACCCGTCAGCAACTCTCCGCGATCGCGGGTCTCGTGCAGCAGGCGCAGGGCGCCGAGACGATCGGTAACGTCGTGTTCGACATCGAGTTTGCGCAATACGACGTGCGAGCCGTCTTCGAACTCGACGTCTTGCGCGGTCCCGGGTTCGTAGTCCACGACGATCTCTTTGCTGCCCGCGATGAAGTCCGGCGCGTGCAGCGCAAATCCGTGTTCCTTCACGTGCGCGTAGCTTTTGGTCGAACCTTCGTGATCGTTGAAGGTGACGCACGGGCTGATTACGTCGAGAATCGCGGTCCCACGATGCGAGAAGGCCGCCTGCAGTAACGGAATCAGCTGCTTACCGTCTCCGGAGAAGGAGCGAGCGACGAACGTCGCGCCGAGTTCGAGCGCGAGCCCGCACACGTCGATCGTTTCGTACTCGTTGATTTTGCCGTTTTTGGCCGACGATCCGACGTCGGCAGTCGCGGAAAACTGGCCCTTGGTGAGCCCGTAGCAACCGTTGTTTTCGACCACGTACGTGCAATCGACGTTGCGCCGAATCATATGGGCGAACTGGCCGATGCCGATGCTCGCGGTATCGCCGTCGCCGCTGATTCCCAATACCAGTAGATCGCGATTGGCGAGCTTTGCGCCGGTGGCGGCGGAGGGCATGCGGCCGTGCAGGCTATTGAAAGAATGCGCGCGTTCGACGAAATATGCGGGCGTCTTGGACGAGCAACCGATACCACTCATCTTCGCCAGCCGATGCGGCTGCACGCCGTATTCGTACAGCGCCTTGATCAAATGATTGGTAATCGAGTTATGCCCGCAGCCGGCGCAAAGCGTCGAGGGCAGGCCCTTGTAAACGTCGCGCGTGAGACCGATGATGTTGAGACTCGCTGTCATGATTTACTTTCCTATGCCGTGACGGCCGGCCGCTCGGCGTCGAGGAATGGATCTACAATGGCGTGCGCGTCGATCGGTACCCCGTTGTAATGCCGAATCGAGCGCAGGCGCTCGATCGCGGAAACGGGCACCTCACCGCGCAAAATCCCGTAGAGTTGGCCGTCGCGGTTTTGCTCGACGACATAGACGCGTTCGTGCCGTTCGATGAAGGCCGCAATTTCGCGCGCGAGCGGTAACCCACGTACGCGCAAGTAGTCCGTTTCGATCCCCCGCTCGCGCAAACGATCTCGCGCTTCCACCACCGCGTGATGCGTGGTGCCGTATGCGACGATTGCGACGGCGTTCCCGGCTTCGTCGATTTCCGGCGCCGGAACGGCCGCGCGTGCCGCTTCGTGCTTACGCACGAGCCGATCGAGATTCCCGGCAAACATTGCGGCGTCTTCCGAATAGTGCGCCTGCTCGTCGTGTCCGGTTCCGCGCGTGAAGTATCCCGCGTTCTCGTGCGGCGTTCCCGGGAGCGTTCGATACGGTATCGCGTCACCGTCGACGTCGCGGTAGCGCCCCCACGATTCGAGCTTCGCAAGGTCATCCGCGTCGAGTACTTTTCCCCGGTCAAATCCGCGCTCGGGGTACGGCAGCGGCGGCGTCATCCACGCGTTCATGCCGAGATCCAAATCGCTGAGCACGAAGACCGGCGTTTGGAAACGGTCCGCCAAATCGAACGCGGCCATCGCGTACTCGTACGCTTCGCGCACCGTTGCCGGCAGCAACACGATATGTTTCGTATCGCCGTGCGAGAGCGTGTAGACCGACGCGAGGTCCCCTTGCATCGTACGCGTCGGCAACCCGGTCGACGGGCCCGCGCGCTGGACGTCGAAGATCACGCCCGGCAACTCCGCATAGTAGCCGAAGCCGACGTACTCGGCCATGAGCGAAATGCCCGGACCCGATGTGGACGTCATCGCCCGCGCGCCCGCCCAGCTCGCACCGAAAACCATGCCGATAGCCGCAAGCTCGTCTTCGGCTTGCACGATCGCGACTCTGCGTTCTTTGGTCACCGGATCGACGCGATACCGATCGCACAGCGCGATGAACGACTCGCAGAGCGACGACGACGGCGTGATCGGATACCATGCGGCGACCGTGCAGCCCGCCATGACGCAGCCCAACGCCGCCGCGCGATTACCGTCCATGAACGTGAGACCGTCGGTACCACCCGCGATGCGCTCCAGACGATATCGCTTTGGCTTTTCGAATCGTTCGCGCGCATAATCCATACCCACGCTGACCGCGCGCATGTTGATTTCGACGGCCGCGGGCTTCTTGCGAAACTGCGCGGCAACGGCCGCTTCGATCGCGTCCGCCGGGATGTCGAGCAGTTGCGCGACGACTCCGACGTACACCATGTTGATCAGATACTTGCGCATCGCGCCTGGATCGAAGTGCGACTTGGCCAATTCTGCGAACGGGACGGCATAGAACGTAACATCGGCGCGTGCCGAGTTCGCGGGATACGTCGCTTCGTGGACGACGATGCCACCGGGCTTCACGCCTGCGAGGTCGCTCGCCCAGGTCGCCGGGTTGAGCGCGACCAGCACGTCGACGTCGTGGCTGCGGCACTGGTACCCCTGGGGAGTAACCCGAACGTCGAACCAGGTCGGCAATCCTTCGATGTTAGACGGAAAGACGTTTTTCGGCGCGACGGGTATGCCGAGCCGGAAGATCGCGTTGGCGATAACGAGATTCGAGGATTGGCTTCCCGAGCCGTTCACCGTCGCCACGCGGATCGTAAAGTCGTTGACCGCGCTCTCTACAGTCATTGTAGAGTCTCCTTCGGCAGCAGTTCACCTAAGGCTGCTTTTCAGCGCCCTTTCGCCCTTCGACAGGCTCAGGGTGACGGGGATTTGTCATGCTAGACTGGACCCCGTTTTGTAGAGTAGTGGGTTAGGCTGCTTTTCTCTCGAAATCGACCGGGCTTTGATAGCCGAGGGTCGAGTGGAGGCGGCGGCGGTTGTACCAGATCTCGATGTAGCGGAATAGTGCGGCCCGTGCCTCCTCGCGGGTCGCAAATGGCTTACCTTTCATGGCCTCGCGTTTCAAGGCTGCGAAGAAGCTTTCAACAATGGCGTTGTCCCAACAGTTCCCTTTGCGGCTTAGGCTGCAAATGCCGCCATTGCTCGCAACCAAGGCGGCGTATTTCGCTCCCGTGTACTGCGTCCCGCGATCGCTGTGATGAAGGAACGATTTCGGTTGGCGAAACGAGATTGCCGATGAGAGTGCGTCGATTACAAGCTGCTCCGTGCGCGCCCGGTCCATCGACCAGCCTACGACACGGCGCGAGAACAGGTCGATTACGACCGCGAGATACAACCACCCCTCCCGCGTCGGGATGTTCGTGATATCGCTCACCCATTTTTGATTCGGTTTCATCGCCGTGAACTGGCGAGCCAACAGGTTCTCACCGCCTGCATTAATTGTTTTCGGATACGTATAGGCCTTGCGCTTCACGTGGGGTTTAATCCCATGGATTCGCATGATTCTCGCCACCCGTTTACGGTTCACGTCGCGTCCCTGCTCGCGTAACACATGTGTAGCACGGCGCGAACCGTACGTGTCATCGCTCGCTCGCACGATCACGCGGGCCAACTCTGCAATAACCGCATTATCGCGTGCGCGCTGCGACTCGCCACGCCGGCGCCAAGCGAAGTAAGAGCCTTCTTTGATCCGGAGCACTCGGCACATTGTTGTAATTCGAAACTCGCATTCGTGAGCCCGAATAAAGATGTACCTTAGTGATGATCCTTTGCAAAGAAGGCCGTCGCTTTTTTTAGGATGTCGCGCTCTTCCTTGACCGTTGCAAGTTCTCGCTCAAGCTGTCGAATGCGCTTGGCCTCAATCGAACTGTTGTTCTCAGGACCCAACTCGATCGTTGAGTCCGGAGCAAACTCTCCCTGCCACTTGAACAGCAAATCAGCCCGAATGCCGAGCTCACGCGCGATCTGCGCCCGGGTTTTCTTTCCCGCGAGGACAGCTCGGACCGC
>DATBTT010000080.1:0-3573 GCA_036559125.1 Vulcanimicrobiaceae bacterium
GTCGCAAAACCACTTAATGAACGGAACGGCGCGCTCGATGAGCGCGTTCGAGCACGACGAACAACATCTCGTGCGCTGGCTCGGCGACGAGCCGGGACACGCGCTGATTTCGCGCGCGCGCTTTGGCCGCTACATCAGCGACACACTCGACGACGCGATGCGCCGCTGCCCAACATTGTCGCGCGAGCGCGCGCAGATCGTGGACATCGTGCCCGCCGGCAGCGACTTCGACCTCGTCGACAGCAACGGGCGCACGCGACGCGCTGCCACGGTTGTTTTAGCGTTGGGAAACTTCGCGCCCTCGGATGTCACGCTGCCCGAGAAGTTGCACACGCATCCCCGCTATGTCGCAAATCCCTGGCGTTTCGACGCAACGGGCGTGCACGGCGACCTGCTGTGCATCGGCAGCGGCCTGACCGCGATGGACGTAGCGGTTACGCTGCAAGAACGCGCGTTCGCGGGGCGCCTGCACGTCGTTTCGCGGCGCGGCGCGTTCCCGCTCGTCGAAGACCCATTCGCGAAAGCCGCCGATCCGGCAACACTCGCCCTGGACACGACCAGCCCGTATCGCTTGTTACGCTCGATGCGACGCGCGGCCCAGCGCGCCGCAGAACGCGGGCTCGATTGGCGTCCGATCGTCGAATCGATTCGCGCGATAACGCCGGCGATCTGGTCGGCGTGGTCGAATCGCGAGCGCCGCCGGTTTTTACGGCACCTCGAATCGTACTGGTCGATGCATCGCTATCGCGTGCCGGCCGAAACCGCGCGCGTTTGCAGCGATATGGAGCGCCGCGGGCAACTCGTGCTGCAGCGCGGCTTGGTTACCGGCGCCGCCGCAAACGGCGATGGCTTACGCGTCGAGATCGCGACGCCGAACGGGCGCGCGCACATCGACGTTGCATACGTCGTAAACTGCACCGGGCCGCAAAGTGATTACGCGCGCATCGCCGATCCGCTCGTGCGTAACCTGTTGCGGCGTGGACTCATACAGCCCGACGCGCTCCATCTCGGCATTCGCGCGACGGCCGATTGCGCCGCGGTCGGTCGCGACGGTCGCGCATCGCGGGCGCTGTTCGCAATCGGTCCGCCGCTACGCGGCGAGATGTACGAAACGACGGCGATTCCGGAGATTCGGCGCCAAGCAGCCGCGCTCGCGGAACGGCTGGCGGCCGAATCGGCGTTATTTGAGTTGCGTCATGACGTACTGGGCGACGTCATGAAGATCGCGGGCTGAAAGCTTCCAGCGCGGCATGACCGCGTCGAGCGGCTTGCCTTGATTGTCGACGCCCGTCGCGACGGCGCGCTCCAGCGTCGCCAGCGTGTATGGAGGTTTCATATCGGTAACCAGTGCCTTATGGCGTAAATCGGCGCTCACCGCGCCGCCGGGCAGATGCATGCCACCGGAGCCGTTGGCGCGATGACACGCCGCGCAACTCGCATAGGGCGGCGGATGCTGCGCCACAATCTGGGTTCCGTTTGAATCGCGTCCCGTCTGAAAGATCGAGCGACCGTTCGAACTCGCAGGCGCGCTCGCTGCCGTCGTTTGCACTGATGACGGAGCCGAATGCGTTTTCGTTGCGCAACCGGCGGCCGTAACGAGCGTCGCCGCGAAGAGCAATGCGGCGCAGCGGCCTACCATTCGGTATAAAACTGAATGTTCGGCAGCTGCGTGAGTGTGGGATTATTCGCTCCTACTTCGACCCAGACGACTTCGTGTGAGTAGAGTGGCATTGCGTACAGATCTCCCGTGTACGGCGTGTAGGTGCGTGACGATACCGACGGCGGACTCACGCCCCCGCGCGAGACTTGCCCCGACGTGTAGACGGTCACCGGCCCGGAGAACGGACCGAATTGCGACCAGCTCGCCGTAATACCCCACACGTCGAGCAGTTGGCCCAAGGTGAAGACCGAGCCTGTGAGCGGGACGTGATTCGGATTTGGATCTTCGAGGTGAATCACGCCGCTCGGGTCGTGCGTGTGAAGGTGGTAGAAGCACGTGGCGTATTCGGTTTGATTTGGGACGCCTTGATAGGTGAACTCGCCGCCCGGCTTGTCCATCCCGACGCCGTCGGGGATCGCGATTTCTTGGCCGTTGACGTAGAGCCCGAGGAACGCGTGCACGTGATAGACGTTGGACATGCTCGTGTCGCACGTCAACGTGTTGTCGACGACTTGCCCTTGACCGCCGGTCGGCGAATTGCCGTCGTGCGGATTGAACGCGTCGTCGGCGCCATTGATTTGCCCCGATCCGACGTACATCGTTCGCGACGGCGGTGGAGTCGGTGTCGGCGCGGGCGTCGGCGTTGGCGTTGAGACGGGCGTGGGCATGGGCGTCGGCGTAGCGACCGGCGTCGGCACGGGCGTCGGCGTGGCGACCGGCGTTGGCATCGGAGTCGGCGTGGCAACGCGCGTCGGCATCGGACTTGGCGTCGAGACCGGTGTTGCGGTTGGCGTGGGCGTCGGTGGGCCGATGGGGACCGGCGTCGGGCTCTGCAACGGGGTGGGCGAGATTCCCGGGCTCGGCGATCCGCTCGGTGTGCCGCTTGGCGCGACGGAAGGCGAACCGGTTGGCCTTGGACTAGCCGTCGCGGATGCGCCGGGTGCGGGTTGCGGGTCCTTCGGCACGACCGTGTTCGGAAGTGTACCGCCGCCCGATCCGCCGCCACAGGCGGCGAGTGACAAACATCCAGCAAAAGCGACGCCTAAGAGCGGGCGAGTCCGGCCACGTTTCATGCGAGTCCTCCACCAACGCGAGGTACGTCAGAGCATCGTAGCGGCTCGGCCGTACAGCGGGCGAGGTGCGAGGAGTAACCCAGCCGGGGGCCGTTCGGACCTTCAGGAGAGACCGGCTAAAGATCCGCGTCAGGCGAGTCGCTGGAATCTTCGTCGATCGGCTCGATCTCGTAGCCACCGAGTTGTTGAAACCACGGAATGGCCAGGCCGTTCGGCAACAACAAATTAGCCGCGTGAAACCCGATGGTGGCGACGAGCGCAATGAATACAAGCACCGCAAAACCGCCCGCCCCGGGCTGAGATGAAAGCGCAATCAATATAAAACTACTTAGTACGCAAATGTGCCGTCGGGTCCGGCGACTTCGTACGGACCCGACGGTACGAGCGCTTTTACGATCCGGCCGCCGCGCGTCTTAAAAATCGCGATCCCGATGTTGTCGGCTATGCTACCCGGCGCTTGCGTTCCGGCATCGCTCCATTGCGACGCCGCGATTGTCGTAAACGTCTGCAGACCTCCGGGAATGATGACGCCGCCGTACGGGTAGTGAATCACCAGCCCGGTTTTCGGCGCCGTAAGAAATGGCGTGCCGTAGCATGGGTCTACGCTGCTTAGCTCGTCGGACTCGTCGGTTGCGTACAAATCGCTTTGCAGACCGTTCGGTTTCGCTCCGGAATCGAACGCGTACGCGGCCGTGTCGCCGTGATTGCAGCCCAGCGAGATTGACGGATAGGCATAGACTTTGATTTGCGCCGATTCGTTGACCGGCGCGCCCGCGTGCGCCGTGACCGTTGCGGTGCCGTAGTGGGCGATACTCGCATAGATTTCGCCGGCAACTGCGG
>DATBTT010000081.1:0-50081 GCA_036559125.1 Vulcanimicrobiaceae bacterium
TCGTCGGATCCGGAATCTTTATGAATCCGTCGGTCGTCGCCGCGCGCGCGCATACGACCGCCCTCATTTTGATCGCATGGATCTTCGGCGGCCTCGTGGCGCTTGCAGGGGCGTGCATTTTTGCCGAGCTCGCATGGCGCCGTCCCGATTCCGGCGGCCTCTACGGTTACATGCGCGACGCATATCATCCGGTAGTGGCCTTCATGTACGGCTGGACGGCTTTGCTCGTAAGTCAGAGTGGGGGTATGGCGGCCGCCGCGATAACGTTTGCAGTGTACTTCCAGCCGTTAACCGGCTTGCATGTGACGCCGTGGATGAGCGCTGTGGCCGCGATTGCAATTTTGAGCGCGGTCAATTGCGCCGGCGTCCGTGAAGGCGGCTCAACGCAAAACGTGTTGATGGTGCTCAAAGCCGTCGTCATCGTTGCCGTCATCGTTGCCGGCTTCGTAGGACCGCACGGTTCGGCCGCTCACGCTGCGGTCGCGACGAATCTGCACGTCGGGGGAATGGCATTGTTCGCCATCGTGGGAGCGGCGCTGATTCCCGTGCTGTACTCGTACGACGGGTGGCAGACCGCACCGTTCATCGACGGCGAGCTGAAGGACCCGAAGCGTTCGCTACCGCGCGCGCTTATTTGGGGCGTCGTGCTGGTCGTATTCTTGTACCTTGCGATAACCATCGCGGCGCTGCGCATGTTGGGGCCCGCGGGCCTCGCGGCCACGGCGACGCCGGCCGCGGATATGATGCGATTGCTCGTGGGACCCGTGGGCGAACGAATCGTCGCCGCCGGGATCGCACTATCCACGCTCGGATTTCTAAGCAACCAAATCCTGACCTCGCCGCGAATATACTATGCGATGGCGAAAGATGGCCTGTTCTTTAAGCAACTCGCGTGGCTTCATCCGCGCACGCATGCCCCGATCGCTGCGATCGCAATTCAAGGAGTAGTCGCCATTGTCATCGCGCTGTCGGGACGCTACGATCAAATCCTGAATTACGTAACTGCTATGGATTTCGTGTTTTTCGGATTGGCAGGTTTTGCGCTGGTCGTTTTTCGGCGTCGCTCTCCGGAAACCGGAGCCGGTGGCGTTCGCATGCCCGGACATCCGTGGTCGACAATGGCCTTCGTGCTGGTCAGCGCGGCCGTCGTCGTCAATACGTACGTGAATTTTCCGGCCGACACGCTCGTCGGTCTTCTAATTTTATTCTCGGGCGTGCCCGTGTATGCGATCTGGCGCCGGCGCGCGCGCGTGCGCGCGTGAGAAAGCGGAGGGCGCTCCTCGTCTGCGCGATCGCGTGCGCGCTTCTTTCGGCGTGTGCCGGGCATCCCAAGCTCCAACAAGTCGATGTGGCGAGCCCGATTCTTTCGCGTTTCCAGGGTCACCCGGTGACGATGCACGCAGCCGTTCTGCTGCCCGGCGGCTATTCGGCGTCCTCGTCGCAGAAATACCCCGTCGTCTATTGGGTGCCGGCGTTCGGCGGAAGCTATCACGTGAGCCGCGATAAAATTCGCACGTGGCAGCGCGCGATGCAAGCCTCGGGCCAGGACTTCATCGTCGTGTTTCTCGACGCGGCGGTGCCAAGCGGGCACAGCGAATTCGCGGACTCCGCGAACAACGGGCCGTGGGCGAGGGCGCTGACCACCGAACTCATTCCGGACATCGAACGCCGCTTTCACGCGCTCGCCACTCCGCAGGCGCGGCTACTCGCCGGCCACTCTTCGGGCGGCTGGTCGGTGCTGTGGCTGCAGGTGACGTATCCCACCTATTTCGGCGGGGCATGGGCCATCGCGCCCGACCCCGTCGATTTTCGCGACTTCATCGGACCGGATTTAACGGCGAAGGGTCCGAGCAATTTCTATCGCGATTCGAACGGGCGCGAGTACGGCTTCGTGCGACTACGCGGGCGCGACGCGACGACGCTACGCCGGTACGTGACCCGCGAAGATTCCAACGGGCCGGGCAATCAGATTGCCTCATTCGACGCGGTGTTTAGTCCGCGCGGAGCGGACGGAAAACCCGAGCAGCTGTTCGATCACCGGACCGGCGCGATCCACCCGGCGGTCGAGCGCTACTGGGTGAATCACTACGACATCGCCCGCATCGTCGCGAGCCGTTGGCCCGCGCTCGCGGTGCCGCTGCGCGGCAAGTTGCATATTTTTGTGGGTTCTGCCGATACGTTCCATCTCGAGCGGCCCGTGCGTTTGCTCGCTACGCAGCTCGCCGCGCTTCACAGCGAAGCGGAGGTACGCATCGCTCCCGGGTACGACCACTTCACCATTTTTAACTACGACGGAGGCCTCATTTCGCATATCGTGGCGGAAATGACAGGATCGCTGCCGCCGGCTGCCAAGGGCAGCAACGTGAACCCGCATGCCAAGTAAGCCAAAACTCTACGCCTGGTTCGACGAAGCGCGCGTCACGTATTGGTTAAAAGTCGCGCTCTTGGTGTTGGCCGTCGCCTACATACTCGGCGGAGTCCTGACGTTTCTGGCGCGGATCGAATCGATTGCGGTAATCGTAATCGCATCGATTTTCTTTGCGTACGTTCTCTATCCCGTGGTGCGCACGCTCAACCGCCGGTTACCGCTGATTGCGGCGATTTTGATCGTGTACGGAGCGCTCGCAGTGCTCCTGGTCCTGGGGTTGGCGTTCCTTTTGCCTCCGCTTACTGGAGACGTCGCGCAGATCATCCAAAATTATCCGCACACGATCGCGACGCTGCAGCAAGGGTTGCGCCATCCGGCGTCGCCGTTCGTCGCGCGTTTTCCGCTGTGGTTGCGCGAATACGTGGCGGACGTCCCCGCGCACGCGCAGGGGTGGGTGCGACTCCACGGATTCGACGCGGCGATGGGTGCACTGTCATTGTTGACCGGCACGCTCGGCGCCCTTGCGGCCATCGTGATCGTTCCGGTGCTGTCGGCATATCTGTTGTTGGACTCGGAGAATCTCAAGCGCTATTCGATCGCGCTGATACCGCAGGCGCGCCGTGAGAAATCGCTCGAAATTCTTTCGGAACTCGAAGAGGTTATCGGCGGATTCATTCGCGGACAAATCTTGGTGGGCGCGTCAGTCGGCGTGCTAATCAGCATCATGCTGGCTATCATGCACGTGCCGTATTGGCTGCTGATCGGCGTGTCCGCGGCCGTTCTCGACGTCATTCCGTATATCGGCGCCGTCGTTACGTTCGTACCTGCCGTAGTGCTCGCGCTTTTCAATAACGGAGGCGGCAACGCGCTCATCGTAGCGGTGCTCTTCATCGCGATATTTGAGGCCGAGGGCCATTTCATCGCACCCAACATCGTTAGCAAGACGGTTTCGGTCAGTCCGCTGGCGGTGCTGCTCGCGATCCTGGTCGGCGGTGAATTGATGGGAATCGTCGGCATGTTCATCGCCGTGCCGGTCGCCGGCATGCTTCGCGTGATTGCATTCCACATCGTCCCACCCAAGGCAAGCGTCGAAGAAGCGCAACCGGCGCTCACTGAAGAAGCGCGCGAAAACGTCGACGGCCTAGAAGAGCCGGCCGCGGACGTAGGCTAAACGCGCTCAACGAAAAAAAGCCCCCGGCGTTCCCGAGGCTTTCCGCGCGCGGCTTCAGGCCTCTCACCCCTACGCAAGCTAACCGGTCTGCGTATCGATCGGGACGAGGCGGTCGTAGCGGCGGAGTTGCGGGAAGAAGAACGCCCATAGCGCGATTACGGCGATGGTGGCCGCGCCGCCTACGGCCACCGAGCCAACGCTACCGATAAACGCGGCGAGCGTTCCGGATTCGAATGCCCCCAGTTCGTTGGAGGCGCCGATGAAGGCGCCTTCGATCGCGCCTACCCGTCCGCGCAGTGCATCGGGCGTTCCCAGTTGCACGAGCGCTTGGCGAATCACCACGCTGACCATATCGAATGCGCCCGTGCAGGCGAGCGCGACGAGCGAAAGCACGAAATTTTTCGACAAGCCAAAAACAATAGTCGACACTCCGAATGAAAGGACGCAGCATAGCAGCAGCGGCCCCGCGTGCCGGACGATGGGGCGGCGCGCGATTATTGCGGCGACGATAACCGCGCCGACTGCGGGCGCGCTGCGCAGCATGCCGAAACCCGTTGGTCCCACGTGCAGTATTTGCGTGGCGTAGACCGGTAACAGCGCGGTCGCCCCGCCAAAGAGTACGGCGAAGAGATCGAGCGATATGGCACCCAGCACGACCCTGCGCGAAAAAATGAACGCGATGCCCTCGCGCGCGGCGCGCAACAACGGTATGTCTTCGAACGCGACGTCTCGCGAACGTAAGAGCGCGAATCCGATAGCCGCTATTGCGTAACAGAAGGCCGCGGCGCCAAACGCAACGGGCGTGCGGATCGCAATGAGCGCGCCGGCAATGGCCGGGCCGCCGATGTTGACGAGCGCTGCAACCGAGGACGAGAGCGCGCTCGCGCGCACGAAATGCTGGGAGCGTACGATTCCGGCCAGAATCGACCGCTGCGCCGGAGATCCGAACGCGTGCGCCGTCCCGATACAGGCGATGGCCAGGAAGTATGCGGGCAGAGACGTCGTACCCGAGGCGGCCAAAACGACGAAGGCACTGAGTCCGGCGACTTCGGCGATTGCGGCGCACACGCACACCACGCGGCGGTCGAAGCGATCTGCGATGATGCCTGCAGGGAGTGCGAACGCGAGCTGCGGAGCGAATAAGATGAGCCCGACGAGGCCTAAATCGAATGGGTGATGGCGGAGTGCGAAAATCTGCCAGCCGATAGCGACGTCCTCGATGCCTGAAGCCAATCGCGAACTCTGGCGCGCCACGAAATATGCAGTGAAATCGCGATCTAAAAAGAGCGTGCGCACGCGACGGTGTTAGCGCGCGTGTCGGATCAGTCTTTCTTTGGCAACAAAACCGTGCCGGCGAGATCGGTAGTGACCGATCCATCGACGTCGATTCGAACTTCTCCGGCGTATCCGGCCGGATAGTCGCCGAGCGATTTTCCGGAGAGCCCGGTGCTGAGAATGATCTCGTCGCCCTTGCGCACGGCGCGCTCGAGAGTTCGCTCTGTGGGGTTCATAGTGCGGTTTCATGCCCGCAAGACCCGCAAGTCAAACGAAAAAGCAGCCAACCTCACGCTTATAGCAATGGGTGTAATACTAAGATAATGTAAAGGAAGTGTATGGAGTCTCTTAACCGATTACTCTCTGGCCGATACGGAAAGAGTAATGATTGCTGCTATACTCCTAGCGTTTGTTATTACAACGCCAACCGCACCAAGTCGCATCGGTTTTACCGGCGACGTGCGGTCCATGCTATCCGACGTGAACGCCGAGCGCCGCTCCAGCGGAGCCCCGACGCTCGCTTTAGACGGGCGACTGTCGGCGCTTGCGACGGAGCGCGCGCAGGATATGGTCGAAGGCGGATATTTCAGCCACATCGCGCCAGACGGGCACTCACCGTGGGACGACATGCGAACCGACGGGTGTGCGTTTCGATATGCGGCGGAAAACATCGCGATGGCGCCGGACGTGCGTGACGCGTCCGTGGCTCTCTGGGAAAGCCCCGAGCACCGGGAGAACACGCTGGGAACTAATTATCGCAAGATCGGTATTGGCGTCGCGGTAAAGAGCGACGGCACAAAAATCTTCGTCGAAGATTTTACGGACTAGCGAAAAGGGCTAATTCGAACGGATTAACGCCGCCGCGTAATCGTGACGGATCGCTTCCCATATGCGCGCGTCGGCCGCGCCCATCGACGCCGATTCGGGACTTTGCAGATCCAAGATCCAATCGCCTAAGTACTGATCGAGGACGCTATCGATTTCGTTGCTCACCTATACAGTTTCGGCCGGTAGCCACTGCAAAATGATAGCGCCTCGCTAGTACTTAGGCCCTAAGGAACCTGACCCTAATGGGCGGGTGCTGGGGTCGGGCAACCCGGTACGCCGCCGCCGGCCGGCGGTGGAATAATGGGCGCAGACGGCGCGCCACCGTTGCTGCTACCGTTGTGGCCACCGGCCAGAAAACCGATTGCGATGATGCCCAAGAGCGGAAGCAGAAAGCCCAAATGCGGTGACGACACGGCGGCCGGCGTTGCGATCTGCGGTTTGAAGGCGGGCACGGCGGTCGCGATAGCTTCGGGTGCGCCGGCCGGCACTTCAGTCGCTAGCGGTAAGGGCGTAGCGGCGGGTGCAGGCGCCGATGCCGGAGGCGGCATGGCGGCAGCGGTGCGAATCGGTGCGGCGGCGGCCTTATGGCGGGTTGGATGATAGCTAGCCGCCGCGACGTGCACCGGTTTCGACACGCGCGCGAGCGCCGGGGCCGGACGGCGAACCAGAGAGAGATTTCCGCATTTCTGCGGTATAAAAAGCGCGACGATTTGGCCGTTTTCACGCAAATCGACTTCCCAACCGCGCGTGTTTGCGGGAATGCGCACGTCGCGGACCACATAGACGCGACCCGCATTGGACCAGGTCATGGCGTCGAGGTGGCGGGGAATCGTTACGTAGGCGAGGCGAGAAGAATCGATGCGGTCGCGTAATTGCGCGTATTCGGCCTTCGATAGTCCGAGTTTGCGGCCCGCGGTCGCAAACAGGACCTGATTGCGAGCGACGTTGGTTTGCAAGCTGGACGCGGAATCGAGTTGACCGAGGAGCGGCGCGTTGCCGAGTTCGGCGATGACGTGCGTCGCTGCAATGGCCGGGGACGTAAGCGACGTCACCAGCAGCAACGCAACTAAGGAGCGAAACAGCGACTTCATGTTTTCGAGGCTCTTTCTGACACTCGTGCAGTAGTGCGGTTGCAAGGTAATTTACCCGGAATGCTATACGCAGCTCCGGGCCAATCACGGTACGTTCGAAAGTCTTTGTGCCCAATAGTTTATTGAATGCACAAGTCCTTTGCCTCTGGCATAATTTTTCGCGATTGCGCTTGCTCGGTTGCTAAGCCGTCTTTCTTGCTACCAAGCGTTCTGCTTGGTGATTTTTTGGGTACGATAGCGGCGGGCGGGCTACTTCATCGCGAGGCGGGATCTTATGGTAAACGAAATTCCGGATGTCGTCTTTTTGACGCTCTTCGGCGACTACGACGCGTCGCGCGGCGTCGAGTTGGAAGCGCAATTGGCCGAAGCGCGGAGCGCCGATATCGCGGTCATCGACATGGGCGCGGTTACGCTTTTCGATTCGACGGCGATTTCGGCGTTGGTTCGCTTGAAGAAGCGCATGAGTTGGAAAGGCGGCCCGACCGCAATTCGGCTCATCAATTGTAGCGAGAAATTCGAACGCGTGATGCGACTGGTCGGAATGGACGCGGTCTTCGAGATGCACGGCGGTGCGAAGGACGCGCTCGGACATCTCGGTCACATGCGGTACGCAATCTAATGTACTCGGCGCACGGTGAGATCGCATTGCGCATGGACGCACCGAAAGCAAATCGTCTGTTGTTGGCGATCGAGATGCTCGATCAGCGCACGCCGGGAGTCGATCCTGCATTTGTCGAGTTGCGCGAACAATTGCGCGAACTGCTCCGGCTGAAATCGTCCGGCGACACCGATAGCGCGCCGAGTACGGGTTAGCTCTACTCGTTATTCGCCGCTGGGTACGTCGGGCGGCAAATCCTGGTTTTGGTCGGGGCGTTTTTCTTCAACCATGCTACAGTATGGCCATTTGCGAACCGGACCAAACATACGAAAGGGGAGCGGCCGCTGCTGCGATCGCTCCCATTAGTCGTTACGGTGAGATGCTAGGCTTTCTTCTTACGGCCGCCCTTGCGAGCCGTTTTCTTCCGAGCCCCGGTCGCCTTCTTGCGTCCGCCGGCAGCTTTTTTGCGTCCGGCAGTTTTCTTACGCCCACCGGCGGCTTTTTTGCGTCCGGCAGTTTTCTTACGTCCGGCAGTCTTTTTGCGTCCGGCAGTCTTTTTGCGTCCGGCTGTTTTCTTCTTACGGCCGCCGGCGGCTTTTTTGCGTCCGGCAGTTTTCTTGCGTCCACCGGCGGCTTTTTTGCGTCCGGCCGTTTTCTTACGTCCGGCGGTCTTTTTGCGTCCGGCAGTTTTCTTGCGTGCGCCGGTGCTCTTCTTGCGTCCGGCGGTGCTCTTTTTGCGACCTGCGGTCTTGCGGACCGTGGTCTTGCGAGCGGCTTTCTTGCGACCAACGGTCTTCTTTCGACCGCTCGATTTACGGCGTCCGCGCTTTGGCGTTTCGTCCGCCATCGTGCCGCCGTTGGTCATCATATCGGAATCCATTCATTCCTCCCTCGGTCCCCGCGGGACCGACGATGATGTTGGATAGCGCACTTTTTAATTGGCGCTTTGAGCGCATCATAAACAATTGTTGCGAATAATGCAAATATTGGCGCGCGCCGCGGTTTGCGTTTTTGATTTTCAGAGTCCGCAATTCGGGGCCGGCGGCACTCCGCGGCCCTCATTTATATAGGCTGAAAACCGGCGAAGATTGCCCCGGGGTTGACGCCGGGGGTATACTTGGCCGTGTGAAAAAGCCCCTGATCATCGTCGAGTCGCCTACCAAGGCTAGGACGATTAAGAAGTTCCTCCCGGCGCGTTACATTGTAAAGGCGTCGGTCGGACACGTGCGCGATTTGCCGAAGAGCACGCTCGGCGTCAACGTCGACGACGGCTCGTTTACGCCGAAATATCTGACGATCAAGGGCAAAGGCGACGTCATCAAAGAGCTCAAGGCCGCGGTCAAAAGCGCGAGCGAAGTCTACCTCGCGACCGACCCGGACCGCGAAGGCGAAGCCATCGCGTGGCATCTCGCCGAACTGCTAAAGCTCGAAGATCCTAAGCGGATCGAGCTCCACGAAATCACCAAAGATGCCGCCCTTGAGGCGATCAAAAGCCCGCACCGCATCGACATCGACCGCGTAAACGCCCAGCAAGCGCGACGCATTCTCGATCGTCTCGTCGGCTACAAAATCTCGCCGTTGCTCTGGGCAAAAGTGCGCGGCGGTCTCTCCGCCGGCCGGGTGCAGTCGGTCGCAGTGAAACTTATCGTGGATCGCGAGCGTGAGATCGGCGCCTTCGTGCCCCGGGAATACTGGTCGATTACGGCGCTGCTGAGTTCGGCTACCGACTCGGAGCTGATCTTCCCGTCCGATTTGATCGCCCGAAACGGCGAGAAGTTCGAAGTCACGAACCAAGGCGACGCCGATAAGGTAGTTGCGGATCTGCGCGATGCGAGTTATCGCGTGGATTCCATTAAGCGTCGCGAGGTCCGGCGCAATGCACCGGCCCCGTTTACGACCTCGACGCTACAACAGGAAGCATCGCGCAAGCTTCGCCTTCGCGTTCGGCGGACGATGCAGATCGCCCAGGCCTTATATGAAGGCGTAGACCTCGGTAGCGAAGGGACCGTCGGCCTCATCACCTACATGCGAACCGATTCGACGCGCATCTCCGATGCGGCGCGCGACGCGGCCCGCGAATTTATCACGCAAACCTACGGCGAAGAATATCACGGCGGGCGCACGCACAAGCTGCGCGAGGGCGCGCAGGACGCCCACGAAGCGATCCGCCCGACCTCGGTGCATAACACGCCCGACAAGATGGCGCACGTCCTCAAGCGCGACGAGTTACGCCTCTATTCGCTGATTTGGGAGCGATTCGTGGCCTCACAGATGTCCGCGACCGTGCTCGACCAGACGACCGTCGATATAGCCGCGAAGATCTACACGTTTCGCGCCACCGGCTCGGTCGTCAAATTCGCCGGCTTCACGAAAGTCTACGAAGAAGGCAAAGACGACGAGGCCGCGCTCAAGACCGACGCGGGCACGAAAAACGGCAAGGTGCCGGCAAAGGGGCGCGTGCGCTTGCCGGCGTTGGAAGAGCGCGAGGATCTGGCATTTCATAAACTCGACCCCAAACAGCATTTCACCGAGCCGCCGCCGCGCTTCACCGAAGCGACGCTGGTCAAGGCGCTCGAAGAAAATCGGATCGGGCGCCCGTCGACCTACAGCACGATCGTGGAAACGATCCAGGCGCGGGGCTACGTTATCCAGGTCGACCGGCGGTTCGCGCCGACCGACATTGGGATCGCCGTCAACGATCTGCTCGCCGAGCACTTTCCGGACATCGTCGATACCAACTTCACCGCCACCATGGAAAGCGATCTGGATAAGGTTGCGGTCGGCACCGAGAACTGGATCGATATCCTGCGGCGCTTTTATGGCCCGTTCGCGATCGAACTCGACGCAGCCGAGCAGAAGCTGCCGAAGATCGAGATACGCGACGAACCCACCGACGAAATCTGTCCGAATTGCGGTAAGCCGATGGTTATCAAGACCGGCCGCTTCGGAAAGTTCATTTCGTGCACCGGCTACCCCGAGTGCAAGACGACGCGCCCGATTTTGAAAGACACCGGCGCAAAATGTCCCAAGGACGGCGGAATGGTCGTCGAACGCAAATCGCGTAAGGGGCGCACGTTCTACGGTTGCGCGAACTATCCAAAGTGCGATTTCGTCTCCTGGGATCGCGTCGTGCCCGAGCCGTGTCCGGTCTGCGGGAGCTACGTCGTCTCGAAAACGCGACGCGGGCAAACGACGCTTGAGTGCGCCGCGAACAAGGAACACGATGTGAGTTCGATCGGCCCGCGACCCGATTCTGAGGAGGCCGAAGCGGTCGAAGCGTGATGCGCCTGGCGGTCATTGGCGGTGGGCTCGCGGGATGCGAGGCCGCCTGGCAGGCGGCGCGGCAAGGCGTCGAGGTCGATCTCTACGAGATGCGCCCGTACAAGAGTGGGCCGGCGCACAAAACCGGAAATCTCGCGGAACTGGTATGCAGCAACTCGCTGCGCGGCGCGGCGCTCGAGAACGCCGTGGGGTTACTCAAAGAAGAACTCGCGCGTTTGGATTCGATCGTCGTAACATCCGCGCGCGAGGCCGCGGTGCCCGCGGGCGGCGCGCTCGCGGTCGATCGCGAACGGTTCGCGCACGCGGTACAATCGCGCATCGAATCGCAGCCCGGCATCGCGATCCACCGCGAAGAGCTTGCGTCGATTCCACTCGACCGGCCTGCGATCGTGGCCTGCGGACCGCTCCCGTCCGACGCGCTCTTGGCCGACATCGATCGCGTTATCGGAGGCGGCCGGCTGCATTACTACGACGCGGCGTCGCCGATCGTATCGGCCGACTCGATCGACGAAACGCCCATGTACCGCAAGTCGCGCTACGAAAAAGGCGAGGGCGACGATTACGTCAACATTCCGCTCGATCGCGAGCAATACGCGCAATTGCTGACCGATCTGCGATCGCTCCCGCGCCATCAGCCCAAAGATTTCGAGCAAGACCCTAAAGCCAAGTATTTCGAGGGCTGCTTGCCGATCGAAGAGATGGCCGACCGCGGCGACGACACGTTGCGCTTCGGGCCGCTCAAACCGGTGGGCTTGCGCGATCCGCGCACTGGGAAAACGCCGCACGCGGTCGTGCAATTGCGCAAGGAAACGGCCGAGGGGACCGCCTTCAATTTGGTGGGATTTCAGACGCGATTGACGTGGCCGTCGCAAAAAGAAGCGTTCGGGAAACTTCCGGGCCTGGCCGGCGCGGAATGGTTGCGACTGGGCGTAATGCATCGCAACACGTTCATCGATTCGCCGCGCTTGCTCGACGAGCGCCTGCGTCTTCGCGGTAGCGACGCGCTCTATTTTGCCGGACAGATCACCGGTGCCGAAGGCTACGTCGAAGCAGCAGCCTGCGGTGCGATGACCGGCATACACGCCGCGCGCGCGATCCTCGAGCTGTCACCGGTAACGTTTCCCCGCGATAGCGCATTCGGCGCGGTGGTCGCGCATTTACAGAACACCACGACCGTCGATTTCCAACCGGCTAACGTGACGTGGGCGCCGTTCTTGCCGCTCGACGTGGAGATCCGCGACAAGAAAGCACGCCGGCGCGCGTTTGCCGAGCGCGCTCTTACGGAGATCGACGCATTCGCGCAGTCGCTGCGCCTTATCGAATCGCGTACGTGATCGTCACGTTCGAATAGACCCGCACTTGCAAGTAATCGGCTAGGTTGGTGAAGTTCGGACCGCCGCTCGCACCGAAGGAATAGAACGAGGCGCACGCATCGCCGCCCGGATAGGGACGCGGTTGAGCGTTCGTTACGACCGAGAGCGGTTTACCCACACGAACGCCCAGGGCGGCGGCAATTCCCGCGGCTTGTTTGCGCGCCTCCAAGAGTGCGTCGGTCTGCGCGTGCGATTGTATTTCGGAGCAATCGGCTCTTCCTAACTGCACTCCGCCGTCGTTGACGATGACGTTGGGTATGGTCGCAACCGCCGCCCCCACGCGCGTGAAGCCGTCACGCAGCATTGCGACCGTTGGAGTATTGACCTTGCCAACGATCGTCGCGAAGTTCGTGTTTGTGCCGCCGGGCGTCATATACGGGGGTAGGGCGATGGAGTTGCGATCCACGCCGGCGGCAACCATGGCGTCGATGATGGGAGCCAGCGTGTGCGCGTTGAGCTGCAACGCTCCGCCGCGCTGCGAGACGTGCAGGGTGAACGTCGCATCGGTTGCGGGTCCTTGGGCCGAGCCGGTCGCGGTGACGGTGATACCGCCCGGCTGCGAATTTTCCGCCTGAGGTACCATTATGCGCGGAGCCACCGTCTGGGCTTGCGCGGAAAGAGCGAGTAAAGACGTCAGGGCCGCGGCGACGATTGTGGCTCGAAACACCCGTGTGTGCAGCATGGAGTTCTCCAAGGCAAGCGAGAAAGGGCTAGCATTACTGAAACCGATGGCGTCACCCTTGGGTACTGAGGCCTTGATATGAAAATCCGCTCTACGACGATCCTCGCCGTCCGCCGCGACGGTAAATTGGCCATTGCCGGCGACGGCCAAGTGACGCTCGACAAGACCGTCATGAAGCACGGCGCCCGCAAAGTACGCAAAATCGCGGGCGGTAAGGTGCTCGCGGGTTTCGCGGGCTCGGCCGCCGATGGGATCACGCTGCTTGAAAAATTCGAGAAGAAGTACAGCGAGTATAAGGACTTGCAGCGCGCCGCCGTGGAGCTGGCGAAAGATTGGCGTCAAGACCGTGCCTTGCGGCGCTTGGAGGCGTTGCTCGTCGTCGGAACCACCGAACAATTGCTCGTGATTAGCGGCACCGGCGACGTTATCGAACCCGACGAAGGCATCGCCGCGATCGGCAGCGGTGGTCCGTACGCGCAAGCCGCCGCGTCGGCGCTGGTGCGCAATACGCCGCTCGGCGCGCAGGAAGTTGCGAAAAAGGGCCTCGAGATCGCGGGTGAAATCTGCATTTACACCAACGACAAGATCGTCGTGGAGACGCTGTAGTGACCACCGGAACGTTGGAAGTCGGCCAGTTGACGCCGCGCGCGATCGTTGCCGAACTCGACAAGTACATCGTGGGTCAAGCCGCGGCGAAACGCGCCGTCGCCATCGCGATGCGCAATCGCCACCGGCGCACCAACGTTCGCGAGGATCTTCGCGAGGAGATCATCCCGAAAAATATTCTCATGATCGGTCCCACCGGCGTCGGCAAGACCGAAATCGCCCGGCGTCTCGCACTGCTGGCCGGGGCGCCGTTCGTGAAAGTGGAAGCGACCAAATACACGGAGGTCGGCTATGTCGGCCGCGACGTCGAATCGATGGTGCGCGATTTGGTCGAGCACGCGATTCGCATGGTGACCGAAGAGCGGCGTGCGGAAGTGCAGGATTCGGCCGAGAAGATAGCCGTCGAGCGCGTGATCGACGTGCTCCATCCCGAGACGCGGCCCCCGTCGGCGCAGCAGCAACCCAATCCCTTCGCAGCCACGCTCGGCTCGATCTTCGGCAACAACTTCGCGCAGCAACAACAGCAACCGCAGCAGCCTCCGCCGGCTCAGCCGGTTGGAAACGCCGCGCAGGTTCGCGAACAAGCGCGCTCCGACGTCGAGCGCGGCTTCTACGACGTGCGCCTGGTAGAAATCGATGTCGAGGAGCAACAGTCTATGCCGATCGGCGTGATGGGCGGCAATTTCGATCAAGGTGGCGGCGGCGATCTCGGAGAGATGCTCGGTGGCATGCTGCCGAAGAAACACGTAAAGAAACGCGTCACCGTTTCGGAGGCCCGGCGCATCTTCGCCCAAGAAGAGGCGAGTAAACTCATCGACATGGATGCGGTAAAACGCGAAGCGTTGCGGCGCGCGGGCGAAAACGGCATCATCTTCATAGACGAGATCGATAAAGTGGCAGGGCGCGAAGGGTCGCGCGGACCCGACGTCTCGCGCGAAGGCGTGCAGCGGGATATCCTACCGATCGTCGAGGGCTCGACGGTCAACACCAAACACGGCACGATCAAGACCGATCACGTACTTTTCATAGCCGCGGGCGCGTTCCACATCAGCAAACCGTCGGACCTGATTCCCGAATTGCAAGGACGTTTTCCGATTCGCGTCGAGCTGGACTCGCTCACCGCCGACGATTTCCGCACGATTCTCACGCAGCCGAAAAACGCGCTCATCGAACAGTACAAGGCGCTGCTCGCGACCGAGAACGTAACCCTCGATTTTCGAACCGATGCGATCGACCAAATCGCCGAATTCGCAATGCAAGTCAACGAACAGAGCGAGAACATCGGCGCGCGGCGCCTGCATACGGTGCTCGAGCGCCTGCTCGAAGACGTAAGTTACGCCGCGCCCGAAGAAGGCGGCACCGTCGAGATCGACGGCGCCTACGTCCGCGACAAGCTGCAAGACGTCGTACAAAACGCCGACCTCACCAGCTACATCCTCTAGCCACCCCGAGTAGCCACCCCGAGCCTCGAAGGGCGCCTCATGCTTCGACAGGCTCAGCATGACAGGGTCATGCTTCGACGGGCTCAGCATGACAGGTCATCGGCGCACCCCTGCGTCCCCCTGATAACAACCCCTGCCCGTCATCCTGAGCCTGTCGAAGGGCCGTCTCAGACTAGCTTGCCCTTCGACAGGCTCAGGGTGACGGGGGGTTAGAATAGAACGGCATGCCCTACCTGCGCGAGATTATTCAGGACGGTCACCCAACGCTTCGTAAAGTTGCGAAGAAGGTCGACCCCAAAGAATTCGCAGACCCGCTCTTTCAACAGCTCGTCGACGACATGTTCGAGACGATGTACGACGCGCCGGGCGTGGGGCTGGCCGCGCCGCAGGTCAACGTCTCCAAGCGCCTTTTCGTAGTGGACGCCGGAGACGATGCCGACCATCCCGAGGGCACCGTTTTCACCGTCGCCAACCCAAAGGTCGAACTTGCGGAAGAGGAAGTGGAGTTGACCGAAGGGTGCCTTTCGGTTCCGGGCATGGTCGGCGAAATTACCCGTTTCGCGCACGTCGCCATCAGTGGGCTCGATCGTAACGGCAACAAGATTCGCCTCGAGGGGCGCGGCCTGTTCGCCCAAGCGTTGCAGCATGAGATCGATCATCTCAACGGCGTTCTTTACATCGACACGGCCAAGAATATTCGGCCTGCCCGCAGCGACGAAGAGCACGAAATCGCGGAGCAAGCCGCGGCGCAATCCTATTAAGACGCTGTTCTTCGGAACCAGCGATTTTGCGGTTCCCAGCTTGCGTGTCGTCGCCGAACGCACCGACTTGGCCGGCGTCGTAACGCAGCCCGATCGCCCCTCCGGGCGCGGTCACAAAATGCGACCCACGCCGGTGAAAGTTGTCGGCGGCGAGCTGGGCATACCGGTCTACGAACCCGAAAACCTGCGCGCGTTTTCTCAAACCATCGCGGGCGACGGGTACGATCTGTTCGCGTTGGTTTCGTACGGCAAAATTCTTCCGCGGTCGCTCCTCGATTTGCCTCACCTGGGCGCGTTCAACGTGCATCCGAGCCTGCTGCCGAAATATCGCGGCGCGACGCCGATGCAAACCGCGTTACGCGACGGCGCGCGGGAAACCGGCGTAACGATCATGCTGATGGATGCAGGAATGGATACCGGCGATATCGTGCTGCAGGAGCGAACGCCGATCCGTCCGGATGAGGTCTACGGCGAGTTGCACGACCGTCTTGCGGCCTTCGGCGCGCAGGCGCTGCGTCACGCAATCGATCTTGCACGTAGTGGATTCGTCATGCGGGAAGGGCAGCGCGGAACGCCGAGCGTGACGCGCCCACTTACCAAAGCGGACTTGGAAATCGATTGGCGATGGGACGCGGCGCGAATCGTAAACGCCGTGCGCGCCTTTTCTCCGCAACCGGGAGCCCGCGCGGAGATCGCCGGCGTAGCGGTGAAACTGCTTCGCGCGAAAAAGAGCGCGCTCGGGCGCATGGACGTGTCGCACGGCGGCATCGTCGGCACCAGCGGCGAAGACGCGATCGTGCGCTGCGGCGACGGTAGTGTCGCAATCGCGCTCCTCGTGCCCGCCAATCGCGCGACGATGACCGGCTCGGCATTTGCATCTACTCTCGGCAAGGACGTTGTGAAAAACCTATGAACGCTCGCGAAGTCGCTCTGGCCGTACTGCGCGACGTCTTTCCCGCCGAGCCCGCATCGACCGAACGTGCGGCTCAAGAGTCGTTGGACTACCGGCTGCGCAAATCGGACTTGAGCGATCGGGATCGAGCCTTCGCGACGGAATTGGCCTACGGAAGCATCAAGATGCGCCGGACGCTGGACTGGTATCTCCGCCCGTACACCGGCGAGCGGGACAAGCCGCTGCCGCCGGCGATCGCTGAGATCGTACGTCTGGGCGTGTACGAGTTCGTCTTTACCAGCGCCCAAGAGCACGCGACTACCAACGAATTGGTACGCCTGGCCAAGCGCTACGGCCATCGCGGGACGGCCGGGCTGGTCAACGCGGTTTTGCGTACGTTCCTGCGCGATAAACCGCCAGCACCCGTACGCGAGGACTTCGAAAGCGACGATGATTTTTTGGGCGTTGCATATTCGTTTCCAACGTGGATCGTGCGCCAATGGCGCGCGCTTTTTGGAGACGGCGCTTTGGAGGCGATCCTCGCGGGGTGTAACGCGCCCGCTCAGACCGCCGTTGCCGTCAACCGGGCGAAGACGACGCGCGAAGAGTTGCGGCAATGGTTCGAGGAACGAGGCGCGGTCGCAACGCTTTCGCCCTTTGCCGAAGACATGCTCGTCGTGAATGACGCCGCGCTGGCCCGGTCGGGCGAACGCACCGCAGCCGGGGCCTGGTGGGTTCAGAGCGAATCTTCAGGCATGCCGGTAGACATACTCAACCCGCAGCCGGGCGAGGCCGTCCTCGACGTCTGCAGCGGCCGCGGAAGCAAGGCTCTGCAGAGCGCGGGGCGCCTTGGAGGAGAGGGTACCCTCACCTGCGTCGAGCGGGATGCGCGCAAGTCGGCAACGCTGGAGCGGCGACTTACCGAAGCCGGTTTTGCGGCTGCGGTCATTACGGGAGATGCCACGGAAGTGGAGTTGGATGGCCGGTTCGATCGGATTTTGATTGACGCCCCGTGCTCGGGCGTCGGCGTGCTCGGGCGCCATCCGGAAGCCCGCTGGCGCAAGCGCCCCGATGACGGCGAGCGGCTCGCTCGAACGCAGCGGGCCATGCTCGAACGACTCGCTCCGAAATTGCAAGAGGGTGGCGCGCTCGTCTACGCCGTCTGCTCCACTGACCCGCACGAAACGACCGACGTCATCGAAACGGTGCTGCAGACGCACAACGTGCGCCGCGGACTGATCCCGGCTCGATACGAGACGTTCCAAAACTCCTCGGGCGACGTCGTCGTTCCACCGGGACTCGATGGTCGCGACGGTTTTTTCATCAGCCGGCTCGAGAAGCGCGCATGAGCTGGTTTGCTCGAATCGAGGAGTCGTGCGCGGCGTTCATCGAGCGCGCGTTCGCAAAAAGCTTCCCGAGCGATCTCGAACCGGCGCAAATCGCGCGCAAGCTCGTTGCCACCATGGAGGCGCGAACGCAAACCGAAAACGGACGCATGCACGCGCCGTCGCATTTTAGCGTACTCGTCAATCCGAACGATTTCGAACGGCTCGCGCCGCATCGCGAGTACTTGCAGCGCGAATGGGCCGCGCTACTGGCCGATATGGCCGCACGCGTGGGGATCGCGCTATCCGGCGGCGATGCGGCCGTTTCGCTCGACCGGCACGAAGGTATCGTGGCCGGGGCGATGGAGATCGAAGCGTGGATTCCCGAAGAGTCCGACTCCCCGAAGGTCGCTTCTTCGGACATCGGGGCCTTGCCGGATTTTCAACTGCGCATGGTCAAGGGCGTTCCCGCGGACGTCGTGCATCGACTGGCGCGCACGACGCGCGTCGGACGAAGCGACGATCGCGATCTCTTTTTGGTGGACCCCAGCGTTTCGCGCGCCCATGCCATCATCGAAGTCGACACCGACTCCCCGATCGTGCACGATTTAGGGTCGACGAACGGCACGTTTGTCAACGGCGAGCGAATCAGCAGCCGGCGACTGCATCTCGGTGACGTCGTCGCGTTCGGTAACACCCAGATGCGCCTGGAGACGGCGCAGGCATGACGTTTGCGGCGCAGATGCGGCTGGGATCTCTCGAGATTCTCGCCGCGCTCGTCGTTTTCGGGGTTCTAGCCGGACGCATGAAACCGGGCTCGCCGCAGGCTGCAGAGCGGGTGGTGGCTCGCATCGAGTTGGAAGTGAACGAGCGCGGCGCCGTGCGTCAAATGGAGGCGGCGTTGCCGCTGGTGGTCGGCCGTTCGTCCGAAGCCGACCTGCCGCTCGGGGACCCGGAAGTAAGCCGGCGGCACGCTCGCTTTGAGGCGGAACGCGGCGTCGTATATCTAACGGATCTACAGAGCAGCAACGGAACATTTTTGAACGGAGAGCGGGTCTACGAGAGTATCGAGCTGCGACCTGGGGATCATATAGATGTGGGATCGACGCGCATGGTCTACGTGAGGCAAGCAACGCCGTGGAAGTAGCGCTCAGCGGCGATCGAAGCTGCGTGCTCTCGACGCGCTTGGGGCCGGCGACCTACGTTTTTGCGGTCGCCCACGGATTCGGTTCGATCGACGGCATGCCGCCGGCCCGCTTGGCCCTGCAGCGCTTGCGTGCGGAGTTCGAACGCCGCTCGCGAGGCGATCGCTTCCGTCGCGCGCAGGCGCGCCCGAAGGCGATTACCTCCGCGCTCATCGCCGCCATCGCGCGCGTCAACGGCGACCTTCACGTGCGCTCGGCTTCGCATGAAGATTACATCACCGCCGGATGCTCGTTGACCGCAGCGCTGGTCATCGACGAGCGTGCCTATCTCGCGCACGTCGGCACGAGCGCCGCATATCTTTCGCGCGATGGATACGTCTTGGGTCTGACCAAGGAAGACGCGTTCGACGCGGGTGGCTCGGCCGTGTTGACACGCGCCGTCGGTATCGCTCCGCATCTGGAAGTTGCCGTGTGCAACTTCACGCTCAATCCCGGCGATGCGCTCGTGCTGTCGGGACAACGCATCCGCGATGCCGAGGATCGCCGCCGTTTGACGGAACGATTGTTATTCGGCCCGGCGCTTGCGAGCAAAGACGACGTGCTCGTCGTGCGGTACGATCGCGCCGACGACGCGCTCGCGCAAAACATTCCACCGCGCCTGTGGTTGGTTCTCGCCAACGGTCTTTTGGCGACCGCAGCATTTTATACCGCGCTGTGCCTTCGATAGGCGTTCTCGCGCGCCGGCTGCTGCCGACTGCACTTGCGATCGCACTTGCCGCGCTGATCCTTTCGTTCGCTCCGCCCAAGACGATTCAACCGTGGTTGCTGATCGTACTCGCGATCGTGAGCTTCGCATGGGTGGCGTGGCAGCCGCTCGACGCGCAGCGCGACGACGTCTTGCCCGCGATCGCGCTCGTGCTCTCGGCGCTCGGGCTCGTGCTGGTCGCGCGCATTTCGCCGGTGCTCGCGCACAAACAGCAGTATTGGTTGCTGATCTCTCTGATGCTGGCCATCGGCGTAGGTCCGGCTTTCAGTCAATTCAGGCGCTTGGCGTCGTTCAAGTATCTGTGGGTGATCGCTTCCCTGATACTGTTTTTGATGCTGGTCATCTTCGGGCAAGAAGTCAACGGCGCGAAACTTTGGATCAAGTTGGGACCGATTCAATACGAGCCGGTCGAGTTGATCAAACTGTTCATCGTGTTTTTTCTCGCCGCGTATCTCGCGGAAACGGCCGACGTGATCGCTCACGCCAAACCATGGTCGTTGCGCGCCAACGTGAAGTATCTCGGCCCGTTGTTCTTGGGGTGGGGCGCGTCGATGGCGATCTTAATCCTGCAACGGGATCTTGGCATGGCGACGCTGCTGCTGGCGACGTTCGCCGCTTTGCTCTACGTGGCGACGCGCCGCGTCGATCTCGTGCTCGGCGGGTTCGTGGTGTTCGGGTTCGTAGCGTTCTGGGCCGTGCACCACTACAGTTACGTTGCGACGCGCATCGCCGTTTGGCGCAATCCGTTTGCGGATCCACTTGGCGCCGGCTATCAGGCGGCGCAAGGTTACTATTCGCTTGCGGCGGGCGGTTTGCTCGGAACGGGCTACCGGCTGGGCCATCCGGGCTTCATCCCGGACGTCGGCACCGACTACATTTACGCGGCGTTCTCCGAAGAATTCGGCGCGATCGGGGCGATCGTGTTGCTCGGACTGTTTTATCTGCTCGTACGGCGCGTACTTGCGGTCGCTTTTGCGCAACCCGACCTCTACACGAAATTGCTGGCCGTCGGACTCTCCGCCACGCTGGGCTTCCAGATCGTCATCATCGTCGGCGGCGTCATCGGCCTCTTTCCGTTGACCGGGATCACGCTGCCGTTCATCTCGTACGGCGGGAGCTCGCTGGTCGCAAACTTCTTGCTGGTCGCGCTGGCGTGGGCTATGAGCGCGCGGCCGCGCTCGCTGCCGTCGTAGACACCGGTTCCTTTGGTCCATTGAAGGACAAAGCGGCAGGCGCCGGATTCGTATTACAATAACGTTTCCCCACGGGTGGCCTCGACACGAAGGAGTCGAAGCCCATGGGTATCTTCGCACCCCTCCGCCGTTGGCGCGCCGTAATCGTCGCGAGCCTCGTTCTGCTCGGATGCGCGTGCGGGACCGCCCGAGCCGAGCCCGTAAACCTGCTCGAATCGGCCTTCGCGGCCAGTAGCACCGCTTCGTTTACGGACGTTCGCAAAGGCCGCGTCCATTTGGTCCCGTACGCGGAGTTGCATCAGCGTGGTACGCCTCGCAGGCTATGGTTGCGTTTCCCGATTCGCGTACCGGCGGCCGCCGGCGATGGACCACTGCTGCTAACCCTCCCGCGCACGGTGACTTCTGCGGAGATCTATCTATCTGGTCCGCACGGCTATCGGATGCATCGCATCGGCGCCGGCGTGGCCTTCGCGCGCCAGGCCTCGCCGTACCTCACACCGTCGCTGCCAATCGATCAGGCCGAGATGGGGACGCTTCCGGTATACGCACGTCTGACGTATTATCCCGAAACGCCGCTGACGCTAACGCTACGCCCGGCGTATGAAGCGGTCACCCACGCCTTGCTCTTCCGGATCGTCGAAGGGCTCTTCTTCGGCGTGTTGCTTGCGGTCGGACTCTCGAATTTGTACGTCGGCGTGGTTTTGCGCGACCGTGGGGCGCGCTACTTCGTGCTGTACATCGCCGCGTTGCTATTCAACGAAATGGTTGCGACGGGCATCGGATCTGCATACCTCTGGCCGTTGGCGGCAATCGATCCGCGCTGGATAGGATTCATCGCCAACACCGCGGCCTTCGGATTGTTTTTGCCGTTCGTACGCACGTTCTTAGGAACGCGGAAGGCAACGCCGCTGTGGGACAAGCTCCTTATCGCGTCGTTCGTTGCCGAGGCGAGCGTCGACTTTCTTCGCCACGCGCTGCCCGACGGCGCCGTTCTCGGGTTGCCCTTGCTCCTGGTGCAGATCGCGGGCATGCTCGTCACGATCGCGACGTCGCTCATTCGCATAAACCAAGGGTTCTTACCGGCACGGTTTTTTGCGGTAGCGTTCGCACCGGCGGTTGCCGGGTTCATCGCCAACCTCGCCTACGACCTCTACGCGCCGCAAACCGGCAATTGGTTCGTCGCCGAAAACGGCGTCGAATTCGGCGCCATGTTCGAGGCCGTGATTCTATCGTTCAGTCTGCTCGATCGCATTCGCTCGTTGGACGCCGCGCGCCAGTCAACGCAAGCCGAATTGCACCGCACCGCGCTGCGAGCCGAAGCATTGCGCGAACTCGCGCTCACCGATCCGCTGACCGGAATCGCCAACCGCATGGCTTTCGTCGACCGCCTGCGCAAGGCCGTGGAAGGCGCGCGCAAAACCGGCACCCGGCTTGGCGTGCTCTACATCGATCTCGACGGGTTCAAGGCCGTCAACGACCGGTACGGCCATCACATCGGCGACGAACTCTTGCAAGTCGTCGCAAAGCGCCTCCGCAACGCGGTCCGTTCGACCGATCACGTAGCGCGGCTGGGCGGCGACGAATTCGCGATCCTGGTTACCGGCGGGGATGCTGAGGAGGCGCTCGAAGCGGTGCGCGAAAACGTTTTACAAATGCTGTTTTCGCCGACGACCATCGAGGGAAAACGAGTACCGATCGGGTTGAGCGTCGGCGCGAGCCTCTTCCCCCGCGACGGCGACGGCGCCGACCGCCTGCTGGATGCGGCGGACCGTGCGATGTATGTCGAGAAAGCGCAGCGCAAGACGAAAACAACCCACCAGGAAATCGAAGTTACCGGCCTCGAAACCGAAGCGACCACCCTTTGAAGAGAGGAACGTGCATGCGAAGACTAGGTATCGCTACCATCGGGATGCTGGCGATCGCGCTCTCGGTGAGTGCCTGCGCGAAGAACACCGGTTCCACGAGTACGAGCACCACGACGGCGACCCAGAGCTCGCCATCCTCGATGTCCGGATCGATGAAGAAAATGGCCGGCACCGCAAACGGTGCGCAAGTGTTTACCAGCAATTGCGCCAGTTGCCATCAAGCGCAGGGCCAGGGCGTCGCGGGATCGTTTCCGCCGCTTGCCAAGAATCCGGTCGTAACCGGCGACGCGACCAAGGTCATTCACATCGTCAAGTATGGGTTGAACGGCAAGATTTCAGTTAAAGGGCAAAGTTTCAACGGCATGATGCCTGCGTGGAAGGGCACGTTGAGCGACGGCGACATCGCGTCGGTCATCACCTACATTCGGTCGTCCTGGGGAAACTCGGCGAGCGCCGTTACGACAGCTGCGGTGACCGCGGTTAAAAAGTAACGCCGCGCGGTGAATCACGACGAGGCCGTGGCAGTGATTCGCGGCCTCCGCACCGATATGCTCGACGGATATGCGGCACTTAAAGACCTGCTCTCATATCTGGAGGGCTTCGACGAAACGCTCTCCGACGAAGCGCTCGCACGCGCCGAGCGCGCGCACGATCTCTATTCGAGAGTCATTTGTGCCGTGCGGTATTTGCGCAAAAACGAACAGCTGCTCTTTCGGCACCTGGACCCTCTCGAAGAAGACAATTACGTCTTGATGCACGCGCGCTCCATTAACGCACTCGCACCCGACGTCCGCGCGACGGCAATTTCGATACTCGTAGAGGACATCCGCAACATGGCCGCCGCGTACCAGTCGATCACCGCCAGCTCGACCGAATAACGCGCCAACCGCGGGATGCAAATCGTCATGCTGAGCCCGTCGAAGCACGCGTGCCCTTCGACAAGCTCAGGGTGACGGAGACCATGGGCGGCGGGATGCAAATGTCATGCTGAGCCTGTCGAAGCACGCGCGCCCTTCGACAGACTCAGGGTGACTGAGAGGGTCTCAGCTTACGCGGCTGCAACGAATTCTTCGCGAAAAGCCGTTCGACGTACTCGTACATTCCTAGATCCAACCGGCGTAGGCGATATGCGTGTGGCGCACGGCCAGAACGTCGCGGGATCATTTCCTTCAACGAAGCCCTGAGCGCATTCGCAAAAATATCGTCGAGGCCGGTCGCACTACAAGCTCGTCATCGCTGGCGGGCAGATTTCCGCGGTGGGATTCTTTAAAAGATCACTACGCAGGAGTTGCCAGCTTGCACTTGCGCAAGTCCAGTTGCGAACCGTTGATGCGCGATGGTCCAGCCTGCTCTAGCTTGAGCAATGATTTCCCGCGCCAGTGATTTGCTTGAAATGGGCGACGCGCGATGGAGCCAACAATTGCGCGCTATGTGAAGATGCACCAATCGACAGTAGCATTAGGCTTCCCGGTTTGATTCTTCCATGTGACACGTGAGTTAAGCGAAATGTAGTGCGCAATCGATCTTCCATGCCAATGCACCACGGTCGATAATGCGCCGTTACGACCAATGATTGGCGTCCAGCGGGCCGGACGCTATCAACTCGAACGGGCGCTGACTGCATCAACCTCTCTGGCTGCGGACCAAACATATAAACCGGCCCTTTCGAGGTAGCACAGGCGTCGCCCAGGCACACCAGCGCCGCCATCGTGCCGATTAAAAATTGGACGGAGAGCGCCTTCATTTCAAACCCCTTCGCTTAACATTCACGGATAGTAGAGGCTGCCTGACCAGGAAGCTATAGTGACGGACGTCCCCGCGCCCATTAGAGTTCCGCTACATTTGATCCTGAAGCGAAACTGAACCCGCCGTAGGGGCTATAAGGTGACGGAAACCGCGTCAAAGCCAATAAACGCGGCAGTTTGGGTTGCCCCCGCACCCTGAAGATTCGAATTGGTTCCCGTTAGGGCCAATAACGGACATCGCGTGGACATCCTTTGATGCGGAGCTGGCATTGGGAAAAATATGCGGAAGCGGTGACATTGCTGAGTTGTGCACACACCCAGCGAGAGCAAGGACGAATATGCTAATTGTGAACCGTAGAAAACTATGGAAATAAAGAGTTTGCACCCGTCGACACCCTCGGTAGCGCAATCCCTCCGCAAAGGAGGGAGACCAAGCGTACTTCTCGCCGTTCTACATGTCAAGCGGTATCGCGGGATTTAAGGGGTTATGGGCGGACCGATTATGCCGCGGCAGCGAACTCATTCGCAAAAAGCCGTTCGACGTACTCGTACATCCCTAGGTCCAACCTGCGTAAGCGTTGACGTGTCGCGCGCGGCCAGAACGACGCGGGATCGTTGACTTCGACGAAAGCGCGAACGCATTCAGCAAAATACTCGTCGAGACCGGTCGCCGCGTACGGGGTTACGAACGTGTTCGCAGCGGAAAAAAGCGCGCGCAGTTCGGGGTCGACGGTGGAACGGTAGACGCCGCCGCCCAACGCGCAGTCGAGCGCGTGCCCGAACTCGTGCGCGACCGTCATCGCGCTGCGCGAACGCAAATAGACGCAGCGCTCTTCGACGACGAATAGGCCCGCCGGCGGAGCCGGCCAACGGTCGACGTCGATACCCATGCGGCGCAAGGCGCCGGACGCGTCGGCGTACCGTTGCGCGCGAGCCAGCGGAACGATCCGTATGCCGCGGTCGCGCGCAAATGCAAGCGCGGGCGTCCCGAACTTCGTCAGCGTGCGGACGACCGCGGACGAACCTGCTACTTTCGAAGATGCGCGGCCGTCGATAAGCGCAAGAGCGGTGCCCAGCGTCGTGTGATCCATCCGATCGACTCTGCCAGAGCGAATTTGCTCCAATATGTCGGTCGTATTGCCGGCGTCAGGGCGATTAGAAGATGTCGCGTCGCGGTTTTAGCGAACTCGGCTGGCGGCTTGTATTGCAATCGCCGTCCTAATCGCGATTAGAGTGCCCGGGCGTGTTGGCACGGCCGGAGCTACCCAAGTTTTTTCAACGGTGACTCCGGCTCTAAAGTCCGCAGTCCATTTTAGCGGCAGGGCTATGGAAGCGCACGACGGGTAGCCGCGGTACTAGTTTCGAAAATATAGGGCGCGGCGGGAGCGTCCTGGCCTTCATCGAAGGGCGCAAAATGATCGTCGAACGCTTCTTATCGACCGATCCGCATGCCAGAATTGCGGCAGCCGTCTTGCGACTCGTCTTCGGTGACGCCTACGCGCGCCGATTCGCGATTCGGTTATGGGACGGCACGGAGATCCCCGCAGAGCAGCACGCCGAGTTCACGTTCGTGATAAACTCGCCGGGCGCGTTGCGAGCCGCTTTTCGACCGCCGGTCGACTTGAGCGCGGGTCGCGCGTTTGCCGCCGGCCTGCTGGAAATCGAAGGTGACATGGAAGTGGCGGTCGACACGCTCTACGAGGCGCTCGCGAAACTTCCACGCTTGGCGATGCCGCGGATTCTTTCGTTGCTGCTTCGACTGCCAAAGGTCGAGCTTCCGCCGCTGCACGAAGCTCGCCTTAACGGTCGCTTGCATTCGCGCGAACGCGACCGCGCAGCCATCGAATATCACTACGATCAACCGGTGGATTTCTACCGCACGTTTCTCGATCGCGAGCTGGTTTATTCGTGCGCCTATTACGACGTCGGCGTCGATACGCTCGACGACGCGCAGCTTGCGAAGATCGACTACATCTTGCGAAAGTTGCAACTAACCCGCGGTGATCGGCTGCTCGACATCGGCTGCGGCTGGGGGGCGCTGGTCGTGCGCGCCGCCAAGCGCTACGGGGCCGACGTTCTCGGCGTTACCTTGAGCCGCACGCAATATGAGGAAGCCCAACGTCGCATCGCCGCCGCGGGCGTCGAGCATCACGCGCGCGTCGAACTATGGGATTATCGCGAGTTGCCGAAAACGACGTTCGATAAAATCGTCAGCGTGGGAATGTTCGAGCACGTTGGCCGTTCGAAGTTGCCCGAATATTTCAAGACCGCGTTCGGGCTGCTCAAAGCCGGAGGGTTGTTTCTCAATCACGGCATCGCGGAGCAAGGCCCCGAGCGCCGCGGCGGCAAGTCGAGCGGATTCATGGAGCGTTTCGTTTTTCCCGACGGAGAACTCGTCGCCGTTTCCGACGCGCTGCTCGTCGCCGAACGCGCGGGTTTCGAAATTCGCGACGTGGAGAATCTACGCGAACACTACAAACGCACGCTGCGCGCGTGGGTGGCGAATCTGGAACGCAACCGCGACGCGGCAGTCGCAGTGGCCGGATTGCAAGCATATCGCACGTGGCGGTTGTACATGGCCGGGAGCGCGCAAGGATTTCGAATTGGGCGGCTGGGGTTATTTCAGGCGCTTTTGGCGAAACCCGAAGCCGACGGACACGTCGACGTGCCGCCGACGCGGCGCGAACTCTACGCGGGCTGAAGATCCTTGCACGAAGCGCAACGGCCGTGCAGGCTCACGAGGACGTCGCTGACCTCGACGCCGTGCGTCTTCGCGAGTTCGTTGACGACGCGCTTGGATATTTGGTAATCGATGTCGGCAACGCTGCCGCAGACGTCGCAGCGGAAGTGCGCGTGGGCTTCGCCGGCAGGTTCGTAGTATGCGCTGTCCGCTCCGGGAAGCAGAATCTCGGCGACCAGACCCATGTCTCGCAGGCGGGCGAGCGCCCGGTAGACCGTCGTGAAGCCGATGCCCGGCTGGCGGCCCTTCGCGAGCGCGTAGACGTCGGCCATGGCGAGGTGCGTGCCATGCCCTTGCTCGCGCACGACGTCGTAGACGAGCCGGTAGTTTTTCGCCATGCGCGGATCGGGCTGGTGGGCGGAAGTGGTCATAATGCTTGGCGCCATTGTACCACAGGTCACTATTATTCAGAAACTGAAAATCACTTTCACTCTGCACTGTGGGCGACTGGACCGTGAGGCACGTTCGCGCGCGTGCCCCGGGACGCGTGAACCTGATCGGCGAGCACACCGATTACAACGACGGTTTTGTGCTGCCGATGGCGATCGACTTCGCCACGACGGTCGACGCCACGGCGCGTGACGATCGCCTCCTAACCATCGCTTCGGACCACTATTCCGACGTCGTCGTAGCGCTCGACCTCGATGCGCTGCCGCAAGGGCCAACCGGCGGATGGGCTGACTGCCCGCGAGGCATGGTGCTCGAATTGCAGCGCGACGGCGCGATCTTTCCGGGAGCCGACCTGCGGATAGCGAGCGCGGTTCCGCTGGGCGCGGGCCTGAGTTCGTCGGCGGCGCTCGAAATAGCAACGGGACTTGCAATGCTCGCGCTGGCCGGGGCGCGTGTCGACCGTATAGCGCTTGCCAAGGTGGCGCAACGCGCGGAAAACGAGCAGATGGGCACGCGTAGCGGTATCATGGACCCGTATGTTTGCGCGAAGGCGCGAAGCGGAGAGGCGCTGCTGCTCGATACGCGCGCGTTGACCGACCGCGCCGTGCAGTTTCCGCATGGGGTGCAGATACTGATTTGCAATACGATGGTGCAGCGCAAGCTCGCTTCGGGACAATACAATCTGCGCCGCGAGTCGTGCGAACGCGCAGTCGAGATCTTGCATCGTAGGTTTCCGGCGGTCGCGGCGCTTCGCGAGGTAACCCTCGAGCAACTCGAGGCGGCCCGCGAGCAGCTCGATCCCGTCGATTACCGCCGCTGTCGCCACGTCATAACCGAAGATGCTCGAACGCTCGAAACCGCAGAGGCTTTGAGTGCAGGGCGGCTCCACGACGTCGGTCGTGCGATGAACGCCTCGCACGCAAGTTTGCGCGACGATTACGAAGTCAGTTGCGAGCAACTCGACGTCATGGTCGAACTCGCGCGATCGTGCGACGGCGTGTACGGAGCGCGCATGACGGGCGGCGGATTCGGCGGTTGCGCCATCGCCTTAGTGCCGCGAAGCGCGATCGCCGAGGTTGAGGCGACGGTTCGCGCTGGATTCGCGCGGGCGTTCGGCGTCGTGCCCGACCTGTATCGAACCTCGGCGGCCGGCGGCGCGGAAGTGCTGAGCGAATGAACGAGCGCGATTGGCGTGCGTGGCCGCATCGCCGGCGCAATCCGCTCACGGGCGATTGGGTGCTCGTTTCGCCGCAGCGAACGCAGCGCCCATGGCAAGGCGAGATCGAGTCGAACGCAGCGGTGAATGTATCGCACTACGATCCCGCTTGCTATTTGTGCCCAGGTAACGAGCGGGCGAACGGGACCCGCAATCCGCAGTACCGCGACGCGTTCGTCTTCACCAACGATTACCCGGCGCTCGTTCCAAGAGCGACCACCGCGCATGCGGAGCACCCGCTGCTCGACGCGCGGAGCGAATCGGGTACCTGCCGCGTCATCTGCTTCACGCCGCGGCACGACCTGTCGATTGCAACGATGGGGATCGAGGCGATTCGCGGCGTCGTCGATTTGTGGCGCGAGCAGAGTATCGAGTTGCGAGCAGACGGCGCGGTATCGGTGCAGATATTTGAGAATCACGGGGCGATGATGGGTGCGAGCAATCCGCATCCACACGCGCAGCTTTGGGCAAACGCGACCGTTCCGAACGAGCTGGACAAAGAAACGCGAATGCAGCACGCATATCTTCAAGAGCACGACGCGTGCCTGCTGTGCGATTACGTGGCGCTCGAGATCGAGCGAGGTGAACGGCTGGTGTATGCAAACGACGCGTTCGCGGTAATCGTCCCGTTCTGGGCCGCGTGGCCGTTCGAGACGATTCTCGTTAGTCGCACGCACCGCAGCGATCTCGCGTCGCTACGTTTCGCGGAGCGCGCCGCGCTTGCGGATGCGATGGAAACCGTAGTGCGTCGGTACGAGGGATTATTCAACGCACCGTTTCCGTATAGCATGGGCGTGCACCAGCAGCCGTTCGACGGCGTCGAACACACGGAATGGCACGTGCACGCGCACTATTACCCGCCATTGCTGCGATCGGCGGCGATCCGCAAATTCATGGTCGGATACGAGCTGCTTGCGCAACCTCAGCGCGACCTTACCCCGGAAGAAGCCGCAGCCACCCTCGGTGGGCGCCCTTCGACAGGCTCAGGATGACGGGGGTGGATCCTTAGTGGGTTGGAGCGGCGACGAGTTGTTCGGCTTGCTCTTTGGTTAATTCTTTGAGATAGCGGTCGGTGTTTGGTTGCTGCAGGCGTCCTTCTTGCAGCGTGCCGGTATCGACGGGGACGAAACCGCAGTCTTGGATCAATTGCGCGACCGTGTTTTTCGCGATCGGATCGTCACCGCAGTAAAAGATCGCGAGGCCTTGGCCGGTTCGGTCCAGCAGCGTTTGGGCTTTGAGCGTGTTGAAGGCCTTTACGACGTTTGCAGTCGGCAGTTTTTTCGCCACGATTTCGCTGGACGACTCGTTGTCGGGCAGCGTTTGTACCGTGAAGTCGGAGTTGTACGGATTCGTCGTGTCTACCACGATTTTGCCGGAAAGGTCGCCGGCTTTCGCCAACGCTTCGTCGATTTGCGTCCACGGCGGTGAGAAAATGATGATCTCGCCGCAGAGCACGGCATCGTATGGCGTTGCGGCCTTGGATTCGTTGCCTGCATTCTGCGCGAGCTTTTCGAGTTTCGCCTCATCGTGCGAGAAGCTGAAATAGAGCTTATGGCCTTTGCGAGCGAGCAGTTCGCCGAGATTGCCGCCGATATGGCCTGAGCCGATAATCCCGATATTCATACCAGATATCGTACCCAAGAAAAGGGGGCGCGCCGCGGCGCGAGAGTGCATACCGGCGCCGCCGCGGGCGGTTCTACAGGGCATGGCTCCCGCACGAGCGCAGTTCCCGGCCGAACAATCGGCCGACGGCGCATTTCTTCGTCAAAAGGACGCATTTCGCCAATGGGTCAGTGCCGACGGAAGCTCCGGCTTTCCGGCGCAGGCCGGACGCTACCACCTCTATGTGTCCCTCGCCTGCCCGTGGGCGCACCGCACGATCATCGTTCGTAAACTCAAGGGGCTTGAGACTGCCGTCGGCATGACCGTCGTCGATCCCGTGCGCGACGAACGCGGCTGGGCATTTCGCGACGGAGACGGCTACGCGCACGATCCGGTCAACGGCTTTGCGTACTTGAGCGAGGCCTATGCCGCCGGCGATCCCGCGTATGGCGGTCGCGTTACCGTTCCGGTATTGTGGGACGCGCAGAGCAAAAGCATCGTCAGCAATTCCGACGACGACATTATGCGCATGTTCGAAACGCAGTTCGAGAGCGTCGCCGGTTGCGATCTCGACTTGTACCCGGCCGAGCATCGCGGCGAGATCGATCGCCTGAATGAGTTGATTTATGAAACCATCAACGACGGCGTCTATCGCGCCGGTTTTGCGACTACGCAGCAGGCGTACGAACGAGCCGCATATCGGATTTTTGAAACGCTCGATTTGTTGGACCGCCGATTGTCGTCGCGTAGATACTTGTTCGGCGACACGCCGTTGGAGACCGACTGGCGCCTGTTCGTAACGCTGATTCGATTCGATGCCGTGTATTACGGCCACTTCAAATGCAATCTGCGCCGCATCGTCGACTATCCCGATCTCTCGGGTTACGTGCGCGATCTCTATCAGTACCGCGGCGTCGGCGATACGGTGAACTTCGATCACATCAAACGCCACTACTACTACACGCACGACGATATCAATCCCACGCGCATAGTTCCGATCGGCCCGCTCCAAGACTTCGCCGCTCCCCACAACCGCGACCACCTATCCCCGTCATCCTGAGCTTGTCGAAGGACGGCCCTTCGACAAGCTCAGGGTGACGGGGAAAAGGGGGCGCAATGCCCGCCGCTCCGTCGTGCCGAGCTTCCGTAACGTTCCGTCGTGCCGAGCTTTCCGTAACGTTCCGTCGTGCCGAGCTTCCGTAACGTTCTGTCATGCTGAGCGTGTCGAAGCATGCGTGCCCTTTGGCCCTTCGAATAGGGTCGCGCCAGGCGTTATAGTGTGATGATCGGAGTCGAATTGAGGTGGTTCTCATGAGCACTTTTCGGATTAGCCGCAAGAACGCAATTAAGACGTTAGCGGGCGCTGCGGCGTTCGCGGCGGTGGCCGAGCCGGAAATCGCACCGGCGACATGGCCTGCCGTCGGTAGGCCCGCAACGATCCAAATCGTGCTTGGGCAACTCAGCACGAAGGCGTTCAAGAAAAATAAAAACGGTCGAGTCCAAGGTGGATCGACAACGATCCATATCCCGAAGGAAGAGGGGTGGCATCATCGCGAGCGGTTTCTCTGTCCCGATAGTTGGGAAGACTTCGTCGATATTCTGAAAGGCATGATCGCCACGATCGAATCCCGCGACGAAAAATTCGATCAGGAATGGAAATGGATTGCGGGTCCGCACGACCCGCGGTGCGATACGCGGGCCGCCGAACATAAGGAATAACGTTGAAAGTGTTTTTGTTACTGTCGCGCTACATAAAACCACTCGAAGACGTGGATGGGTTGTTGCCCGAACACCGGGCGTTTCTCGATCGTCACTATGCCGCCGGGCATTTCATTCTATCCGGGCCGTTGGAGCCGCGCACGGGCGGCGCCATTCTTGCGGTGGCAGCTACGCGCGATGAGGTTGCAGCGATTCTCGATGAAGACCCGTTCGTCCGCGACGGCGTCTCAGAATACGACATCATCGAGGTTCGCTTGACGAGGAACATCCCTGCTCTCAATGAGGTGCTTGGCGGCAGTCCCTGAGGGGTGGCTCGTGAAAACCCGAGCTTCTTGGCGGGGTTGATGGTAGAACGTGATCGACTATTTCCATCCGCTCGTTAGCGAGTGGTTTGCCGCTCGGTATGGAGAGCCGACCGAGCCACAATCTCAGGGCTGGCCGCTAATCAAGTCCGGCCGCGACGTGCTGATCTCGGCGCCGACCGGGTCGGGGAAAACGCTCGCGGCCTTTTCGATCTGCCTGGACGACTTGGTTCGCCGCGCTCTGGAAGGTGAGCTGCCCGACGAAACGTTGGTGGTATACGTCTCGCCGCTCAAAGCGCTGACGAACGACGTTCGCAAGAATCTCGAAACGCCTTTGGGCGAGTTGCTCGCTTGCGCGGAGAAGCGCGCAAGCGCGCTGGCGCCTATCCGCACCGCCGTACGCACCGGCGATACGACGCAGGCCGAGCGGCAGAGGATGCTGCGGCGACCGCCGCACGTGCTGGTAACGACACCGGAATCGTTATTCATTTTATTGACGGCGGAGAAATCGCGACGATTGTTTGCCAACGTTTCGACCGTGATCGTCGACGAAATCCACGCGATGGCGGGCGACAAACGCGGTTCGCACCTCGCCCTCACCCTCGCGCGGCTCGACGACTTGGTCGAGCGCGCCGGCGGCGCCAAGCCGCAACGAATCGGGCTTTCGGCCACGATTCGTCCGCTCGAAGAGGTTGCGAAGTTTCTCAGTCCAACCGCGCACGTCATCGACGTCGGCAGCCGGCGCGCGATGACCATCGCCGTCGAAGTTCCCAAGGACGAACTTGGCGCGGTTGCGAGCAACGAGCTGTGGGCCGAAACGTACGATCGCGTCGCCGAATTGATTCTCGCCCACCGCACCACGTTGGTCTTTGTCGGAACGCGCCGGATGAGCGAACGCGTCGCATTTGCGCTGACCGCGCGCCTCGGCGAAGGCGTCGTCGTACCACATCACGGCAGCCTGTCGCGCGAGGCCCGCTTCGCAGGCGAGAATCGGTTGAAAAACGGCGAGCTTCGGGCGGTGGTCGCCACCGCGTCGCTCGAGCTCGGCATCGATATCGGCTCGATCGATCTCGTGGTGCAACTCGGCACGCCGCGTTCGATCTCGGTTGCGCTTCAGCGCATCGGCCGGTCCGGCCACTGGATCGGCGCCAAACCCGAGGGGCGCCTCTTCGCGACGACGCGCGATGAATTACTGGAATGCGCGGCGTTGGTTCGCGGCATTCGCAGCGGCGCCATGGATGCGCTCGTGATTCCCACGCAACCCTTCGACATTCTGGCGCAGCAAATCGTCGCGGCATGCGCCGCGCACGAGTGGGACGCGGACGCGCTGTACGCGATGATGCGCCGAGCGTATCCGTATCGCGATTTGTCGCGGCGCGATTTCGACGAGGTCGTTTCGCTGCTCGCGGACGGCGTCGCAACCTCGCGCGGTCGCAGCGGCGCGTTTCTGCACTACGATCGCGTCAACGGCCAACTTCGCGCGCGACGCGGAGCGCGAATGGCGGCGATCACGTCGGGCGGGGCGATTCCGGAGACGGCAAATTACAACGTCGTCGTCGAGCCGGAAGGCACCGTCGTCGGGACGCTCGACGAGGACTTTGCGGTCGAGAGCATGGCCGGCGACGTGTTCTTGCTCGGAACCAACTCGTGGAAGATCCGGCGCGTGGAATCGGGCGTGGTTCGCGTCGAGGACGCGCACGGCTCTCCGCCGTCGGTGCCGTTTTGGAATGGCGAAGGCCTGGGGCGCACCGTCGAGCTTTCGCACGAAGTCGCTATGCTGCGGGCGGCCATCGACGAACGCGACGATGCAACCGCTATAGATGTGCTCGAACGCGAATGTGGCCTCGACCGCGCCGGCGCCGAACAAACCGTAGCGTACGTCCGCGCCGGTAAGGCCATTCTCGGCGTCGTTCCCACCGATCGCACGATCGTCGCGGAACGTTTTTTCGACGAAGGCGGCGGCATGCAACTCATTTTGCACACGCCCTTCGGAGCGCGCATCAACCGCGCGTGGGGTTTGGCGCTACGCAAGCGGTTTTGCCGCTCGTTCAACGTGGAGCTGCAGGCGGCGGCGACGGACAACGGCATCGTGCTCTCGCTCACCGAGCAGCACGCATTCCCGCTGGAGATCGTTTTCGAATACGTAAAATCGGCGAGCGTGGAATACGTGCTCACGCAGGCGCTGCTCGACGCGCCGATGTTCGGCGCGCGGTGGCGCTGGAATGCGACGCGCGCGCTCGTGATCTTGCGCATGCGCGGCGGACGCAAGGTGGCGCCGCAGTTGCAACGCATGCGCGCCGACGATCTGCTCGCTGCCGTATTCCCCGACCAAGCCGCTTGCGCGGAGAACTTGTCGGGACCGATTCGCATTCCCGATCACGTGCTGGTTCGGGAAACGATCGCAAACTGTCTGCACGAAGCAATGGATATCGACGGCTTGCTCGGCGTGCTGCGCGCTCTCGAAAGCGGTCTCATCCGCACGGTAGCGGTGGATACGCCCGAACCCTCGCCGTTCTGCCACGAAATCCTCAATGCGAACCCGTACGCGTATCTCGACGACGCGCCGCTGGAGGAGCGCCGTGCACGAGCCGTGCAGTTGCGCCGAACCACGCGGACCGATGCGGACGGCGCGGGCATACTCGATCCCGCGGCGATTGCCGAGGTTGCCGAGGAATCGTGGCCTGTCGTGCGCGACGCGGACGAATTGCACGATGCGCTCGCGACGCTCGTCGTCCTGCCGCCGGTCGCGGCCTGGAATGGCTGGTTCGACGAGCTGGTGGAGCAACGGCGCGCGACGGTCCTAGTCGCCGGCGAGGCGCAATTGTGGACGTGCGCGGAACGTCTCGACCTTGCTGGGATCGCCTATCCGGGTGCGACGCATCTACCACCCATCGCGCCGGTTGCGATGGCGAACTTACCGGAACGGCGCGAAGACGCATTCGCTGAAATCTTGCGCGGATGGCTCGAATCGAGCGGTCCGATGACCGTCGACAACCTCGCGCGCCGGTTTGCGGTCGAGCCCGAAACCATCGACATCGCGCTCGTCCGGCTCGAAACCGAAGGCCAAGTATTGCGGGGCCGCTTCAGCGGCAGCAATACCGAAGAGTGGTGCAATAGGCGAGTGCTCGCGCGGATTCATCGCCTTACGATCGGGCGGCTGCGCCGCGAGATCGAGCCGGTCAGCAGCGCCGAATACGTGCGCTTTCTGCATCGCTGGCAACACGTCGCACCGGCCTCGCGGTTGCACGGCATCGACGGCACGATGCACGTCATTCGGCAATTACAAGGGTACGAGATTCCGGCTGCGGCGTGGGAGGCACAGATCCTACCCGCGCGCATCATGGGGTATCGTCGCGAATTTCTGGATCGCCTGTGTTATGCGGGCGACGTGATGTGGGGCCGTCTCTCGCCGCACCCAGCGCTCGCAGCCTCTGATGAGGGCGAACGCATCCGTCGCGTTAGGCCGACGAAACTCGCGCCGATCGCGCTGTTCGCGCGCGAAGACGCCGCCGAACTGATCGCCGGTCCGAAAGATGCCGCGAACGGACTATCGCAAGCGGCGATCGAGGTATTCGAGCAGATTGGCAGTCACGGCGCCCCGTTCTTCGCCGACATCGTGCGCGGCACCAAACGCCTTCCCAGTGAAGTTGAAGAAGCGCTTTGGCAACTCGTCGCAGCCGGGCTGGTTACGGCCGATGGCTTCGACGCGCTGCGTTCGCTCGTCGATGCGAAACGCCGGCTGGGCGAAAAGGGCACTCGCGCGCGGCCTCGTTCTTCGGGCGGCCGCTGGACACTCCTGACCTCGACCACGGAACGAATCGACCCGGAGGCATTCGCGCGTCGACTACTCTCGCGCTGGGGCGTGCTCTTCCGCGACGTGATCGCACGCGAAAGTCTCGCGCCGCCGTGGCGCGAACTACTCGCAGCGCTGCGACGCATGGAATCCCGCGGCGAGATTCGCGGCGGTCGTTTCGTCGCGGGATTCGTCGGGGAGCAATTTGCGCTTCCGGAAGCGATCGAAGCGCTGCGCGCGGCGCGCCGCGCGGGCGACGATGGCGCGGTAGTCGACACGGGCGCATACGATCCACTCCAACTCGCGGGCATCATTCTTCCCGGCGCGAAGAAACCCGAACTCGTCTCGGTGTCATAACGCTTAACGCGGGGGATTGGCGTCGCGCTGGGGAGTGCAGCCGTCGATAACCGGGTGGATTTGCCATTGGTTTTCGGGTTGTTGTTGGTTGGTAACGGTTCCGGGGTCGTTAGCGCGTGAGACGGCATCGCACCAAGCGGTGACGGCATCGGCGGTCATTTCCCAACTTCCGTTCCATGTTCCGACGCGTTGGCAGTGACGGATCGGGTGACACTCATTCCATCCCTCGTGCGCGCTATCGTATACCCATTCGCCGCGCACGAAAAGAATGTCGGCGCCACGCCCCGTCGGATCGTTTTGATGGATCTCATTCCCGAGCGATGGATCCACGTCGCTGGGACTTCCGTAATCGTTAAGCCCCGCAATGATGCCAACGAGAACCAAGATAGCGGCTATGGCGCCGAGTATCGCGCAGGCGATCCAGCCGAAGACGGGGATGGAGCAAACGGCGGCCGCAGCGCCCGCAAACGGCAACGCGGCCAGACACGCGAGATATAAGTCATACACCCCGCCGCCTTCGAACTCTGCATGAAACGACGTCGTGTCGACTTGATTTTGGTAGAGTTTGGCGGTCAAGCCGGCAAAGTCGAGCGTCGGGTGCACGCTGTTCTTGATGGCGTCTGTTTCTTTGACGAGCCAGCCTTGCACGGGCTCGACCTCGACTTGCGCTTGCGTGGCGCCGAGATTGAAAGGCGCCAGGCACAGATTGACGCTGTAGTCCGTGTCGAATTTGTCCAATCCCGATTTCTTGTCGGGTGTTTCGACCGTAATGACCCACCCAAGCGCGCATACTTCCTTTCCCAAACAGATCAGTCGTCCATACAACCACCAGCGGCAATACGCGATGACCGCCAGCAACACGGCTACGGCAAGGGCGGGAACGATCGCTCCGCCGACCATGAGGATGACGATGGCTATCGCGGCGGCCGCGACGATGCCGGGTCCCATGTTCCAAATCTGCGCCTGATAATCGTCGACGCTTATGCACTTGGTATATTGTCTGTACGCCACGATCAGGTGCCCTGCACGTACAGCGTCACGCCGCCGGCAAAGTCCATAGCTTCCGTAAACGCATTGACGTTAAAGGCTTGCGTTCCGGTGAATCCCGCCGCAGGGGTGATGAGCGCGTGCACGTCAACCTGATCGCCCGGCCCGAGAATAGGCTCGGACGGGTTGAAGGCGATCGTCCAACCCGGCGGCGGCGGATAGTTCGCGGCGTCGTGCTGCGCCGGCACGCCGTTGCCGCGCTGATGCTGCGTTCCGGGCTCGCACGGCGGCGGTGCGGGGATGGTATACGCGTCGGTTTGGAATCGATAGACGTGCCGGACGTCGGTCGCATTGCGCAACGCAAAAACCAGATCGGCGGGCGAGTGCGCGGTGCCAACGTTGGTGTTTTCTTGCCCCAAATTGTTGGCCTTGTTGGAATCGTCAAAGGCATCCAGGAATACTTGCAGGCAGTAGTGGCCCGGCGTCGGCGGTGTAGTCCATTTCATGCGCGCAAATGCGGGGCACTGCGGGCCGCCCTTTACGTCCAAATCGACCTTGTTCACGCCGATTGGATTGGACTTCGTCCCGACACCGAAGCTCAAGTACGAGAATAGGACGGGTAACTGCGCGTACGGCGCGTCGACGGAGCTATTCCAAACGCGCGCGACGATCTCGTATTCGGTATCGGCTTGCAAGTCGTTCGAGGAAACGGGAATGCCGCCGTACATCAGCTGGATGTCCGGATTGTCCCACGATACCGCGTAGCCCAGGCTCATCAGATAGTACTGATCGTAGATGAGCGGATCGGGATGTTTGATAAAATCGCTGGGAACCGGTACGCAGCGCCGCGGACTCGTTTTCCCCTGGCGGCCCGGCAGGCGTTCGCGCCGCTGCCAGGCTTCGAACAAATCTTCGAAGACGTCGAAAAGCGTCGCAATCGCCTTCCACGAATCGCGGAAGATCGCTTGCAGTATAGCGAGCAGAAAAAGCAGAAACCCCGCGATGAATTTCATCGATCGTCGATACGCTTACCGCTGCGGCGCGCCGATCGCGAGCAGAGCAAGATCGCGCCGGCAACGAGCGCGCAACACGCGCCGTAGAGTAGTTCCGTCGCGCCGCTTCCCGCGTCGGGCGAGATACGTAGCAGGTCTTCGATCCAGTGCATGCCGTGCCCCTCAGTGTCCCAGCAATACGACGGTATAACCGCCGAGCACTTCGCCGTCGAGCGTTTGGCGCAAGCGCAGGATTTGCGCTTCGCCTTTCTCAAGGTGCTCGGAACTTGCGTGGAACGTCATTTGCAGCGGCTCGCACGTCCGATGGAAACGCTCGCGTCGCCGCAGCAGCGGTTTGCGGCAATCGAAGGCGACGTCGTCCAAATGCAGCGTCGGCGCGTTTCGTATCGTTGGTGGGAAAAAGCCGGCAACGACTTCCGATGCCGCCTGCTTCAGCTCCATTGTCTGCGAATTTGTGTAGAGCTTGAGCCATTCCATCGTCGCAGGCGCCGCCGCCAGCACTTCAATCTCGGCTTCTCCTGGATGCGGTGGACGTCCCAGATCTAGCCGCAAATCGACCTGTGCGGGGGATGCGGAAAGCACGACGGCGATGTTGCGTTGCGCAACGTGCCGGTCGCGCGCCGCCGAGAATTCGTCAGGCGAAAGGCTATCCATGATGGGTTCGAACACTCGAACGACCAGGCACTCGTGACCGTTGTTTTCGAACGTCGGAATCCAGTCGATGGGACATTTTACGATCGCATGGCAACCACGCGTGGCGTACTGCGCGAAACCTTCATCCACGTCGCGCCATTGTGGGTACAGCACGTACCGGCTCTCCAGCGTCACCCACGCCGATCCGATGAAATTCGAATCGGCGCGCGCGATTCCCAGACTCGGATTAAACCAATAGAACTCGACGCGGGCGCGATACGCTTGCGCGCGTCCGAGATTCCAGACGTGCGCGTAGACGGTATTCGACGCATTTGCTTTTGCGACGCCGCCCGCGTTGGCCGGAACAAGAGGCGCCGAATCGGGATCGACGTCCGGTAGCACGAAAATGTCGGGAGATTCCCAAAAAACGCCGTCGAGCGCGCGTGCGCCCATGTCGCCGGCATTTGCGCGCACGACCAGTAACGGAAGATATTCGTCGACGCGCTTACCGAATACCGGGCCCTTGCGCAGGATGGTCCCAAGCTGGCCATTGACCCAAGGAATTTCAGACGGGTCGCCTTCGGGTGGTTTTTGCGGCGGCGTCCCGCCGAAATTCGGCGGCGGCGTAGGCTGCGGAACGTCTACCGTGCCCGGATGCTGCGGATTGGGATCGGGCGTGCAATGCGGCGGTGCGGGCCGCTCGTGTTCGCAACACGGGCAGCACGTGCAGGGCTGCGGCGGCGGAGGTGGTTTAGGTGGTGCGTGGCAGGCGCAACGACACATCGTCATGGCGGATACGGTTCGCAGTGGGGATCTGCTCCCGGAACGTAATGTAGTTGTACGGGAACGTCGGCTGCGGCTGCGTTGTCCGCTTGTGAAGGCCATACGCATGGGGACACATAGCTATGGCCCTGCTCGTCGCTCGAGCTTTGCGAGGGATCGCGGTTCCAATCCCAGTCGTGGTACGCGTAACCGCGGTCGGCGTCGAGATTCCAGTTGGTCATCGGCACGTCGATGGGCCGTTTATTTCCGTCGACGCCGCTGCGCGTGGTCAACCAGAGCAAGTATTTGCAGAACGAGACCGGGTCGCCAAGATGGTCGTGCGGCCCCACGCTCTGCGTTAGCTTCGAGGTGTCTTCGGGCGTTTGCGCGCCTTCGAGCCCCGCACGAGTATTTGCGTTGCCCGCATCGCCGCCGAACAGAATTTCAGGTTCCGCATTTTGCGGATACGGCCCCGCAATGCCCAGACGTGCGCGCACTCTGGCGTCGTTCGTGCCGGTAAGGTTCTCATAGCCCAACTCGGCACTTTCGGTATCGGGGTAGTGCCACGGGTGGCGGTACTCGTCCCCGGGATGGCGGCGCGGGTATTGCGCGTCGACGAAGCGCGTTCGTCCCAATCCCTGGGCTTCGCCGGCGTTGACGTCGCCGAATACGTCACCCATCTGCGCCACGATTTGATCGAACGTCAAATCGGCGCCGACTCCGATGTGAATGAGATTGGGCGCAATTTCGTCTTTCATCGGCATCACGTAACCGGTGAGTACCAAGACCGCTCGAAAGCCTTTCAGCATGTGATAGAGCGGCAATTCGAGCAAGTAATACAGGGCGTAGCGTAGCGGATACGTTCCGAGATCGGCGAGAATCGCCCAGGGAAGCGTTGCGAGATAGACTGCAACCTCCGCCACGTATGCGATCGCGCGCGCGACTGCAAGCACGAAGTCCAGCAGATCGTCCCAGAAGCTGTGATGATGGCCACCGCCCCCTCCGCCACCGTCTCCACCACCGCCCTTGTCGCCCGGATCGGTCGGCGTCGGAAAATCTAAATTTGGAAAGACCTTCGGCGGGTCGGGCGGCTCGTGATAGAGGCCGTCGACGGTCGTGAATTTCAGAAAACGATAGAGCAGATCGTACGCGTTGCCGATCATCTCGGCGTCGGGGCGCCCGTCGTTGGTTGCAAGAATCCGCGGATGAGGAACGGCACCGGTGTAAAACACGTCTTCGATCGTCTGCACGAGCAGATTCGCGACGTCGCCGGGCAACGCCGAGTCTTGATCGAGCATGCGTTTGCGAGTCCACGTTTCGCGCATCGTGCGGCCGGTCGGCGCATTTGGGCGCGGGATGACGTCGCCGCTTCCCTCCTGGAAAGCGATATCGTAATACAGCGCCGACGACGTGAATTGGTCGTATCCGTTCGATTTGACGGGTGCACCGGCGTCGGGGTCGAGAACGTACCAAAACGAGTCCATATGGTTTTCGGTTAGGTGATGACGTTGCCAATGTAACCGAAACGGACCGCCCACGATTTCGTTGACGAACGCATGGCCCGTAACGTCGGTCGCGACGTGCGTCACGAAGCCGAGCGCATATGCTCGCAGAGTGTCGTCATCGAGCGCGTTCGCATTGAGCCATAGCCGTCGCGAAAAATCGCCGGTCGAACGGTAATGAAATATGTCCGACCACATGTAATCCTGGTCGTCGGGTCCCTTATTGAGACCGAGCGAAAAATACGCCCACCAGTCGTTTTGCGAGGTAATCCAGTTCTCGAGCGCAGTGATGAGTATTTGGCTTAGATCACCGGTAATGTTGCCGATGCTTTCGGTAAGTCCGCCGGTGAGACGGCTGAGTTCTTCGCCCGTATCTTCGCCGATCGGCCCCAAATATTTCTCGTATTTTGCGATGTATGGATCGATGTCGCCATACAGTTTCTCGAGAAAGTTCAGCACCTGAACGAGAAACGAGGAGAGCGGGATGCCGTGAAAATTACGGAAGTCCGGAAGAAAGAAGAATAGGTCTGGGCCGATGGCCCCAATGCTTGCGAAGTTGCTGTGCGCGATCATAAGCGCGCCCGCATCTTTGAGATTCGGCCCGGCCCATTGCGGATCGATGCGCCCCGAATCGCCGGCGTCCGGGATGTAACCCGCAGCCGCGCACTGTCGAGCGGCATTGCGCATAGCGCTCATGTGGATGTACGAACCAGGCATGCGGCCTCCGACATCCCAACTCAAGTTATTATTCTATCGAAAGGTTAGCACAAAACCGGCTCTGCAGCCCTGGGAAGCAAGCGGTTACATGCCCCGACGCACGATTTTTCGGAGGTCGTGCGCGACCGAGTTAGCGCGGCCGTCGGCGCGCATCGTTTAACGGCGGCGAAAGGGCGAGCCGCGCTCGCACGGCTGGCTCGCCACCTTGCCTATCTAAGTGCCGACATAGATCTCGCCTACGACAAACCGACCGCGGCGCAATACGCCGTATTCGATCGACTCAACAGCCAGACGCAAGCCGGCGAACAAAAACTACAAACCGCAATAACCGTCACCCTGAGCCTGTCGAAGGGCCCGTCACCCTGAGCATGCGCCCTTCGACAAGCTCAGGGTGACGCTAACAACCGTTGCCGGGTGAGAGCAGCACGTATGAATCGTAGGGCTTGACCAGGAGTGGATTGCTCACGTGGCGTCCTACGAGGTCGCTCAAACTCGGTGCGGCAAGCGACGCGCTGATCGTCCCAATGCCCCCGGAATTGACGACTACAAACCCTCCGGAGAATCTGCGCATGTAGAGAACGCCATTCCCTGCAACGGTGTAGCGTCCGCACGGTTTGCCTAAGCGCGAATGTATCGTTCCGTATTCGGGGTAGTAAAACTCCGAGCCATATGGACCCGGCGTTACCGACAACTCCGCTTTCCCTTCGTTTCCAAGCAGATACGTGGCGATCGCCCACGACAGTTGCGGCTTCGTGACCGAGTTTCCACCGCCGAACTTGTCGGTTTCCAGCACGGAGACGCCTAATGACTGCGCGTACTCCACGTAATCCAGAGTCGTTCTGAAGAACGATGCGGGCGATACTGCGTACTTCCCGTAATTGGAGAAACCCGGCTCGTCGAGAACCGCGTCGACGTTTTGCAAAAGCGTGCGTTCGTTCGGATCGTTCACGTTACCCGCAGGATGGTTCACGATGAGTTTGAGATGATGCGGCGCCAAGGTTGGATCCGTCGCGAGGAGGCGCTTTGCGGATTTAACCCATTGCGCGGTGTCGTAACTCCAGCGCGGATCGTAGTTCGGAAAGCCGCCTTGGGACGCGCCCCAACGTCGAACGAACGATCCGTTACGATAGACGCCGCAACCGAACCAGCCGGGATGCTGGCCGCCGTCGTAGTCAAAGAACAATGTTTGGTCCGCGCCGATGGCGTTGTTGCCGTGCGCGATTGCGAAGGTGCCGACCTCGTGAATCTGGTAGGCGATGGCGCGCGGATTGGTGATGTCGAGCGGCGTGTAGTCGGGCAAGCCAGGTTGATGTGCGACCGTACGCGTTGGCCGGTTGTTCGCATCGCAATCGTAGACGATCCAACTCGGATGGTGCGTCTTGAACCAGCCGAGATCGTGACGCGAAAGCCCGGCGTCGGTGCCCTGAACGAAGTACCGCGCGTTGACGATGCGTGGATTTCCTTGATTCCACGATACTGAGGTGGCACCGTTTCCTCCGATACCGGACCCCCACACGAAGTCGTCGTGCGCCGCTGCCGACCGCGCTTGCGCGGCGCTCATGTTGTAATCGAAAATTTGGAAGAGGCCGATGCGTCCGAGCGTGCTCGGGCCGGCTGCGGAAACCTGCGGCGGCACCGGGGTGGGTGTTGCTTCGGCCACGACACCGGGCGTCGCCGCTTGACTCGGATCCACAAGTTTTGCGGACGCCGCCCGGAAGTCTCCAAGGCTGTCGTAGTAGCCGGTGGCTTCAATCGTAGCGCCCACCTTCACGTTCGGCAGGTAGGAGGTGTAGATCGCGACGCGCTTCTGGTTTGCGAGCTTGACGTTTAGATGCCGATCCGGGGTCACGGTAATGCCGACTACCGGCCCCTGAATCGTTACGTAGGATGAAGCTGCGGGAGCGCCGGCCGGCCCTTGGGGAGCAGGCGGCAAAGGGCCGGAGTTGGACGAGGCGCCATGGCCGCCCGAGCATGCGGCAAGCAAAATCGTTAGAAGACCGAACGCGACTGAGCGCTGTCGTTGACAGGTCATGCGTAGGTCTATCGGCCTCCCCGTGCAATCGACCTACCGTGCATACACCGCCTCACTACGTTGGTGTGCGAGCAAGCTGCGTGTGGAGCGATCCGACGAAGGGCGAGCAAGTAAGCCCGCATAACCAATGGCGTGCGAGGAGAATGCCGATGAAGCAGCTACGACCTTCAGTTGTGGGCGGCGCGGCCGCTCTGGCGATGTTTCTGTGCGCTGCGTCGAGCGCTACGGTGGCCGCGCAGACACATGGATCCGGCATCGAAAAGATCTCTTCCTATGCCGGAACCTGGACGTCGCGTATCGTGCACTACGCGACCAAATACAGCAAAGCTCGAGTAGAAACCGCGACCGTGCGCAACGACTGCTGGCGCAGCGCAGACTATTATTCTTGCCATCAATTCGTCGACGGCCGGTCCTCCGCGCTAATCGTCTACACCTACGACGCAAAGCACAGACTCTACCATACGCACGCGATCCCGCAGGACGGCAACCCCGCACCGTCGGGGTTGTTGACGATTACGGGAAACACGTGGATGTTTCCATGGCAAGATCGCGACGGCGGGAAGACCGTCTACGTACGCATCGTAAACGTCTTTCGCAATCCGCGAACGATCGATTTTCGCCAGGAGTTCTCGCTCGATAATACTCACTGGACCAAAACCGCCGACGGCGTCGAACACCGCACGGCGACGCCGTAGCGTTCTTTAGATGAATGCTCTGGTGCGACGCTGCGTCGTGTGGGACAATCACGCATGCTTGCCGCTCCGGCCCCAGGACGAGCGGTTTTTGCCGCAACTGGAACGATTTCGCAACAGCGGCGTGACCGTGGTGAGCGTTAATGTGGGATTCGGCCGGCAGGGCGTCGAGCCGCACGTCCGTATGCTCGCTCACTTCCGCCACTGGTTGTTGCAGCGCCCGAACGATTATCTCCTCATCGAGCGCGTCGACGATATCCATCGCGCGAAGGAGAGCGGCCGTCTGGGCGTTTTCTTCGATATCGAAGGCGCCAACGCGATTCAAGACCAGCTCAGTCTCATTCAGTTTTATTACGATCTCGGCGTGCGCTGGATGCTGATGGCATACAACGTGGGGAACCGCGTCGGGGGCGGCTGCATGGAAGAAGACGGCGGGCTCACCGATTTCGGTTCGCAGGTCGTGGAGGAAATGGCGCGGGTGGGCATGATCGTGTGCTGCTCGCACACCGGCGAGCGCACCACGCTTGAGGTCATCGAGCATTCTCGAAATCCGGTGATTTTTTCGCACTCCAATCCTCGCGCGTTGTGGGATCACCCGCGTAACGTTCGCGATCACGTCATCCGCGCGTGCGCGGCAAAGGGCGGCGTCGTCGGCATCAACGGTGTCGGCGTGTTTCTCGGCGTTAACGACACCCGCAGCGAAACCGTGGCGCGCCACGTCGACTACGTCGCAAAGCTTGCGGGTATCGACCACGTCGCTCTTGGCCTGGACTATGTATTCGATAACGACGAATTACTCGAATATTTTACGGCGCATCCCGAACTATTCGGCGGTGACGCCGATCTGCCGGATCATCAGTTCGTCGCGCCCGAGCAGATACCTGAAATAGTAGAGTGTCTGCTGGCTTTGGGGTACGCCGAACTCGACATTCAACGCGTTCTCGGCCTCAATCTGCTTCGCGTGGCCGGCACGGTCTGGAAATGATCGACGGCGGCTCACGTGCGCGCGTTTAGCGTACGAGGTCCGGACGGATATGACGTCGTGGTCCTTGGCCTCGGAGGTATGGGAAGCGCGGCGGCCGCACATCTCGCGAAGCGCGGAAAGCGCGTTCTCGGCTTCGATCAATTCGAACTGGGGCACGAATTAGGCGCCTCGTCGGGGCATACGCGCATTATTCGCAAAGCCTATTTCGAAGGGCCGGCGTACGTACCGCTGCTCGAGCGTGCGTATGAACTTTGGCGGGAGCTCGAACGGGAAACGAGCTCGGTGTTGCTCGATCTGGTCGGCATACTGATGGTCGGCGTCGCAAGCGGCTCGATGATCCAGGGTGTGCGGCGTAACACGGAACGCTACGGGGTGCACGTTGACGAAATCGGTCGCGAGCAACTCGCAAAGAGTTTTCCTCAGGCGCACTTTTTGCGTGACGAGATCGGTCTTTTCGAAGCGGAAGCAGGCATCGTGTTTCCGGAACGAGGTGTGGCCGCGCATCAGAACGTCGCCGTCGCGCATGGTGCCGACCTTCGCGGCGGTCTCAAAGTAGCCAGCTTCTTTCGGACGAACTCCGGGACAATTCGAGTTACACTCGAGGATGGCGAAGTAGTCGAGACGGAGCAACTCGTTATCTGTGCGGGTCCGTGGCTTGCCGGGGTCGCGCACGATGTACACTTGCCGCTTGTGGTGCAACGCAACGTGCAAATCTGGTTTGCGCCGGAAACCGGCGACTTCGCCCGCGGGCGATTCCCGGCGTTCTTTCTCGAGCGTGCGGATATGCCAAAACCGCTCTACGGCTTTCCGGACCTCGGCGAAGGCGTGAAGGCGGCACTCCATGCGTACGGCGCTTTGACGACTCCGGCTCAGCTGGATCGCGAGATACATGCTGCGGACGTTACTGCGGTCAAATCTGCGCTGGACGCGTGGCTGCCGGGCGCGGCCGGCGAGTTTCGTTCGGGAAAGGCGTGCATGTACACGCTAACCCCGGACGAGCACTTTATCATCGACCGGCACCCGCACGACGACGGAATCGTGATTGCGGGCGGATTTTCGGGTCACGGCTACAAGTTTTGTCCGGTGGTAGGCGAAATCGTTGCCGATCTCATCGACGGCGTGACCCGTCCGGATATCGAATTTCTTTCACTGCGGCGCTTCAGTAACGCGGGACTCGCGACCCGGCGGCGAAACGAACCCGAATGAGTCACGTACTGAAGCGCACGTTTACCGCGATGCTGTCGTTTGCGTTGCTTGCTGCGTGCAGCGGTCAAACCGTGCAGCAATCGCGCTCCGGCGGCGAAACGCTGCGCATTGCGGTTTCGCAGGACGCTAAGTCGCTGAATCCCATCCTATCGTCGAATACGGTGGACGGGTTCATCCAGCGCTTCATGTTCGAGCCGTTGCTGTCTGCCGATCCACGTGGCAATCCGGTGCCGATGCTCGCGGCGCAGGTTCCATCTCGCGCGAACGGCGGGGTGAGCGGCGACGGGCGTACGATCACATATCATTTGCGCAAGAACGCGCGCTGGACCGACGGCGTACCCGTCACCGCCGCAGACGTGCGTTTTTCGTGGCAAGCCATCATGAACCCGAACAATAACGCGGTATCTCGCCACGGCTACGACGACATTGCGCGCATCGACACGCCCGACGACCGTACGGCGGTCGTTCATTTAAAGAAACCCTTCGCTCCGTTCGTCAATACGTTCTTCGCCGAAAGCGATCAGCCGTATAGCATCGTTCCGGAGCATGTGCTCGCTCACTACCCAAACGTGAACCAGATCCCGTTCGACGCACGCCCGGATGTGACGGACGGTCCTTTCCGCTTTGTAGAGTGGGTCCATGGCGACCGCATCGTGATGACGGCGAACGACGGATTTTTCATGGGTAAACCGCATCTTCGACGCATTGAAATCCACATCGTTCCCGATGAGAATACGTCGGTAAATCTGCTCCGTACGCACGCGATCGACTACATGTATCAGGCATCCATCGCAACCTACCCCGCGCTCAAGAACATTCCGGGAATACACTTGGTGTGGGTCGGCGTGAACGGTTACGAGGGCATCGGCATGAATCTGCGTCACAAGCCGCTCGACGACCCGCGCGTCCGCCGGGCGATATCGTATGCGATCGACAAGTCGCGACTGGTGCGCACGCTCACCTACGACCAAGAAAAAATCGCGACCGAAGACTTGCCCGATTGGATGTGGGCCTTTAACCCGAAGGTCCGCTCGGACCCGTACGATCCGGCAAAAGCACGCGCGCTTCTTCACAGCGCGGGAGTGAAAACGCCGCTCAATCTTGTGATGGTCACCGAAACGGCCAACGTCACGCACAAGCGTGAGGCAGTCCTGTTGCAGGCGATGCTGCGGCAGATCGGCGTCAACGTGGAAGTTAAAACATATCCGGGTGACTTGTTGTACGCTCCGGCGGGCGCTGGCGGCATCGTTAACGGCGGCAGTTTCGATATCGCGATTTGGCCGTGGTACGCGGGCATCGACCCTGACAACTCCTCGCAATTCACCTGCGCGAATATTCCGCCGCATGGCTACAACGAAGCGCGCTATTGCAACCACGAGATGGAGGCGTTGCAGAATCGGGCGTTGACGCAGTACGATCGCACCGCTCGGGCGAGCGCGTATCGCGGCATCGAAGCATTACTGGCGCGCGACCGCCCGCTGGTTGCGTTCTGGTGGCAGCGCCAGCAAGAGGCACTCGCCGTGAACCTCAAGGGGTTCGCGCCAAATCCGGTCGTCGAGTCGTGGAACGCGTGGCAATGGAGCCTGTGAGGCACGGCGCAAGCGGATCTAAAGCAGCGTTACTCTGCCCGTCCTCAAATCGTACACGCCTCCCACGATTTCGTGCCCATTTTTCAAGGCATCGGTCATGATCGGCGTTGAGGTTTTCAACGCGTTTACATTCAGCCTGACGTTCTCCGCTACGGCGTTGTACCACCAGTCGCCGGCACTATGTTCGCACTTCTTCGCGGCGGGAGCAATCGGGTCCACGAGTGCTTGCATGTGTCCTCGCAGGGGGATGCCGCTCTTCACATATTCTACCGCCGCTTGCACGGCACCACACGACGTATGTCCGAGCACCATAACGAGAGGCGACTCAAGGAGGGCCGTCGCGTATTCGATGGACGCAAGCGCGGCTTCGCTAACGAAATTTCCGGCAAGGCGTACGACGAAAATATCGCCGGGCTCGTGGTCGAAGAGCGTCTCCACCGGTACGCGCGAGTCGGCGCAGGCGAGCACGGTGGCGAACGGTGATTGACCGGCCGCAAGTTCCCGCACCCGTTCGAATAGGGGGTGCGCCCGCGGCGTACCGGCTACGAATCGGGCGTTCCCGTCCATTAAATTATTGAGCGCGGAGGATGCAGACATGGGCTTTGGTTTCGTCGAGCGGCCACCATGCTACTTCAGACAGTCTCGCGAAGGCATCGTGCGGCCGGCTCAAAAAGTGTTGTCGGGCGTGAAAGTCGAGATTCTGTACTTCGAAGGGTGTCCTCATACCGACGAAGCCGTGATGGCGGTCACTAAGGCGCTCAGAGAGGAACGCGTTGACGTGGATATCGTCCGCGTGGTGGTCGACGATCCCGACAGCGCGATGCGACTGCGTTTTCTTGGGTCGCCTAGCGTTCGCGTTAACGGCCTCGATATCGAACAGAGCGCCCGCGAGAAGTGCGACTTTGGGATGATGTGCCGCGTCTACGAGTGCGCCGGAAAACGACGAGGCGCGCCCTCCGCCGCCCTCGTCAGACGTGCGATTCTCGAAGCCCGCGGCGTCGGACGGTGATGGGCGGTTGCCGGCGCTTACATGATTGTCTCGGCTAACATCGATTGCGTTCGATGTTCGGTTGCCGCGCCATTATGCGTCGCGGCCCCGCCGAACAAGGCGGGCGATCGATCAAGTAGCGTCTACCAAATGTACGGATGGTTGCACTTCGCGTATTTCTCCGAGATTTCGCGTATGCAATCCAGAATGCGTTCAGGCACCGGTTGCGGTCGAGGTAATACGCCGGACTGTACCGGCGTTGACCAGCGCGTGCCCCGGCGTTCCGTAGACGTACATATCGCGCCCAGCCTGTGGGGTGGAGAAGAAATCGCCGCCACCTGGTCTGGTCAGAAGCGCGGTTTTAGGGAAGCGTGCCCGACCCGGACTCTTTTTCGTATTCGTCGAGAATCGCGCGCAATTCTGCGACGCGTCTAACCGCTATTCGTCT
>DATBTT010000082.1:0-2856 GCA_036559125.1 Vulcanimicrobiaceae bacterium
CCGTGGCGATTGTCGCCGCCTACGTCGCGGGCCATCTTCTTGCCGCAATCGGAAACGTGGCCGAGCCGATATTCGAGGCGCTCGGCGCGCCGCGTCTTGCGACCCTCGCGAACGAGACAGATTGGGTAAAGCGCGGATACGTTTCCGACGGGCAGATCGATGCGCTTCGCGCACTTGCGGCGAGATTCGGCATTCGGTCAACCAACAATTTTTGGCCTGTCGATCAACCCGAATCAACTTCCTAAAGACTAAAGCGTGGCCGAGGGATGCGCCTCACTTCGCAAACTCTTCCGTCGCGTTTAATAGTGCGAGCCGCCGGGGAAGCGAGGTTATGTTTCTTTTCTTCAGCAACCGCCTCGGGTGCGTTGGATCGCTGATTCTTAGCGCAATCCTGACGGTTGTGCTGCTACTGTTTTTCGGCGTGATTCGACTTCACTAGGACCGGGCGTGGGGTTAGCTTTGGAACTGCAGCATGATGGAAACACGTTGGGGTTACAATGCGAGAAAGAAGACGCGTGCCGAAAGTAGCGTCGTCACCCACGTGGTACCGGCGCCGGTCGGCCGTGTTTGCATTCATCTACGCCGTGGGGTTCTTGGGCGGGTGGGGGATTTCGTTCGCGCGGCACGGCCGGTACGTTGCGGCTTTTGCGAATCTCGGATCGCATTGGGGAAACCGCGGGATCGCGACGGCCGCAGCGATCGCATCGCTCTGTATGCTCGGCGCCTTCGCGCTGCGCGTGTGGGGCTCGAGTTACCTGAGCGCCCAAACCGTGTGGGATGAGCACGCGCATACGGATGCGCTCATCGTTGCCGGTCCGTTCCGCTACGTGCGCCACCCACTGTATCTCGGGAACATCATACTCGGGATTGGATTGGGCGCTGGAGCGCCGCTTTTCGGGTGGATATTCATCGTGCTCGCCGACGCGGCGTTCGTCGGCGCGCTCGTTCGCTACGAAGAAGCGGGGCTCGAACGGCGCCACCGGCAGGCGTTCGACGAATACCGCGCCGCGGTTCCGAGCCTGCTCCCACGACTCGCTCCCGTACCAGCACAGCAGACGGTCCGCCCGTCGTTCGCGCAGGGTCTACGAGCCGAATCGTTCACCGGCTTCATACTCCTAGGAATGGTCGGCCTTTTTTCCGTTCCATCCTACGGTTGGGTGGTATTTCTTGCCTGTTACCTAGCCGGCGTCATCGTGCAGCTGCGGATCGAGCGACGATAAGACCGCCCTGCACGATCGGTTGCGCGCTGATGCGCCAGATGCTTGGCGCCCGTCGCGCGTACGATAGGCGCAAATGAAGTTCGACCCGCGCGATCCATTTAACGTCGCATCGTACTTGTTGTTCTTCGGCGACGACGAGCCGAAGAGGCACGAACCGCCGCCGCGCGGATGCGGCTGCGTCGCCTTGGCCATTCTCGCGCTCCTGTTGCTCACGATCGTCACCAGAGCGCTTCATTAACGCGAACTACCCCGGCGCAAGCAAGCGCGGCTAACAGGTGCCCGCGCTTCGTTCAGAAAGAGCATCTCATGCATAATGAAGACGTCGAAAACGATCCGCTTGAGTCGCCTGCGGTAAAGAAACATTTATCGGCCGACCTCGTAGCGCTTTTGCGAAAGACGCAGAACGACGAACCAGTCGATGAGAACACGCTCTCAATCGTCGCGGATATCGTAAGCGCCTTCGCGTACTCGGGTTTGCTCGAATTCGTGTATCTTCCCAATGCCGACGACGGAGGCGACGACGAGGTCGAGCCCGCGGCGCTGTTCGCAGTCGAACAGGTCGATCTCGATGTAGATCGCGGAAGCGTACTCCTACTCGGAGACGTTACCCACGTGCACAATCCGCCGATCACGCTGGAAGGCATCGAGTACGACGAAGACGAGGATCGCTAGCGCCTTCGCTTAAACTACGAATGGACTCGCTGCCATGATCGAGGTGTATCATGCTTCTTCGCTCGGTTTTTGCCATCGGACGCCGGTTTGTAACCTGCGCCGCCGTCGCGTTCTTATTCACGGGCTGTGGCGGCGCGACACCCCAAGCGGCCAATCCGTACACGTTTTCGATTCGCGACGCCGGATTCGATTCGCTGGTCACCGATTCCAAAACCGTCGTGCTCTTTGACGGTGGCCTTCTCTCTGCATCGACGAGCCAAGCATTGCTCGTCGTACAGCTCGCTCCGGTACCGTCGTCGTTAACGTTCATCACGTGGACGAGCGACAATCCCAGCATTGCCGTTTCGACTACGCTCCCGGGCCCGGGGAATTATCCTCCCGCAGTTGCCGGCGAAATCTATGCGAGTATCGCCCACTACGGCACCGCAACGGTCACGGCGCACGCGGGCGCGCCGGTCAACGAATCGGCGCAAATCAAAGTCTATGCCTATCCGTCAATCTCGCTGGGCTGCAATTACGGCGACACGCCCGCGTACGCGTTCGATTCCGGAGCGAAACCGAACGGTCTGCAAAGCGATTTGTACGCAACCGACGAGTCCGACGTGCTAAGCAGCGTAGACCCATGCTACGGCACGCCATTTCTTACGGCGCCGAAAACCGGGCTGGTATTTCACTACCCGTACGGCGGCGTCATCATTCCCGGAGGTCTGCAGACGTTTACGACGATCGCGGCGTCGCAATGGAGCGATGCCGGAACGCAAGCGCCGGGTAGCATAGCCGACAACATTGGGATCGCGATTTTTAAGACGCGCGGCGGCCGGATCGTAAAAGCGCTCGTACCGTTGGGTCCGTACGAAGTCGCCGGACCCGACGGCGCATTTGCGTACTAAGTGGTTTTATATTGATTGCGCTTTCATCTCAGCCCGGGGCGGGCGGTGGGGCGGTGCTTGTATTCATTGCGCTC
>DATBTT010000083.1:0-27391 GCA_036559125.1 Vulcanimicrobiaceae bacterium
ACTGTTGTTCTCAGGACCCAACTCGATCGTTGAGTCCGGAGCAAACTCTCCCTGCCACTTGAACAGCAAATCAGCCCGAATGCCGAGCTCACGCGCGATCTGCGCCCGGGTTTTCTTTCCCGCGAGGACAGCTCGGACCGCTTCGCGCTTGAACTCTGCACCAAATTGGCGCTTCTTGACTCCCATTCTGGTCCTTTCGTTTTCACCGGCCCTTCGGGCCTAGAAAACTCTACAAAATGGGGTCCACCCTATGCTGAGCTTGTCGAAGCACGCGCGCCCTTCGACAGGCTCAGGATGACGGGGTTGTCATGCCTGTCGAAGCACGTAGCATATAAAAAAGGCCCCGCGATTGCGGGGCCTTTTCCGTATGCGATTGCGCGGGCGCGCAATTACATCATGTCGTAGCCGCCCATGCCGCCGCCCGGCATGCCGCCGCCGCCGTTGTCCTTCTTGGACTCGGGCTTGTCGGCGATGAGGGTCTCGGTCGTGAGGATCAGCGCGCCGATCGAAGCCGCGTTTTGCAGCGCCGAGCGCGTGACTTTGAACGGCTCCACGATGCCGGCTTGGAACATGTCGACGATCTCGCCGGTCATGGCGTCGAAGCCTTTGGGGGCCTTCTCGTTCTTGACGCGGTTGACTTCGACCGAGCCTTCGTAACCCGCGTTGTACGCGATCTGACGAAGCGGCTCTTCGAGGGCCTTGAGGATGATTTGGATGCCGATTTTTTCATCGGCTACGGTCGATGCGTGGCCGTTGGTCGAAGGCGGGACGTACTTGGCAATCGCCTTGACCGCATGCACTAACGAGCTTCCGCCGCCCGGAATCATGCCTTCTTGGACGGCCGCGCGCGTCGCGCTCAGCGCGTCTTCGATGCGATGCTTCTTTTCTTTGAGTTCGGTTTCGGTCGCGGCACCAACTTGGATGACCGCAACGCCGCCCGAAAGCTTCGCAAGACGTTCTTGCAACTTCTCGCGGTCGAAATCGCTGTCGGTCTCGTCGACCTGACGCTTGATCATCTCGATGCGGCCCTTGATCGCACTCTGGTCGCCTTGACCGTCGACGATGGTGGTCTCGTCCTTCGTGACTTTAACCGTCTTGGCGCGGCCGAGTTGCTCCGGGGTGACTTTGTCGAGCTTGAGCCCGAGCTCTTCGGAGATCACGGTCGCGCCGGTGAGCGCGGCGATATCCTTGAGCATCTCTTTGCGACGGTCGCCGAAGCCCGGCGCCTTGACGGCGACGGTCGTGAACGTACCGCGCAATTTGTTGACGACGAGCGTCGCGAGCGCTTCGCCTTCGACGTCTTCGGCGATGATGAGCAGCGGTTTTTGCATTTGCACGATCTTCTCGAGCACCGGCAGGATGTCGGCGATCGCCGAAATCTTGCGCTCGGTCACGAGAATGAACGGATCGGTCAACGTCGCTTCCATGCGTTCGCTGTCGGTGACCATGTACGGCGAGATATAGCCCTTGTCGAAGAGCATGCCGTCTTTGGTCTCGACTTCGGTCTTCATCGACTTCGATTCTTCGACCGTGATGACGCCGTCTTTACCGACCTTCTCCATCGCGTCGGCGATGAGCGCGCCGATCTCTTTGTCGTTGGCCGAGATCGACGCTACTTGCGCGATCTTCTCTTTGGTGTCGACGGTCTGCTTGAACGATTCCATCTCGGCAACCGCGATTTCCACGGCCTTTTCGATGCCGCGTTTGATCAACAGCGGATTGGAACCGGCGGTCACGTTACGAAGACCTTCGCGAATGATGGCCTGAGCCAGCACCGTCGCGGTCGTCGTGCCGTCACCGGCAATATCGTTGGTTTTGGAAGCGACTTCTTTAACCAATTGCGCGCCCATATTTTCGAACGCGTCGGCAAGCTCGATCTCCTTGGCGATGGTCACGCCGTCGTTGGTGATCGTCGGCGAACCGAATTTCTTGTCGAGGACGACGTTGCGCCCCTTGGGTCCGAGCGTCACTTTGACGGCGTCGGCCAGCATGTTCGCGCCGCGTTCGAGCGAACGGCGGGCGTTTTCGTCAAATACTAATTGTTTTGCAGCCATTATATGTTTTCAATAACTCCTTAAACGCCGACCGTGACGCCTTCGCAAATTGCGAGGACGTCTTTTTCAGAAATGATCAGAACGTCTTTACCGTCGACCTTGATCTCGCTACCCGAGTACTTCGAGTAGATGACCCGATCGCCGACCTTGACGCTCATGGGAACCGTGGTGCCGTTGTCGAGCGTGCGGCCGGTACCAACCGCGCGGATCATGCCCTCTTGCGGCTTTTCCTTGGCAGTGTCCGGAAGGAACACGCCGCCGGCGCTCTTCTCCTGCTGCTCAACGTGCTCGACGACCACGCGATCGCCCAAAGGCTTGAGATTCACGAAAACCTCCGAAAGAAACTTGATTACGGCTCTATGCCCCGAGCCGCCGCAGGGGTTTGGCACTCTCAGCAAAGGAGTGCCAGCCCACGGATTTTAGCAGACTCCGAGGGGGAGTGCAAGCTGCTTTTCGCGGCTTTGGTGGAACAATCGGCGGGTGAACCGCCAGACATTCATTGCCGCCGCCGCCGCTTCGGCTGCCGCCGCGCTGCCCTTGCTCTCCGATGCCGACGAGACCTCGGCTGCCGGCACGACCATCCTCCGTCCGTTTGCGAGCGCGCCGTTTCCGCACGCGAGCCGCAGCCAAGGGCATACTTACCAAGGCAAGCTTTACGCGCAGGCCGCTTCCTATAGCGACGCTACCGTCGGGATCTTCATCCCGCGCGGATTCCGGCCGGGCCCCGCCACCGATTTTATCGTGCACTTTCATGGTTGGAACAACGACGTCGCGACCGTCCTCACGCGCTACCGGCTGCGCGAACAGGTAGCCGCGAGCAATCGAAACGCCATTTTGGTCGTGCCTCAGGGACCGAAAGACGCACCCGATTCGGGCGACGGCAAACTCGAATTGGATCCTAGCGGCTTCGCACGATTCATGCGCGAGGTCGCGTCGTTCTTACAGCAGCGGGGCACCACGCCGTCGGCGCAGGTCGGCCGCATCGTTCTTAGCGCGCACAGCGGAGGGTACGGAGGCGCCGGCGGGGTGCTCACGCGCGGCGGCATGAACGAGTCCATCACCGACGTCCTGCTGTTCGACGCGGCATACGGATATTACGACGCGTTTGCCAATTGGCAAAAGGCGACGCCGGACCACCATTTTCTGAGTCTCTTCACCGACGATACCAGCACCGGAAATACGGCAATAATGGCGATGATCGAGGCGCCGGCGCCGAATATTTTCGTCCGCAACGCCGATACGATGACGCTCGCGCAACTACAAACGCGCGCGCCGACCTTCGCGCTGACGACCACCGTCGCGCACGACGAGTTACTCCAAAAATTGAGCTGGTACGCGCTCTTCTTACAGGCGACCGCGCTTGCTGCGCGTTGAGAAAATCATTTGGCGAAACGGCGCCGGCTTGGCCGAGAACCCGATCCTTTGCGTGAACGGCGCTCGCGAAATGGGGTGCGCCACCGCCTTGGCAACGAAACTCGCGTGCGGCACGTGTCGAACGCGCGGCGCGACCGCGCGCTGATGGGTGGTTCGTATCGCCGTGCTTGCGGCGACGTTTTGGCGGACCCCAACCGAACTCGTGGCGTAGCGGGTACCGATTGAGACCAGCGCGCCGGTGACGAGAATGGCGGCGCAAAGCGCGGCGACGCGAAAACCCGATCCCCATGTCGAAATCGAGCCTTCATCCTCAACCGCAAGCGTCGTAGCGACGGCGGGCGCTCCTCGCCCGTCCTCGGCGTCGCGCAGGATCGTTTGTGCGAACGAGCCGCCGATGATGTCGATGACGCGCATGTTTCCGCGGAGAAACGTTACGAGCGCGGCGGCTAATGCCTCGCGATCGGCCATGGCGCGCAGAGCGCCGGCAAACGCGTCCGCGTCCAAACCCGCCGGATCCTCCTGCGTCGATCCAAGCGCGAGCCGTACGATCTCGCCGCGATAAAACGCCGCCAAACGGACGCGGGCTCCTAGTAGGGTCGAAACCAGGGCGCGCAAATCCATCGAGCGCACCTTCGACTCCATGGCCGCGGCGATGGCGAACGGATCGACTTGACCGACCGACGTTGCGCGCTGCTTTTCAAGCACGTTGCGGTTGTACCCGATTTTTCTTGAAAGTTCCTAACCGCCCAGCGAGGCCGAGGCGAACGCCTGTGCCGCGAAACCGGCACTGCCCACCAAGCCGAGCGCGAAACCGATGGTGAAGATTTGGGCGACGCGCGCGGGCAATGCCAGGCCGATCAACAGCACGGCCAAGCCGAGGACCACTTGCGCGATGCGCATCAGCGCGATCGATGCAAATCCCGGCAGGTGGCTCCATACCGAGAGCGAGAGCCCGAACGCGAGCACGACGGCCAGCATGAATGTTACCGACCAGATGACCACGTCGGCGGTGGTAAACGTTTGAACCCAGCGACGCATAACCCGATCATGGTACCCAGCTAAGCTTGGGTTACCCTTAGCATCCAGGCTCCTGGCAAGGCCGGTCGAACCTGGCCCCGCATGACAACGGCGCAGAAGGTGGATTGGGCACGCGTTATCGCTCGCGGCGTAGCGGCGGGTGTCGCCGGCGGCGTGCTTCTCGACCTTTTCATCTATTTCACGAGCGTTCTTCCGCACCATGCGAGCATGCTCGCAGTCTGGCAATTCATCGCGTCCACAGCCGTCGGCAAAGTGGCGTTCACGTCGACGAGCTACGCGTGGCTCGGATTGATCGTGCATTTCGCCGTGAGCATCGCGTGGGCGATCGGGTACGCATATCTCGCGAACACGCGCGGCGCGCTCGACGCGCATCCGGCAATCTCGGGAATCGTATTTGGCGCCGTCGTGTACGTCGTCATGCAAATCGTGCTCGTGGGCGACAATGCGTTTCACATGCCGAGCGGCGGTGAATTCGGGCTCGCGCTGGCGGGACATTGCCTCTTTTACGGCTTGCCGGTGGCCTACGCCGTCCGCGCGCAATCGCGCCCGCCGGCATGATCGGCGAGGTACGCGTTTGCCTCCCCGCGTTGCGGCACAACGCGCGGATGCTGCGCGACCTCATCGCTCCGGCGAAAGCAGCTTTCGTCGTCAAGAGTAATGCATACGGCCATGGATCGGTCGAAACCGCGCTCGCGATCGAGGATCTCGCGTCGCAGTTGTGCGTCTATTCGCTCGAAGAGGCGGTCGTTTTGCGGGATGGCGGCATCACCGCACCCATCGCCATACTCGGACCGGTTCCCGATGCGCGTCTGGACGACGCGCTCGGAGCGAAGGCCGCGATCGCGCTGTGGGATACGCGAGCCTACGTTCACCGCGTCGCCGAGATCGCGCGCAACCGGCGCAGGACCTTTCCGGTGCATGTGAAGATCGACTCGGGCACGACGCGCCTGGGGCTCGATCCGCGCGACGCCGCCGACGCAATCGAAGACTACGCGCGCAAACCGGAACTCGAGATTGCCGGTCTTTTCTCGCATCTGGCCTCGGCCGAAGAATTGGATTCGCCTTTCACGCAACGACAACTCGATCGATTCATGCACGTCGTCGCGCAAGTCGCGCCCGTGTTGCACGCGCGCGGCGTGCATCCGCTTCGACACATCGCCGCCTCGGCCGCGGCGATGTTGTGGCCGCAAACCCGTCTCGATTTGGCGCGTTTCGGAATTGCGCTTTACGGCCTATGGCCCTCGGCCCAAACGCGTGAAGCGATGGCGCCCGCGGGCCTGCATTTGCTACCGGCGCTCTCGTTTGTCAGCGCACTGGTTAGCGTCCGAGAGATCGAGCCCGGTACCTCGGTGGGCTACGGCGGAACGTATCACGCTGCGCTGCGCATGCGCGTGGGCGTCGTGCCGCTCGGATACGCCGACGGAATCCCGCGGCTGCTCTCCAATCACGGCGCGTTCGTCGTAGACGGCGCGCGATGCCCCATCGTGGGTCGCGTGTGCATGAACATGACCATGCTCGACCTGACGGGCGCGCCCTCGGCGCGACCCGGCAGCCGGGTTACGCTCATCGGGCGCGACGGTGAGGCATCGGTCGGCGCGGACGATTGGGCCGATTGGGCGCAAACGATCAACTACGAAATCGTCGCGCGCATACCCGCCGAAATCCCGCGCCGGTACGAGGAAACGAGTGCGCCCGCGGGTACGTTGAACGTACAGGTTCCCTAGGGAGGACAGCCCATCAAAAGAGCGCTAGTGGCCTTTGCCGGGATCGCCGTTTTGGCTAACGGCGTCGCTTTGGCGCAACCGCCGGCCGTTTCGGTCAACGACCGTCCGCTCGGCGTCGCCGTGGTGATGGAAAACGGGCGGGTCCTGGTGCCGATGCGCGCGATTTTCAACGCCCTCGGCGCTACGGTATCGTACGATAGCGCGGAGCGCCGCATATCCGCCGCGACTGCCGCGCACCGCGTCGTCTTACCGGTCGGTGCGCGCTTCGCGACGGTCGACGGGCGATCCGTCAGATTGGACGTACCCGCGCGCGTCATCGCTCTGCAAACCTACGTTCCGTTGCGTTTCGTTTCGCAGGCTCTGGGGGCGATGGTCGGATACGACATGCGCGCGAACGTCATTGCCGTCGCCACCGCGCCCACAGCGTCGTCCGCAGCACGCGTCGTCGGAATGAATCCACCCGAAGGCTCGCGCGTCGCGAGCGCGTATCCGGCAATCGGAGCGTCGCTCTCCGGCACGTCGGCGCAACCCGGCAGCGTCCGGCTGTTGCTCGACGGTACCGACGTGGCCAACCTCGCATCGTTCGACGGGCGGACGATTACGTATATACCGCGCGCGAGTCTCTCGCAAGGATCGCACACCGTCTCGTTCTCCGGTACCGATTCGGGTGGCGCGTCCTTCGACCAATCGTGGAGTTTTCAAACCACGATCGCCGGTAGCGAGAGCGGATACGCATCGCAAAGTTCGTTGCCGTTCGAATTTTACAACGACGGCAACGAGATCTATCGCAACGGCGACTCGATGCAATTTACGCTCGTCGCGCCGCCCGGCGGAAGCGCTTATTTGCAACTTTGCGGGCTCGGATACGACTACCCGTTTTGGAACGGGGGAACCGGAACGTACTATCGGGCAAACGTTCCCGTGCCGATCGGCTACGCGATTTCGTCGTGTGAGGTAACCGCAGTCTATACGGCATGGAACGGACGCCGCACGTACGTCCCGTATCCGATCTACATCGGTATTTACACGCAGCCCGCGCCGCGGCTTCAACCGACGCCCGTACCAGTATCGCTACCGCCGGGACCCGCCCGGCGCATCGAGCCGATCGGTCGACGCCCGGGAGTCGATCCCGTTCCCGAATCGGTCCCGCCCGCGAGCGTAACCCGGCCCGTGTCGCGCGAAACGCCGCGCCCCGAACCGGTTCGCGTGCCACCGCCGATCGTCGATCCGCCCGAACGCCGCGCGCGGCCGGTCGAAGCACGGCCCCTCGAAGCTCCGCCGCGCGTGCCGAATCCAAAAGCGACGCCCTAAGCGACCGCTGCGATCGCCTCGGCTAGATCGAGCGTGCCTTCGTAGAGTGCTCGCCCGACGATAGCGGAATCGACGCTCGAGGGTGCCTTCGCTTTCAGCTCGCGCAGATGTTCGAGCGTGCTCGCGCCGCCGCTTGCGGTCACCAGAATCTCCGCGTCGTGCGCGACCTCGGTGAGCGCGTCGATATCGTACCCCTCGCCCGTGCCGTCGCGACCGATCTCGGTATGAATGATGCGCGCGATCCCCCATTGCGCGACGCGTTTGACGAGTGCGTCGCGATTGACGGGGGTGCGTTCCTGCCAACCGCGCGTTGCAATCATCGTTCCGCGCGCGTCGATGCCGGCGAGAACTTTGTCGCCGAGTTGTCCGATGACGTAGCGCGCGACTCGTTCTTCCTCGACGAGCAGCGTCCCTAAAATCACATACGCGGCGCCCGCATCGATGCGCGATTGCGCGTGTTTGAGCGTTCGTATGCCGCCGCCGGTCTGCACGGGAACGTCGACGGCACGGCAGATCCGGGCGATGGCCTCGTGATTCTCACCCGAACCGAACGCTCCGTCCAAATCGATAACGTGTAGTTGCTTGGCACCGGCTGCGACGAAGCTTTTCGCTCGCGCGATCGGGTCGCCGTCGTAGGTCGTCTCGCGCGATGGGTCGCCTTGCTGCATGCGCACGGTTTTTCCGCCGCGCAGATCGATGGCGGGAATCACGAGCATCGGGTTACTCCTATCGCGGAATTTCGTCAGACGGAATGCGTCGAGAGCCCGTTACCCGTCCGCTGTTCGATCGGCTCGAACGGATGAATCGGAGGCCCCGTGTACTCGACTTGCGGCCGTATGAGGCGGTTGTCGCCGAGCTGTTCGAGCACGTGCGCGCTCCAACCCGCAATGCGCCCGCACGCGAAGAGCGGGGTAAACTCGTCGCCGGGGAAGCCCAGGCTGTAAAACAGCGGCGCCGAGTAAAAATCAACGTTTGCGTAGATGCGGCGGTCGGGTTTCGTCTCTTGCAACACCTTATTCGATGCGTCTTCGAGCGCGCGCGCGATCGTGTACCATTTGGGGTCGCCCGTCTGCGCGAGCCGTTTCGATTCTGCTTCCAGATGTTCGGCACGCGGATCGCGAACTTTGTATTCGCGGTGACCCATGCCCATGATGCGGTCGCCTCGCGCGAGCACTTCTCGAACGTACGTCTCGGCGCGCTCGGGCTTGCCGACTTCCAGCAGCACGCGCCCAACCGCGCTGGCCGCCCCTCCGTGAGCTTCGCCCTCGAGCGTCGCGAGCGCCGACGTTATCGCCGCATAAATATCCGCCTTCGTGGACGCGGTGACGCGTGCTGAGAAGGTCGAGGCGTTGAACCCGTGGTCCGCGAGCAGGACGAGATAGGTGTCCAAAGCGTCTTCGGCAACTTCCGACGGAACCTCGCCCCGGCACATGTAGAGGAAGTTCGCTGCCTGGGAGAGGTCGGTGCGCGGTTCGATCGGATCCAAGCCGCGGCGAATTCGGTCCCACATCGCAACGATCGTCGGCATCTTCGCGATCAGCTCGATCGCGGTGTGCACGTTGGATTCGTGCGCGCCGTAGGGATTGACGGGCGAAAAGAGCGCGAGGCCCGACACGATCGTGCGCAGCATGTCCATCGGCCACGCATCCTTCGGCGAAGCGTTCATCGCCGAGATGAGCGGGTCGGGCAGCATGCGCCGCGCGCCGAGTTCTTTTTTCAGCGCGTCCAATTCCGCAGTGGTCGGCAAATGGCCGCACAACAGCAGATGAATCACTTCTTCGAAGGTTGCCCGCGGGGCGAGATCGTGCATGTCGTAGCCGCGATAGGTCAGGCGGCCTTCCTTGCCCTCGACGTTGCTGAGCAGGGTGCTTCCGACGACGACGCCTTCGAGTCCGCGATCGACTACGATACCGGTGGTAGACAGGGTGGGTCCTCCAAATCTAGCGGACGATGGTCTTTGAGCCGCTCGCGCGATTTCCATGCAATTGGATGGCGCTCGTCGAACCCGCGGCCCTATGACACCACTCGATTTGACCCAGACACCTCCCCGTAGCCCTCGAGAGCGAATCGAAGGCCTGTATATGATGGCCCGCACCGTCGACAAACTTCGCGCCACGCTACCCGGCGGCAAGCTGGGCGACTATGCCCTCAAAGGTTTCAGCCAGCGGCTGCTGGAGCATTTGGGCATCAAGCAAAGCGATCTGTTCGCCGTGGTTGCGGTGGCCGCCGGCGACGACGATGTCGCGGCTTGGCTGCGCAAACACACGGATCGAGCGCGTTACGCCGAAATCAACGACTACTTCGCCAACCGGAAAATCGGCGACGTCGGCGATCGCGAAGCGTTCGAAGCAAAATATCCCGTCGCCAAGGGTTTGCCCGACGATGCGCTGCTCATCGACATGCTCGAGCGCGACGACGCAGCCGCCTTCGCCAAACGCTGAGGCGCCTGCCCACCCCAAATGCCGTCCTTCGACAAGCTCAGGATGACGAGATGCCGTCGCGGGAGAGGGCGTAGGCGAGCAGGCGGCCGATCAGTGCTTCGTAGCCGATGCCTTTTGCATTGCAGGACTCGGGCAGGAGGCTCGTCGCCGTCAAGCCCGGCAGCGTGTTGACTTCGAGAATGTACGGACGGCCTTCGTTGCTGACGATGAAATCGGTTCGCGAGTAGTCCCGCAAGCCGACCAGACGATGAACCGAGAGCGCGAGCATTTGCAAGCGCGCCGCCAAATCGTCGTCGATGCGCGCGGGAACGATGTGCGTGCTTCCACCGGCGGCGTACTTCGCATCGTACGTAAAGAACCCACCGTTGTTCGAAACGATTTCGATAACGGGTAACGCTTCTTCACCGAGTACGCCGCACGTGAATTCGCGACCGGCGATAAACTCTTCGGCCATTACTTCGTCGTAGCGTTGCGCGGCTTCGATCATTCCTTGCGTCCACTGCTCGTGCGTATGCACGATCGTCACGCCGGAGCTGCTTCCCTCAAAACGCGGCTTGACGACGAGCGGTAAGTCCAGCGATCCCGGTAAGAGCGGCAGCGTCCCACCCGAGAGGTCGAAGAGATCCCACGCGGCCGTCGGCAACCCTTCGGCGGCCAGAAGCTTCTTCGTGATGTGTTTGTCCATGGCGAGCGCGGCCGCCTCAACGCCGCTGCCGGTGTAGGGAATGCCCAAATACTCGAGCACGCCTTGAATCTGGCCATCCTCGCCGCCCGGTCCGTGCAACGCATTGAACACGACGTCGGGCGCGACGCGTCGAATCGCATCGATGAAATTGGAATCATAGTCGAGCGACTGTGCTTCGTAGCCGAGCCCTTGGAGCGCGCGCATCACGCCCGAGCCCGTTTGAATCGAGACTTCCCGCTCGGAACTGGAACCGCCCATTACGACGGCAACCTTCGCTTTTTGTGTTGTCACTTCGTCTGTCCTGAAGCCGAAAATACGCCGACGAGATGCACTTCGAGTTGCAATTCGACGCCGAAGCGATCGTTGACGGCCCGGCGCACTCGTGCCAATAGCATCGCGACGTCGCAGGCGCTCGCGTTGCCGACGTTGTTGATAAAATTGGCGTGCAGCGGTGAGACTTCCGCGCCGCCCTCGCGCCATCCCTTAGCGCCGGCCGCTTCGATCAGTCGAGCCGCCTTGTCGCCCTCCGGATTGCGGAAACACGAGCCCGCGTTCGGCAACGCGATGGGTTGCGTCTTCTTGCGGCGCACGAGCCGATCGCGCATCTCCTGGCGTACTCTCGCGGGATCGCCCTTTTCAAACGCCAGCGCGACGCGCGCGACGACCGCGTCGCTCGCAAGCGTCGTATGCCGGTAGTAATACTGCACGCTCACGGGGTGCGGATCCGGCTTGGACACCGACTGCACCCACACCTCGCGTACGAAATCGCCCATCTCGCGATCGGTTCCGGCGTTCATGCGCAGCGATCCGCCGACACTTCCCGGAATGCCCGAAAGGGAACCGATACCGATCGCGCCGGCCGATGCGGCTTTTGCGGTGAGCGGCGCCATGCCCGCCGAAGCGCCGGCATGCACGACCACGAGTGCGTCGTCGTGCGTTACTACGATGTTGGCAAACTCGCCGGACAAGCGCAGGACCAGTCCGCGAATGCCGCCGTCGCCCACGAGCAGATTGCTCCCGCTGCCCAGCACGAACCACGGCACGTGGCGCCGCGCGCAAAAACGCATCAATTCGGCGAGTTGACGTTCGTTTTCAACGACGATCCACGCATCGGCGGGGCCGCCGATTTTCCACGACGTGTAGGGTGCGAGCGGCTCATCGAACGCAACTCCCGCGTCGCAAATCGTTTGCAACATTTCGCGGTCGGCTGCGGTAAGCACGCTCGCCGCATAATCCGTAGCCACGTTCACGCAGTCGTCTCGAGTGGGCCCACTTCGCGTGCTAACGCAGCGGCCACCCCCGTAATGTTCCCCGCACCAAGCATCAGCACGAGCGCGCCGGCAGGCGCTTCGCGCAATAACCGCGCCGTCAAATCTTCAACCTGGCCCACGTAGTGAACGCTCGAGCCCGCGGTTCGCAGCGGTTCGCCGATGGAGCGTTCGCTGACGCCGTCCAGCGCCGCTTCCGACGCGGCATAGACCGGCGTCAGGTAGACTGCGTCCGCACCGCGAAGTGCCGCCGCGAATCCGGCAGCCAGATATGCCGTGCGCGAATAACGATGCGGCTGAAACGCGACGACGATCGGTCCGCGATGGTATTGACGCGCCGCCGCGATGGTCGCGCGTACGGCCGTCGGGTGATGCGCGTAGTCATCCACGACGATCATGCGAGGACCGCGCGCGAGGATTTCGAAGCGCCGTTTGACGCCGTGGAATCCGCGCAAACCGTTCGCGATCTGCACGAACGGAATCTCGAGGGCGCGCCCGACTGCGATCGCGGCCAGCGCATTGGCGACGTTGATCGCGCCGGGCACCAACAGATCGACCGTTCCCAAGCACATGTCGCCCACGAGCACGTCGAAATTGGAGCCAAGATTGGCAAACGACAACGTCGCGGGACGCACGTCGGCATCGCCGGCGAAGCCGAACGACACGGTCGCGGCGCTCCGGGCGGAGGCGATGAGCGACGCGCTTTGCGGATTGTCGATCCCGACGATCGCCAGGCCGTCTTCGGGTAGTTTGCGCAAGAACTCATCGAACGAGGCCACCAGATTCGGAAGTTCGGCATCACTTGCCAGATGATCGTTTTCGATGTTCGTAACGACGGCGATACTCGGTTCGAGCAATGCGAACGATCCGTCGGATTCATCGGCCTCAGTCAAAAACCACGGAGCCGTGCCGTCATGCCCGTTGGTTCCGGTGTCGATGGCGATGCCGCCCAGCACGAGGCTGGCGTCCACGCCTCCGGCACGTAGAACCGAGGCGGTCATCGCAGTAGTCGTCGTCTTCCCGTGCGTCCCGCAAACCGCGATGCCGCGGCCCTCCCGGACCAACTGCGCGAGCAGTTCCCCGCGACGCAGAATCGGAATGCCGCGCTGCAGGGCTTCGCGATATTCCGGATTCACCGGATCGATGGCCGAGCTAACCACCACCGCCCGGGCCCCGACGACGTTGCCCGCCTTGTGCCCGATAACGACGTGCGCGCCGGCCGCTCGCAACTCGGCGATCAGCGGCGTCTCTTTGATATCCGATCCGGAGACGCGCTCTCCGCGGGCGAGCAAAATGCGCGCGATCGCGCTCATGCCGATGCCGCCGATACCGACGAAGTGCAAAGTCTCTGGCTCCATTACGCGCGAGTCTTTCGCGAAAGCAGGTCGTCTATCCGCGCGGATATCGCGGCAACCGGATCGCCGGGCGCGAGGGAGCGCGCCGCAACGCGCATCGAGGCAAGCCGCGAGGGCTCCATCGCTCGCGATAACGCCCACCACAGCGCGTCCGCATTGAGATCGCCGTCTTCTACGATCGCCGCGGCCCCGGCGCGCTCGAAGACCCGGGCGTTCGCGCGTTGATGGTCCTCCGAGGCGAACGGATACGGCACCAGCAGCGAGGGCACGCCGAGCGCCGCCAATTCCCCGAGGGTCGACGCGCCGGAGCGCGCGATCGCAAGATCGCATAGAGCGTAAGCATCGGCGAGATCGTTCAGATACGGCACCAACACGATGCGATTATCACCGAACGGTTCGCGCTCTTCAGCCTTCATATAATCGTAGTCGCGCCGTCCGCTGACGTGCAGTATCTGCCAGTCGGAGGGCAGCGCGCGGCGCGCAACCAGCGCGCAAACCGCTTCGTTTATCGAACGAGCCCCTTGGCTACCGCCTATCGCGAGTATCGTGCGACGCTGCGGATCGAGCCCGAGCCGGCGCGCGGCCTCGATGCGGTTGTTGGGCCGGCGCAACGACGCGCGCACCGGAATGCCGGTTCGCACGTATTTGTCACCGAACGAAACGGCCGCATCGGGAAAGGCTCCCCACACTTCGTCGACCAGCGGTGCGAGGAGCCGATTGGTCAAGCCCGGATGCGCGTTGGGCTCGAGCAATGCCAGCGGCGCCGCGATAGCGCGCGTCGCGCGCAACAGTCGCGCCGCGAGCATCACCGGAAAGCAAACGTACCCGCCGGTTGCGACGACGATATCCGGACGCGCCGCACGGAGCGCGCGAGCGGCTTCGAAAACGCCTAACGCGTTCGCACCTACGGTCGCCAGCGTCTCGAGTGAAACGCTGCGCGAAAGCGGCCGGCTGGAAATCGTGGTCAGCGTGTAGCCGGCCTCGGGAACGATTCGCGTTTCCAGGCGCGCGCGGGTACCGATAAAACGCACGGTCGCGCGCGGCCGGATCGCATCGGCGATCGCAATTGCCGGATAGATGTGTCCGCCCGTCCCGCCGCCGGTAAAAACGACGTTCATGCGTCGCGCGTCCAAACGATGTCTTGCGCGTGCCCGTCGGAGGTGGCCACGTGTGCCTCGCCGCCGCCCGGCCAAATCGTCGCGCGCGTCTCGTAGCCGCTTTCGGCGGACTCCATACGCACCCAGGCTACCGGCGCATCGCCGGTGGCGCGTTCGCCCAAAGCGCCGATCGCTTCGCGCAGCGCGTCCCGCTGCGCATGCGTCATGTGCTCGGTGATGACCGAATGCATTGCGATCGTGGCGGAGCCCGCGACCGGGGCAACCGCGGCGATCCATGCCGCGCCTTCGGCTGCATCGATCGGCACCGTAAAGCTCTGCGCGACGCGTAGCGCCGCCGCCAGCCGTTCGAAACGTTCGAGCTGATCCGGCCACACGAAAGAAAGCAATTCGCGCCGGTGCGCGGCGTCGCGCGGATCGAGCGGATGCAGATCGCAACCACGCCGTTCGTTTACCGTTACGGCTGCGTCGAGGTGGCGCGGCATGCCCGAGCGCTCGCGATTGTGGAGCTGCAGCGCCGAGCTTGCATCGCCCCAATGCCACGTACTGCCGCGGTACCCGTAGCGGTCCCAGAGCAGGTTCAGGCCGGCACTCGCACCGATTTCAAAAATCCGCAACGGCATACGCGTTTCTGCCGCTACGTGGAGAAACGCCGCGGTCAGCGGCATCGAGCGCGCGACTTCGTTGGTTTGGGGCGTTCGATCGAGCATGGCTGCGATGCGGGATGGATCGTCGCGCACCGCGGCGCGCGCCGCTTCCCACGCGGCGGCGGCATCGCCGTCGCCGCCGGTCGACGGAAGATGCGCCGCGAGTTCGGGCAAACGATCTTCGAGCGCAAGGTAATGCAGCGCACCCATGAGTCGCAGACCGATTCGCGAGCGGTCGCCTGCGCTTGCCAAAACGTCGCGGACGGGACCTCCACGTTCGTAATCCAAAGCCGCGGAATGCAGCATCGCGCCGTACAACGCCGAGCCCATCGCAGCGCAAGCCTCGGCTTGTCGAACGAGCCGTTGCGCGATCGTGTGCGGCACGCTACTTCAGGTTGACGCGCCGGTAGCGCCCGACGTTGAGAATGAGGGCGACGGCGATCAAGTTGACGATGAGCGAGCTGCCTCCAAACGAGATGAAAGGCAGCGGAACGCCCGTGACCGGCCACGACGACGTGACGACGCCAATGTTGACGAACGCCTGAATCACGATCGTGGCGGCCGAGCCGGCGACCAAGAAAAAGCCGAAGCGGTCGGGCGCCGCGATCGCGATGCGAATCGAACGATAGGCGAAGAGGACGAACAGTACGACTACCGCAAGCGCACCGATGAGCCCCAGCTCTTCGCCGAGTACGGAGAAAATGAAGTCCGTGTACTGTTCGGGCAAATAGAAGAACTTGGAACGCGATTGGCCGAGCCCCAGGCCGAATATGCCGCCGCTGCCGAGCGCGAAGAGCGATTGCACGACGTGAAAGCCGGTGTTCTGCGCGTCTTTCCACGGATTGATAAAGGCAAAAATGCGCGCGCGTTTGTAGGGACTCGCGATAATCGTCGCGACCACGGGTGGAACGGTCGCGAGAAAGATCAATGCCAAGTGCTCGATGCGCGCTCCGGCCGCGAAAAATAACGTGAACGCCGTCATCACAAGTAGGCTCGCCGTTCCCATGTCGGGTTCTTTGAGTATGAGTACCGCCATGATCGCGACCGGAACGCACAGCGGAAACAACCCGCGCGGTAGCGAGGTGATGCGCTCGCCGCGGCTGCTCAGCGCGGCGGCGAGGTAGACGACCAACGCAATCTTCGCGAATTCCGACGGTTGCAACGAAAGCGCGCCGGCTCCGATCCAACGTCGCGCGCCGCCGACGACGACGCCGACGTGCGGGACGAGCACGGCAATCAAACTCAAAACGGAGAGAATGAGGATGTATGGGGCGAGGGCTTTGAGTTTTCGGTAGTCGATCCGGTAGGCAACGTACGCGATGCCGGCACCGGCGACGAGAAAGATCAGCTGGTGCTTCAAAAAATAGGCCGTGTCGTGATAGTCGACGTAGCCGGTCGTGCTCGACGCGCTGAAAATCATGACCAAGCCGATGGCGACTAGCGTCGCGACGGCACCGAAGAGCACCATGTCGGGCGGCGCCGCGACGAAGGACCGCAGCGATTCTTCGCGATGACCCGCGTCGCCGCGCGGCCGGGACTGCGCGCTAGTACTCTTAAGCACTCGTCGTCTCGCGCAAGGCGTGGACTTCGGCCGCGAATTTTTCGCCACGATCTTCAGCCGACGCGAACATGTCGAACGAAGCGCATGCCGGTGAGAGCAGTACGACGTCGCCCTCGCGCGCGATCGATCGCGCCAGCCGCACCGCCTGCTGCATGGACGCGGCCGCGTGTTTGTGCGCGAGCGCTATGGTTTCGCCGATTTCTCGCGCCGCCTCGCCAATCAAGATTGCGGCTTTCGCTCGCGCATCGATTGCGCGGCCCAATTCCGCGAACTCCGTGTTCTTCGACTTACCGCCGGCAATGAGCACGATCGGCCGGTCGTACGACTGCAGCGCGGCGATTGCGGCTCCGGGGTTTGTCGCTTTCGAATCGTCGACGTAGAGCACGCCGTCAATTTCATCCACCGGCTGCAGCCTATGAGCCATAGGCGAAAAGCCGGCTACGGCCTTGCCTAATTCGCGGGGATCCATGCCGACGGCCAACGCCGCCAGGAGACCCGCCATGACGTTTTGCACGTTGTGCTCTCCGGCGAGCGGGATTTCTTCGCGGCGCACGATCTCGATAGGTCGCGGATCGCCGCTGATCGGCGCATAAATCAACGTCGAGCCGCGCATGTACATCGTCGCGCGCGCGTGATCTTCCGCCATCGTAAACCACAATTGGCGCGCGTGGACGCGGTTGGTATCTTGCTTCCAATGCAGCGCTGCGACGCGCGGATCGTCCAAATTTCCGACGAAAGCGTCGGAGCCGCTCTGGTTGGCAAATATCCGAAACTTCGCTTCGGCGTACTCGTCCATCGAATAATAGCGGTCGAGATGGTCGGCCGAGAGGTTCAGCAGCACCGAGACCCGCGGCTTGAACGAACGAATCGCCTCGAGTTGGAACGACGAAACCTCGGCGACGACCCAATCGCCCGGCGCCGCCGGCAACACTTCGCGAATCAGCGGATTGCCGATGTTTCCGCCGACATACACTGTTTGCCCGCACGAGCGCAACAGATGCCCGATCAGCGAGGTCGTGGTCGATTTGCCTTTCGTTCCGGTTACCGCGACGATCGGCGCTTTGCACAACCGCGACGCGAGTTCGATCTCGCTGAAGACCGGAACGTTCGCGTCTTGAACGCGCCGCACGAGCGCGCCATTGAGCGGAACCCCCGGCGAGAGCACGGCGGACGTCAGCGAAGGTAGCAGCGCATCGAGATCGCCCGGCGAAACGAAACGCGCGCCCTGCGACTGGATCTGCGCGATGATGCCCGGCAGCTCCGCGAGCGGCTTTTCGTCCACCGCGTAAACCGCGGCGCCGCGGGCGCGCAGAATCTCGACCGACGCGCGGCCGCTCTTACCAAGCCCTATTACCAGTATCGTTTCTCGACTGTCGAAGGTCATGGACGCATCACGCATGGTCATCGGACGATTGCCAGTCCTAAAGCGGAGAGGGCGGCGGAGGCAAGCCAAAAGCGACTTGTCACTTGCGTCTCGGGCAAACCGCCCAGTTCGAAGTGGTGATGTAACGGGCTCATGCGGAAGATCCGCTTTCCGCCGGTACGCTTGAAGTACGCGACTTGCACGATGACCGAAAGCGCCTCGGCCACGAACACGCCGCCGATGACGATCAACAATAGCATTTCGCCGGTGAGGATCGCGACGCCGGCTAAGAGCGCGCCGAGGGCGAGCGAGCCGGTATCTCCCATGAACATCCGCGCGGGGTGGCGGTTAAATACCAAGAACGCCAAACAGGCGCCGATGGTCAACAACGCCGCTTGGGAGACGGCGAAGATTGCGAACTGCAGTCCGAGAAACGCCAGCACGATCGCGGGCGGAATCGTCGCTCCGGTTGCGAGTCCGTCGAGTCCGTCCGTCAAATTGACCGCATGAATCGTTCCGGTAATCGCCAAAATACCGAGGATCAACCACAACCAGTGCGGTACTGCCAGCACGTAGGTGCCGGCATGGAAAATCACGTCGCGCGGAAAGAGCCCGTACGAGTCGTAGAGCTGCCGCAAAAATACGATCGCGATCAACGCACTTGCCAAATACTTCGTGCGAGCGCGCAGCCCGAGATTCTTCCCGCGCACAATCGAGAGTACGTCGTCGAGCAGGCCCACGGCCGCGCAGGCCACGATCAGAAAAAAGAGCTGCGCGACGAACGGTGCGCTCCAGTTCCACAACAACGGTAGCAACGCGACGACGAACACGATACCGCCCATCGTAGGAGTTCCGCTCTTGACTTGGTGGGATTGCGGTGCGTCTTCGTACGCGTGCTGACGAAATTGAAACCGCGCGAGTACGGGCAGCACGATGGCACCGGCAGCCAGCGCGACGGCGAATCCGACGAGCAGCGGCACGGCTACGGCAATCACGAGGCAACCTCGAAGAGTGGGTTGCGTCCCTCGGATCGCCACTTCAATACGACGATCGGCGTCTGCTCGTCACCGTTTCCATGCGGATTCGAAAGCAGGGCGAACTCGACGTCGCGGCGCGACACGCCCGCGGATGCGCCCAGCACTTTGGCCTTCTCCAAATCGTTTGCGTCGACCACCGCGCATGCTACCTGCGTGCGCTCGTACACCGATCGCGCGAATGCGTCGGGGTCTTGCGGCGCGAAGACGATGGCCGTTTCAAACGGCGGCATCGTGCCGGTATAGCCGTCAATCGCCGTGATGGCCTCGCCCATGACGACGTAAAAGAGCCCACGTTTTCCGATCAATCGACCGAGAACGTGCGCGATCGAAGCGTAGATAACGCGCAAGCTACCGACGTGATCGATGACGATCTGCAAGGACTCCGGCTGATTGACGGTGGCCAGAGCGCCCGCCCGCCGTGAAAGAAAGTACGCGAGCTTGCTCGGGCGCACGTATTCGGCGCGAACGGCTTGACCCTGCGCGATCGCGACGGCGGTCTCGGAAACGGCGACGACGTCGCCGGCGCGCGCGATGCCGCGCACCGCTTCGCCGACGATGTTCGCCAGGTCGTCGCCGGGGCGCACGAGTCGCGTACGCACCGGAATCGCGACGAGTCCCGGCGGCAGCTCCGGCCGATCGACGCGCAGTTGCCGCGTCACGACCCGCGTAACTCCCGGACGATTTCCTCCAGTTTGTAGATGCGCGATCCTTTTAGTAAGACGACGTCGGTTTCGTTCGCGCGTTCGCGCAACCATCGCGCCGCATCCGCATTCGTCGCGAAGTACGCGATACGCTCCGAGGAGAGCCCTGCGCGCTCCGCTCCACGAGCAAGCGAGCCGGCGTGCTCGCCACCAACGAGCAAGAAATCGACCGCCTTCGCCGCGCGCTCGCCGACGCGCTCGTGCATCGACGGCGCTTCGGGACCGAGTTCGGCCATGGATCCCAGCACGGCGATGCGGCGCGCGCCGGGTTCGTGCGCGAAGGCGTCGAGCGTCGCGATCGCGCCCGAAAGGTTCGCGTTGTACGCATCGTACACGATGCGCGGCAAACCGGGTGCTTCGATCGATTCGTAACGGCCGGGAGGCAAGGTCAAGCCTGCGATCGCGGCGACCAGCGTTTCGATCGGGACTCCGAGAAATTGCGCGGCGGCGATGGCCGCAGCCACATTCGCACGATTGTGCCGTCCGGGGATCGCGATTTCGACTTCGAACCGCTGCGGCTTGCCGGCATCGGTAATCGCAAGCTCGCGCTCGTCGACGACGTACACGCCCGGTAACGGGCCGGGCTCGCCGGTTCCGAACCAGCGCGGGGGAGCCGCGAGCGTTTGCGCCCGCGCGATCGAGACGGAATCGGCGGCATTCAAGACGGCTTGCGCGCCTTCGGCGAAGAGGCCCCATTTCGTTCGCGCGAGTTCTTCGCGCGAACCGAACGTTTCCAAATGCGCCTCGCCTACATTGGTCAGCACCCCGACATGCGGATGGGCGACCCCAACCAGCTGCGCGATCTCGCCGGCGTGACGCGCGCCCATCTCGACGACGATCGCGCGATGCGAATCGCGAGCGCGCAGCAGCAATTTGCTCACGCCGATCTCGTTGTTCTCGTTTGCGGGCGAGACCAGGACGTTCGCCGCGCCGAAATGTGCGTCGAGCAATTGCGCGAGCAGATGCTTGGTGGTCGTCTTGCCGGCGCTGCCGGTGATCGCGACGACGCGGCCTCCGTAGGCGTTGCGCACGGCCTCGGCCAGGGCCATGTACGCGCATGTCGTGTCGCCGACCATCAGCGTCGCCACGCCTTCCACACGTGCGGCCAGAGCGTCGATGACGATGGCGGCCGCGCCCGAATCGATCGCTTGCCGAACGTAGTCGTGGCCGTCGAAGCGTTCGCCGCGTAACGCCAAAAACGTGTCGCCGGGCTGCAACGAACGCGTGTCGGTTACGACGCGCAGTTCTCGCGGAAATCGCTCGCCATGACTGACGGTACCACCGGTGGCTTTTGCCGCGAGGTCGAGCGACAAGGTCACGGTTGCACGGGGTGCTTGCGCGCGAGAGCGTCGCGCGCCGCGGCCGCGTCGTCGAACGGCAACGCTTTGGCGCCGACGATCTGATATGTCTCGTGGCCTTTTCCGGCGACGAGCACCACGTCCCCCGAACGGGCGGACGCGATCGCTGCTTCGATTGCCGCGCGCCGGTCCAACTCGACGGCATGCGGCGCCGAACCGACGCCTGGCAAAATCTCGTCAGCGATCGCGCGCGGATCTTCGGAACGCGGATTGTCGGACGTGACGAACGTGAAATCCGCCAGGCGAGCCGCCACGGCGCCCATTAGCGGGCGCTTTCCGCGATCGCGGTCGCCGCCGCATCCGAAAACGGCTATGAGCCGGCCCCGGGTCGTTTCCCGAAGCGAGCGTAGCGCGTTTTCGAGTGAATCGGGCGTGTGCGAATAATCGATCACGACGTCAACGCCGTTGCCGTGCACGTGTTCCATGCGGCCGGGCACGTTTTCCAGAGAGGCGAGCCCTTGGGCGGTCCGCGCGTCCTCGATCTCGAGCGAACGCGCTACCGCAATGGCGCACAGCGCGTTAGCGACATTGAAGCGTCCGGGAATGCGCAGTTGGAACTCCGCTCCGGCGCTCACGAATCTACTCCCGTCGGCTCGGATGACGACATCTTCGGCGCGCACGTCGGCGGAGGCGTACTGCGCGTAGGTCACCACGGACTTGCGACCGCGCAGTTCACGCGCCCACAGCGCGCCCAACTCGTCGTCGGCGTTGAACACGCACCGTTCGGCCTGATCGAACAGGGTGCGTTTCGCGCGCGCATACGCGTCGAAGGTTTTATGAAAATCGAGGTGATCGCGCGTGACGTTGGTCAGCGCTCCGACGCGAAAGCGGACGTCGGCGACGCGCGCGAGGGCGAGCGCATGCGAACTGACTTCCATAGCCACCGCTCGCGCGCCGAGGTCGCGCATCTGCGCGAACAACGCGTGAAGCTCGTGCGGCAGCGGCGTCGTGTTTTCGAGCGGCCAGTCGCGGCCGCCGAAATGCGCGCCGATCGTACCGATGGTTCCGGCCGGAATGCCGGCGGCGTTGAATATCGCCCCCAGCATGTGCGCGGTCGTCGTCTTGCCGTTTGTGCCGGTGATCCCCACGACCGTCATTTCGCCCGTCGGCGAGCCGTAAAACGCGTCGGCGATGCGCGAGAGCGCGCGCGCGCAGTCGGGAACGACGATTGCGGTCGCACCGGCCGCCGCGACGTCGTGCAACTCTTCCATCACGATAGCGGCGGCTCCGGCGGCGAGCGCCTGCGCGATAAAACGATGTCCGTCGACGTGCTCGCCGCGCAACGCGACAAAGAGCGCTCCGGGCGTTACGCGGCGCGAATCGATTGCAATGCTCGCGATCTCGCGCGAGGATTCCCCGATGACGCGTGTGCTTTGCGGCAACGTCCCGAGCAGCGTCGCGAGATCCACGAAGCCGTGCGAATCCGACATGACGTTCACTTCGCCGCCTTCGCCGAGTCGACCAAGCGCGGCGCGGGAGATGGCGCGGGCAGCACGCCGGAATGGATCATCGCGGCCTTGGCAATTTGCACGAAAGCGGGTGCGGCAACCACGCCGCCGTAGATCGCGCCCTCCGGCCGCTCCACTTTGACGTAGATGACGTAGCGCGGGTGCCGGTACGGGATCAAGCCGATAAACGAGGCGACGTATGCGCCCGGCTCGTAGCGTCCGTTTTCGACCATCTGCGCCGTGCCGGTCTTGCCGGCGGTCGCGTACCCCGGAATCTGCGCGGACGGATTGCCGGTGCCGCGCACGACGACCGCGCGCAGGAACGACATGAGCGTCTTCGCGGTCGATTTCGAGAAAACCCGATGCTCGACTTCGGTCCGGTAGCGGTACGCCACGTTGCCTTGCGGATCCAGTACGGCGTGCAAAATGCGCGGCCGCAGCAGCATACCGCCATTGGCGATCGCGCTGTAAAACCGCGCCATTGCGATCGGCGTCACCGAGACGCCTTGGCCGAAGGACATCGTCGCGAGCGAACTCCCGCTCCAGTCCTTGGGCGCGGGCACGATTCCCGGATTTTCGCCGGGCAGGCCGATCTTAGTGGGTTCTCCGAACCCCGCGCGCCGCTCCATGTTATAGAAGGTTCGCCCGCCGATGTGCAGGCCGACTTCGGCCGCGCCGACGTTGTGCGACTCGGCAATGATGTCCGCGAGCGTCTCGCTGCTGCCCGAACCCGCCAAGAACCCGTCCTCGGCATTGTGAATCGTGCGGCCGCCGACCTCCAGCGTGTCGTGCGAAGGAAAGCGCGTGCCGGTCGTGACCTTGCCGCTATCGATGGCCGCCGCGGCGGTGACCAACTTGAAGGTAGAACCCGGTTCGTAGGCGTCCATCACGGCCCTGTCGCGCAGCGAGCCCGCCGGGTATTTCCAATAGCGATTCGGGTCGAAGTGCGGCGAGTTCGCCAACGCGAGCACTTCGCCGGTCCACGGGTCCATGACGATCGCGGTGCCGCTCTGCGCGTGCCACTTCTTGACCTGCGCGTCGAGCGCCGTTTCCGTAACGTATTGCAGGTACGAGTCGATCGTCAATTGCAGCGTCATGCCGGGCTTGGCGGCTTTGATCGTTTGTTCGTGTCCGAACGGAATCGGCCGGCCAAATTGGTCGGTTTCCAGAACGACGCGGCCGGATTGCCCGCGCAGCAGCGAATCGAAGGAATACTCGGCGCCGTCGAGACCGTTTTCGTCGAGGCCGACAAATCCCAGCACGGTCGATGCCATCTGCCCCGCCGTGTCGACGCGCACGCCCGTGTCTTCTTCCTTGAGCGCGATCCCCGGAATGTCGAGCGCCGCGATGCGATCGGCTTGATCGTGCGGGATTTTCCGCGCTATCCACACGAACCAGGCGTGCCGGTCGTGCAGCATGGCGGCGATTTGCGGATCGATTTTTCCGAAGACGGTGCGCAACTTCGCGAGCGTCGCATCGGGATCGGCGATGTCGTGCGGTACCGCGTACACCGATTCGGAAGGCAACGATCGCACGAGCACGTTGCCCTCGCGATCGAGAATGCTTCCGCGCCGAGCGAAGACCTCGACGCTATCGGAGCGTTGCGCGAGCGCTTCTTTAGCAAGCAACGGACCGTCGATCACCTGAACCTTGCACAAACGCCAGCCCAAAAATGTAGCCAGCGCAAGGAACACGTAAAAAACCACTTTCGCGCGGCGGGGCCCGACTCGCGCGAAATGTCGCTGGTGCATGAGCGCTACCGAGACCGCGCTACCGCGACCCTAGCCAGCCGGCGACCGTCGAGAGGAGCGCCAAGTGCGAACCGACGCGAGGCTCGACGGACGGCGGCAGTTTTACGATGGCGAACTGCTGCGGGTCGTGCATGTTCAGACGCGCGGCGATCTTCGCCAATCGTTCGTCGGAACGAAGGCGCGAGAGTTGGTCGTCCAAGCGCATCGTCTGCCCTTGCAAATCGGTGCGCTCGTGCTGCGCCTTGGAGAGCGCGTAGTTCATGCTCGTAAGGTGCGCCATCAGCATCACGTAGCCGATGACGGTCACGAGCACGATCGCGAGGACCGCCGAAAAGCGCGAAATGCCGGCATAGCGCGCCCGCGCCGCGCGAACGCGTCGCTTTTGGGTCGCGTTTTTCGCCGTGCGTACGTTGGGAATCCGCGGGCTCGGCTGGTATGCATGAGGAGTAGCGAGCATGAGATTCAACTAGCCTTCCGTTTGGCGGCACGTAATTTAGCGCTGCGTGCGCGCGCGTTTCGTTCGAGTTCGGCTTCGTCGGCAACGATCGGTTTGCGCGTGAGGACCTCGACGCGATCGTCCGCGCGAAGCGCGTGCTTGACGATGCGGTCTTCGAGCGAGTGAAAACTGATTGCCACGACTCGTCCCGCGCCACGCAAGCGCCCGACCGCCACGTCTAGCCCTTCCTTGAGTGCGTCGAGTTCGTCGTTGACTGCGATGCGCAGCGCTTGAAAGACGCGCGTCGCGGGATGGATGCGTTCGCGCTTGCCCGGCGTGTGCAGCAGGCCGCTGATCATTTGTGCGAACTCGACGGTGGTCGTCGGCAACGTTCCGCTCAGGCGCCGGGCGACGACGACGCGCGCGATGCGGCGCGCCGCGCGCTCCTGGCCGTAGTGGAAGAAAATGTCGGCGAGTTCGGACTCGCTCGCGGTCATCAGTACGTCGTATGCGCTCTTTCCGACGTGCGGATTCATGCGCATGTCGAGCGGCGCGTTTTCGCGAAACGAAAAACCGCGTTGGCCTTCATCGAATTGCATCGAGGAAACCCCCAAATCGAACAAGATGCCGTCGATCAGCTCCACGTTGCACTCGTCGAGCACGCGAGAGAGCGCCGAAAAATTGACGTGCACGAACGTGAACGCCGGATTCACGATTTCCGCAGCCCGCGCAGACGCCGCCGGATCCGCATCCAAAGCAATCAACCGGCCACCCTGCAGCCGCTCCAGGATCCCACGCGAATGGCCGCCCGCGCCGAAGGTCGCATCGACGTAAATCCCATCGGGCCGGATCGCCAAATACGAAAGCGCCGGTTCGTACAAGGCCGGAAGATGAATCATGCGCGCACCCGCCCGTCAATACAGTCCGAGGTCGGCCATGAATTCGGCCACCTCGTCCCCGGGGACGGCGTGATCGGAGAAGCGCTCCTTGGCCCAGACCTCGACGCGGGTGAGGGAGCCGATGGAGACGACGTCACGCTCGATCGTCGCGTACGCGCGCAGCGGACCCGGGATGAGCAAGCGGCCCTGGCTGTCGCACGCCACTTCCTCCGTATGGGCGAAGAGGTGGCGGACGAGCCTCCGGTACTTTTCGTCCTTGCGGGGAGCCTGCTCCAAACGGTCGCAAAACCCGGCCCAGGTCGCGGCCGGGTACAGGGCCAGACACGGGTCGGGTTGCGCTATAGTTAAGATGAAGCCGGTGCCGAGGCGCTCGCGAAACCGCGCGGGGACGATAAGCCGGCCCTTGTCGTCAAGAGCATGCTCCACCGATCCCGTAAAGCGCGGCAAATCCGCGTGCATCTACCCTCCCCCAGACACCACCGTGCACCACTTTGCACCACTATACCCCCCAGAGGCACCGGATGCAAGGCGTGATGTGAACTCCAAAAAGTAAATGGACTGTCCAGGGGATCGTAAGACGATCCGGGTTCGGACTGTAATCTCAAGATTGCGCGCTAGGACCTAGGGGCGCGTCATTATCACCTTAGGATAGCGCAGGTCAGGTGACGTTACTTCGGCCTTGCCGGTACGGCGCGGACGGGCGGCTCCGTCTTCGTGTCACCTATAATCGATGCGAGACCGCGTTCAAGCGACGTGAACGCATCGATCACTTCGGTCGATTCGTATACCTGACCGCGCTGTCGGCCGACGTTCACCTCATGCAGAATTCCCACATCGACGAACCGATTCACCGCCTCAGTCACACGCGGCAGACTGCGATTCAGTCGTGAGGTGAGCGCCGCAAGTGATGTGACGGGTGAACCGGGAAGCGCGGCGATAAGTAAATCCGTCGCGGAATTGGCGCGTATCGTTCCAAGCCGTTCACGCCACGACGATTGAATATCCGCGATCTGCTGTTCGAATGCGAGCGCGTCGTCTACGGCGCGCGTACACGCGGCAGCGAAGGTTCCGACCCACATGTCGACACCTTGCTGTGCCTCTTCGGAGTCTGGCGGCCCAACATAACGGGTTGCTGCAAGACCTGCGATATACGCATCCGCGCGCGTCGCAAGGATGAGTGACACCGGGGGAAGCACCGATGTCGCGAGGTTTCGTCGCCGCATAACTAAATGAATAAGCACGCGACCAATGCGGCCATTTCCATCAACGAAGGGGTGAATCGTTTCAAAATGGGCATGCGCGATCGCCGCCTGGGCAACTGCTGGGAGGTCGTCCCCGTTTGCGAAAGCGCAAAGGTCGTCAAGGAGGGCATCAACCATGTCCGGCGTCGGGGGGACGAAGTCGGCGCCCATCGGATTGTAATAATTTCCACCGATCCAGTTTTGCATGTCGCGTGTGCGACCAGCGTACGCCGGCTTCGTGTGTCCCAGCAGGAGGCGATGCGTTTCCAAGAGCAGCGCGCGCGATATCGGCGCTCCGCGTGAGACCTCCGTTATCGCATATCCCATCGCGTCGATATTGCCGAGAATCTCAAGCGCCGTGTCGTCCGTTTGCTGGATGTCCGCACGCCGAGCGTAGTCCGCGCGAAGAAGACGGCGCGCGGGCACTTCGAGGCCCTCAATGCGCGATGACGCAACCGACTCTGCGCGAAGAAGTAGGCGAGCGGTTCCTTCGGTATCGATGAGCGTCTCCGCGCCCGCGTCTAGCCGGGCGATCGCCCGCTCGGCATCGGCAACGTCGGCTGCGGTCGGCCCCGACAGCAAAA
>DATBTT010000084.1:0-20473 GCA_036559125.1 Vulcanimicrobiaceae bacterium
CCGCGCATGCATTTAACCGTCAACGCCTCCGACGACGAACGCAAAACGCTTAAATTCAAGGTGCTTCTACGCATCGACACGCCCGACGAGGCCGAGTACTATCGCCACGGCGGGATATTGCAGTACGTGTTGCGTCAACTCAAGGCAAGCCAAGCGTCCAGCTAGCGTTTACGGCGCTCCCAAAAGGGAACACCCATTGGCATGCCGGGCTTGTCGAAGTTGGTAATGCGAACGTCCATCGCCGCTGCCGCCGCTATTGCGGCAGGTTGCGGCGGCGCCGGTAATTCGGGCGCGTCTGCGGTCCTCTCAGGCCTCCCCTCGAACGGCGAGGCCGTCGCACCGAAAACCAGCACGATACCGTTTTGGCAATCGTCGTTCTCATACGGCGGGAAAACGTACGCGTTTAGAATGGTCGGGACCGATCCCATTACGAGCGGCGGCGCCACGACCATCGGTAGCGAGATCGTCCCGGTTCGCTTGGTCTTTAGCGACGGCACGACGCTGGACGGCGGCTCGGTCGCCGGCGGCATCGCTTCTTCGCCGCTATACGCGAACGGCTCGTACGCGGCGGGGTACACGCAGTACGGCGACGCGGTAATGCGTTCCGAGTTTTGGAAATATGCTGCGCGCGAGAACTACCACGTGCTGTTGGCGGCACCGGTCGCGGAGCCTGCAGTGACGGTGAATGTGCCGGCCGCCGACGGGTACGTGAAGCGTAAGCAAAATGGAACGAAAATCGGGTACGTTACATTCGAGTGGTTCATAAAAACGGTCGAACCGCAGATCATCGCGCAACTGAATATCAAGCCTACGAGCGTTGCCATTTTTGCTACGAACGATGTGAGCGTGTTGCAGCCGGGCAATTACTGTTGTTATGCCGGCTATCACGAGGCATTCCCGATGTCGACGCCCTCAGGCCCCGCCATTTTTACAACAGTGTGGGCATCGGTAACCACGCATGGGGTGGAGACGCTCTCGCATGAATTCGCCGAGTGGCTGAACGATCCGTTCTACACCAACGACGTACCGAAATGGGTTCAGCCCAACACCAACAACGCGTGTGGCGGCAGCCAGTTGGAAGTCGGCGATCCCGTGACGACGCAGGCTTTTACCGTCGGCGGGTACGTCATGCAGGACGAAGCCTTTTACTCATGGTTTACGCGCGACATGCCGTCGCTCGGTATCGATGGTCGCTACGACCTTCTCGGCAAACTTACAAAACCAGCCGTTTCCTGCACCTAAGGAGCGCCACTATGGTCATCGCTGTAGCCGCAGCAACGTCGTTCTCTCAACATCGAGTCGCAGTCCCCGGCGGCTCGTTTTGTCCGGCCAGGGCGAGCATTTTCGGCACGATCGTGAGCGTCCGCGGAAGCGACGTGCACATACACGGCCGCAACATCGGCTTCGAGCACGTCGACGTGCGCGGCGCGCGCATCGCGGCAAACGGACGAGCGCTGGCTCCGGGAACGTTCCTCGGAGCGTATGGGTGTTTTCGGCGAAACAAGTCGTTTGCGGCCACGCAAATCACGTTGTCCGGCAGCATTGCCGATTACCCCGGACGCAAATCCAAAATCGCCGTACGTCACGCGCGGCCGGTCCGGCACGTTGCGGCGCCGGCAGTCGCGGCGAGGAAGCCCGAACTCGCTCGAGCTGCACCGCCGCGACCGGCACCGCCGCGACCTGCACCGCCGCGATCGGCACCCCTGCCGGCAGGGACGTGCGGAGGTTACCGGTGGCCGGTAAAGATCGCCACCGACTCGGCCGCGCAATCGATCGCGCTTTCAGCCGTTCCCGCGACGATCGCGCAGCTCGACGCATTTCCCGCGCCGCCGGCTAGCGATGCAGCGAGCCGCAACGGGCGAGAAATGCAAACGTATCGCCTCACCAACGTTACCCTGATCGGGTATTACAGCGAGCATGACCGAGACGATCATCTCGTGTTGAGCGATGGGAACGGGCATACCATGATTGCCGAAGCGCCCGATCCCGCGTGCGCGGGCACGAGCACGCTCGAGCCGCAAATAGCGCGCGTCCGCGCTGCAATTTCCGGAGGCGGCTCGCGCTCGAATGTGCCCGTGACGCTAGAAGGGCCGGCGTTTTTCGACGCGCGCAGCACTTCGATCGGGCATCAAGCGCCCAACGGGATCGAACTGCATCCGATCACGGCAATCTGCTTCGGAACCAACTGCGCTTTGCCGTAAATCGCTTTACAGCAACGCACGCCGCATGTCGGCGAGCAGCTTCGTCACGAAGGTTGTAAAGCGCGCGGCGGCGGCCCCATCGATCACGCGATGGTCGTACGATAGCGAGAGCGGTTGCATGAGGCGCGGAACGAACTGGCTGCCGTCCCATACCGGGCGCATCGCGGCGCGGCAGGCGCCGAGAATCGCAACTTCGGGAGCGTTGATGATCGGCGTGAAATAGGTGCCGCCGATGCTACCCAAACTGGATATCGTGAACGTCCCTCCCGCCATGTCGGCGGCGCCGAGCTTACCTTCACGCGCTCGAGACGCAAGTTCCGACGTCTCTTTTGCGATCTCGACCAGCCCCTTGCGGTCGGCGTTTTTTATGACCGGTACGACGAGGCCGCCCGGCGTATCGGCCGCAAAACCGACGTTGTAGTATTTCTTGAGAACCAGACTGTCGCCGTCGAGCGAGGAGTTGAAGTTCGGGAATTCTTTGAGCGCGGCGACCGATGCTTTAATCAGGAAGCCCAACATCGTCACTTTCGCGCCGGATTTGCCGAGTTCGGCGTTCAGTTCGTTGCGGAACGTTTCGAGGTCGGTGACGTCGGCGTCGTCGTTTTGCGTCACGTGCGGAATCATCACCCAATTGCGGTGCAGATTCGGTCCGGAGAGCTTTTGAATCCGGCTCAGCGGCTTGCGTTCGATCTCGCCGTACTGCGCGAAGTCGACCTTTGGCCACGGTGCGACGCTAAAATCGCCGCCGCGCGCGCTCGGCGCACCGCCTGTTTGAAGTGCAGCCTTCACGAAGTTTTGTACGTCGTCGCGCGTCACGCGACCATTAGGCCCACTCGGCCGAACGTGCGGCAAATCCACGCCGAGTTCGCGCGCAAAACGCCGAATCGACGGACTCGCATGCACGCCCCCATCACCCAGAGCCTGCACTCCGTCACCCTGAGCTTGTATTCTGTCACCCTGAGCTTGTCGAAGGGCCGCCCCGCCGTCACCCCGAGCTTGTACACCCTCACCCTGAGCTTGTACGCTGTCACCCTGAGCTTGTCGAAGGGCCGTCTCGCCCGCGACCTTGAGCGTCGCAACGACGGTGCCTTGCGAGACTGTATCGCCGACTTTCACCTTGACGTCTTCGATCGTGCCCGCAGCACTCGCCGGCACCTCCATCGTCGCCTTGTCGGACTCAAGCGCGACGAGCGACGTCTCCTTTTCGATTCTGTCGCCGGGTTTGATCAACACCTCAACGACCGCAATATCCTTGAAGTCGCCGATGTCGGGAACGGTGAGGTCGATCGTTTTGCCGATGCTTTCCGGCGCCGGCTGCTGCGGCTGCTGCGGCGATCCGTTTTGCGAGGCGCTCTGCATCGTAAGCAACAGCGAGCCTTGCGAGACTTTGTCGCCGACGGCGATCTTGAGATCGGTAACGATGCCGGCCGCGGGAGACGGAACTTCCATCGTCGCTTTGTCCGACTCGAGCGCGATCAGCGAATCATCTTTCGCGATCGTGTCGCCCGGCTTCACGAGCACTTCGATAACGGGGATGTCCTTGAAGTCGCCGATATCGGGAACGCGAACTTCGATCGTATCGCTCACGGATGGCTGTCCCTTCACTAAACCGTTACCGGATTGGGCTTGTTCGGGTCGATCCCGTATTTCGCAATTGCCTCCGCGACTTTCGCCGCCGGAATCGTGCCCTCGTCTGCGAGCGCTTTAAGCGCCGCGAGTGCTACGAAGTAGCGGTCGACCTCAAAGAACCGGCGTAGTTTGCGGCGATAGTCGCTGCGCCCGAAACCGTCGGTGCCGAGCGTAACGTAGCGGCGATCCACGAACGGGCGAATCTGATCGGCATACGTACGAATGTAATCCGTCGACGCAACGACCGGGCCGTCGCGTCCGGCCAGACTCTGCGCGACGAACGACGGGCGTGCCGTCTGCGTCGGATGCAACAGGTTCCATCGTTCCGCATCGATGCCGTCGCGCCGCAGTTCGTTGAAGCTCGTAACGCTCCACACGTCGGCTTCGACCTTCCAATCCTGCTTCAAGAGCTCGGCCGCGGCCTCGACCTCGCGCAGAATGGCACCCGATCCCATCAATTGCACGCGCGCCGCCGATTTTGCGGTCTTGGCGCCTTCGCGCAACAGGTACATGCCCTTGAGAATGCCGCGTTCGGCGCCCTTCGGCATCTCAGGATGCGGATAATTTTCGTTGAGCACGGTGATGTAGTAGTACACGTCCTCTTGATCGGCGAGCATCCGGCGCAGGCCGTCTTGAATGATGACGGCAAGTTCGTATCCGTACGTCGGATCGTAACTGACGCAATTGGGAATGAAGGACGCGAAGACTTGGCTGTGCCCGTCTTCATGCTGCAGACCCTCGCCGTTGAGCGTCGTGCGCCCGGACGTTCCGCCGATCAAGAACCCGCGCGTACGCGAATCTGCCGCCGCCCACGCGAGGTCTCCAATGCGCTGGAACCCGAACATCGAATAAAAGATGTAGAACGGAATCATCTGCACGCCGTGCGTCGAGTACGACGTTCCGGCCGCGGTCCACGACGAAATCGCGCCGGCTTCGTTGATGCCTTCTTGCAGAATCTGCCCTTGCTTGTCCTCGCGATACCACATCAGCTGCGCCGCGTCTTGCGGATGATAGAGCTGGCCAACCGACGAGTAGATGCCGAGTTGGCGAAACATCCCTTCCATGCCGAACGTGCGCGATTCGTCGGCGACGATCGGAACGACGTGCCTGCCGAGGTTCTTGTCCTTTACGATCGCATTGAGTATGCGCACGAACGACATCGTGGTGGAGAGTTCGCGATCTTGCGAGCTGTGCAGCTGCGCGTCAAACGCCGGAAGCTCGGGCACGGTCAGCGCCGTGGCCTTGCGACGGCGTGAAGGAACGTGTCCGAGTACTTTGAGACGCTCCTGGAAGTACTTCATCTCCGGGCTGTCCGCCGGCGGTTTGTAGAACGGAATCTCGGCGAGCTTGTCGTCGGGAATTGGTAAATGGAATCGATCGCGAAACGCGCGCATCGACTCCTCTTTCATCTTCTTGGCTTGATGGGCGATGTTCTGAGCTTCGCCCGATTCACCCATGCCGTACCCTTTGATGGTCTTGGCGAGGATCACCGTAGGTTGACCCGTGTGCTCGAACGCCGCTTTGTACGCCGCGTACACTTTGCGGGGATCGTGCCCGCCGCGTTGGAGCGCCCAGATGTCGTCGTCGCTCATGTGCTCGACGAGTTTCGCCGTTTCGGGATAGCGACCGAAAAAATGCTCGCGCACGAACGCGCCGTTGTTGGCTTTGAACGCTTGATATTCCCCGTCGACGCATTCGTTCATCACTTGCACCAACTTGCCGCTCGTATCGCGCGCGAGCAGCGGATCCCAATTGCTGCCCCAGATCACCTTGATCACGTTCCAGCCCGCGCCTTTGAAAACGGTCTCGAGCTCCTGAATGATCTTCCCGTTACCGCGCACGGGACCGTCGAGGCGCTGCAAGTTGCAGTTGACGACCCAGATCAAGTTGTCGAGATGCTCGCGGCCGGCCAGCGAAATCGCACCGAGCGATTCGGGCTCGTCGGTCTCACCGTCGCCCAAAAACGCCCACACTTTGCGATCGCCCGCGTCGATAATGCCGCGGTCGTTCATGTAGCGCATGAAGCGGGCTTGATAGATCGACAGAATCGGCCCCAGCCCCATCGAAACGGTGGGGAATTGCCAAAACTCCGGCATCAGCCACGGATGCGGGTACGACGAGAGTCCGTTACCGTCGACTTCTTGACGGAAGTTCTTCATCTGCTCTTCGGTAATGCGACCTTCGAGGAACGCGCGCGCGTAAAATCCCGGCGCGGAATGGCCCTGCATGAAGACGAGATCGCCGCCGCTGCTTTCCGAAGGCGCGCGAAAGAAATGATTGAAGCCGACGTCGTACAGCGTCGCCGACGATGCGAAACTCGCGACGTGCCCGCCGAGTTCCGAGGATTCTTTGTTGGCGCGCACGACCATGGCCATCGAATTCCAGCGAATGTAATGCCGGATGCGCGTCTCGAGCTCGTCGTTGCCGGGCAGTTGCGGCTGCTCGTCGGGCGGGATCGTATTGATGTACGGAGTCGCAAATCCGAGCGATACGTGCGCGCCTCGGCGCTGCGCGGTCTCGACCAGCTCGGTGATGAGTTCTTGCGCGCGACCGGGACCTTCCTCGCGAATGACGCCTTCGATCGCATCGAGCCATTCGCGCGTCTCTTGCGGATCGGACAGCGCGGCGGAAACCTGGGCGCCGTTAACGGCCGGGACGGAGTTGCTCGTCGTCATGGGTTCGAGCTTCGCCTCGCCGGCCTCATCCCTTCTCGGTGGACCGTTCCAATCGAGTCAATGGATTGGTCCGCTCCGCAAGGCTTTCCTCGCGTAGCACGATCGCAATAGCCGCGAGGACGAGTAGGCCGCCGAGTACGGCGATCGTAGTAAGCGATTCGTGAAATATCGCAAGCGCGAGCAAGGCTGCGATGACCGGCTCGATGACGGTTGTGAACGCGATCGCGCTCGGCGAAAACCATCGCAGCGCGGCATTCATGGCCGTATGGCCGAGCAGTTGAGAAAATACCGCCATCGCCGCGATGCCGCCCCACGCGAGGCCGTCGTGCGCTGACGGCAACGGTTGGCGCGCGGCGAAAGCCGCGAGCACCAACGCCACCGCGGCCCACGAATAGGTGCGCGTCACGATCGTGCGTGTCGACAGCGCGTCGCGAACTTCGCGGATCAAAATCCAGTAGGCGCCGATCGCGAACGCTCCTACTAACGCTAATATGGCTCCGGCCAGCGCGTGCCCACCGATCGGCGGCGCAGTGCGGTTAAAGCCGACGAGAACGGCCAGTCCCACACCGCCGAGCGCAAACGCGCCCCAGGCTAATCGCGATAGATGACTTCCGCGCACGACCGAATCGTACAGCGCCGTCCAAATCGGGGTCGTCGCAACCAACAGCGTCGAAACCGCAACGCTCGTGTACTCGAGCGACCACACCCATCCGGCAAAATGCACGGCTAAAAAAAAGCCGCCGGCAATGAGTATGTTCCGCTCGCGCCGGTTCACGACCGCGCGTTCGCCCTGAATCGCCGACAGGGCCAGCAAGGCCACCGCTGCGATGCACAACCGCCCGGCGCACACCGCGAGCGGTAGCGCTCCGGTAAGCGCCCACCGCGCAAAAATTGCGGCCGCTCCAACCGCGACCTGCGCCCCGCCGAGCGTCACATACGGCAACGCCCTACCGCGCGCACCATCCGAAACCACCGCCACGCCTTACAAGTGCGCTCCTCAACCCGTGCGAGCCTTGTCGCAACACCGCGCGCCCTTCGACAAGCTCAGGGTGACGGGGATCGTAAAGTAGCGCGTCGCCGTTCATTGCACATCACGCCCCCGTCATGATCGGCAGTAGTGCACCGTCATGCGGCATCACGCCCCGTCATGCTGAGCTTGTCGAAGCACGCTCCCCCGCAATTACCGGTCCATGTTAGACAGCCGAAGCACGTGGCGAAGGGGTCCCCCGTTTGGTTGCTTACGTGTTACCGGTACGGAGGACGGAACCCGCTAAAGTGTTGGCGTATAATGTTGGCGTATAAGAAGTAGCGCGGGAGCTTGCGACGTGCAGGCTGAGAGGGCGCGACGATGCGCCGACCGTTGACCTGATCCGGATAATGCCGGCGTAGGAAGGAGCCCAACATGGCAATGACAGCACCGAAGGCGACCGTTGGATCGCGCAAGATCTACGTGGAGGGAAGCGATTCGTCGATTCGCGTCCCGATGCGCGAGATCTCGCTGACTAACGACGAGACGCACACCGTGTACGATACGAGCGGACCCTATACCGACCCGGCGATGACGCTCGACGTGCGCGCCGGAATAGCGCCGCTGCGCGAAGGATGGATCGAAGGGCGCGGCGACACCGACGCGCTCCAAAGTCCGACGTCGATCTATCGGCGCGGCCGCGAGGCGATGTCCGAGCTCGATGCCGTGCGATTCAACAATCCGCGCAAGGCTCGCATCGCGAAAAACGGAGCGAACGTCACGCAGATGCACTATGCGCGTAAAGGCATCGTCACCCAGGAGATGGAGTTCATCGCGATCCGGGAAGGATGCGCGCCGGAGTTCGTGCGCGACGAGGTGGCATGCGGGCGCGCCATCATTCCGTCGAACGTCAACCACCCGGAGAGCGAGCCGATGATCATCGGCCGTAATTTCCTCGTGAAGATCAATGCAAATATCGGCAACTCGGCGGTCGCGTCGACCATCGAAGAAGAAGTCGACAAGATGACGTGGGCGACGCGCTGGGGCGCCGACACGGTCATGGACCTGTCCACCGGTAAGAACATTCATGAGACGCGCGAGTGGATTTTGCGCAATTCGCCGGTCCCCATAGGCACGGTTCCCATCTACCAGGCGCTCGAGAAGGTTAACGGCAAAGCCGAAGAGCTGACGTGGGAACTCTACCGCGACACGCTCGTCGAGCAAGCCGAACAGGGCGTCGACTATTTCACGATTCATGCCGGCGTTCTGCTGCGTTACGTTCCGCTGACCGCTACGCGCGTTACCGGCATCGTGTCGCGCGGCGGATCGATCCTGGCGAAGTGGTGCCTCTCGCATCACACCGAGAATTTTCTGTACACGCATTTTGAAGAGATTTGCGAGATCATGAAGGCATACGACGTCGCATTTTCGCTTGGTGACGGGCTGCGGCCGGGTTGCCTGGCCGATGCGAACGACGCCGCCCAATTCGGCGAACTCGAGACGCTCGGCGAACTCACGCAGGTCGCGTGGAAGCACGACGTGCAAGTGATGATCGAGGGACCCGGACACGTACCCATGCATTTGATCAAAGAGAACATGGACAAGCAGCTCGAGATCTGTCACGAAGCGCCGTTCTACACGCTCGGCCCGTTGACGACGGATATCGCGCCCGGCTACGACCACATTACCAGCGCCATCGGCGCGGCGATGATCGGCTGGTTCGGTACGGCGATGCTTTGCTACGTCACGCCCAAAGAGCACCTGGGCTTGCCCAATAAAAAAGACGTCAAGGACGGCGTGATCGCGTACAAGATCGCGGCGCATGCCGCCGACGTTGCCAAGGGACACCCGCACGCGCGTCATTGGGACGACGTCCTTTCGAAAGCGCGCTTCGAATTTCGCTGGGAAGATCAATTCAATCTCTCGCTCGATCCGGACACTGCGCGCGATTTTCACGACGAAACGCTTCCTGCGCAGGGCGCGAAAGTGGCGCACTTCTGCTCGATGTGCGGACCGCATTTCTGCTCGATGAAGATCACTCAAGAAGTTCGCGAGTTCGCGCAGCGCGGCATGGAAGAAAAATCGAAGGAATTCTTGGAAAAAGGCGCCGAGGTCTACGTGGCGTCGACGTAAATGGCTCTACCCGTCGACGAGGCGCACTCGGAGCGAGAACCCGAGCCGGAAAAGAATTTTTGGCAGCGATTGCGCGCGGTCGGGCCGGGGCTGATTACCGGCGCGGCCGACGACGACCCGTCAGGCATCTCCACCTATTCGGTGGCCGGCGCCTCGACGGGTCTTTCAATGTTATGGCTCGCGCTGGTGACGACGCCGATGATGGCGGTCGTGCAAGGAATGTGCGCGCGCATCGGCATGGTCACCGGCATGGGACTTGGCGCCTCAATGCGCAAGATGATGCCGCTGTGGATTTCATACGCGATCGCGATCGCCGTGGTGGTGGCCAACACGTTCAATATCGGCGCCGACTTTGCCGGCATGTCCGATGCCGCGCACCTGGTGTTCAAACTCCCGCAGATCGTTCTAGTGCTGTTGTTCGGCGCGCTTCTGCTTGTGTTGATGCTGTTCTCGTCGTATCGCCAGATGGTCAACATCATCAAAGTCCTGACGCTCTCGCTGTTCGCGTACGTGGTCACCGCGTTCATCGTTCACCCGAATTGGGGAGAAGTTTTACGCAACCTCGTGATCCCGCACATCCGCTTTCAAAAGAGCTGGCTGACGACGGCCATGGGCGTGTTGGGCACGACGATTACGCCGTACCTCTTCTTTTGGCAAGCGTCGTTGATGGTAGAGCAAGAAAAGGACGAGGGCAACATAAAACTTGCCGACCGTCGTGGCGCAAGTCGAGAAGAGATCAAGGAAGCGCATTTCGACGTTAACGCGGGCATGATACTTTCGAACGCGGTGATGTTTTTCATCATCGTCACGACCGCGTTGACTCTCAACGCGCACCATCTCACCAACGTAGCAACCGCGCAGCAAGCCGCGCTCGCGCTGGAGCCGCTAGCCGGCAAGTTCGCCAGCGTGCTGTTCATGCTCGGCATGGTGGGCACGGGCCTGCTCGCAATCCCATCGCTCGCCGGCTCGTCGGCATACGTCGTCTCCGACGTCTTCGCGTTTCGCGGCGCCACCGGCCTTAACGTGCAGGCCAATAAGGCGCCGCGGTTCTACGCCGTCGTCGGACTCGGTATTCTGTTGGGTGTCGCGATGACGCTCTTTCACGTGGACGCGATCAAGACGCTGTATTATTCGGCGGTGCTCAACGGTCTGGTCGCGGTTCCAATCGTGTTTATCCTGATCCGCATCGCCAACAATGCGGACATCATGGGCGAATGGGTGAATTCACTCGCCGCAAACCTCTGGGCATGGCTCTGCTTTGCATTGATGGGCGCGGTCGCGATTTCGATTTTCGTTTTCTGACAATGAAAATTTGCGCGGTTATCTTCGATCGGGACGGCACCATCGTCGTCGACGTACCGTACAACGGCGATCCTGCAAGCGTGCAGCCGGTGGAAGGCGCCCGCGAGTCGATCGCGCGGTTGCGTGCAGCCGGGCTGCCGATGGCCGTCGTTTCAAATCAGAGCGGGATCGGGCGCGGGCTCGTAACGGCGGCGCAAGTCGAGGCGGTCAATCGACGCGTGGACGCGATGCTCGGGCCGTTCGACGTGTGGCTGTATTGCCCGCACGCGCCTACCGACGACTGCGATTGCCGAAAACCAAAACCCAGGCTGATCCTCGACGCGGCGCGCGCGCTCGGCGTCAACCCGTCGTGCTGCGTCGTGGTCGGCGACAAGGAGAGCGACATCGAGGCCGGACGTGCGGCGGGTACGCGCGGTATAAAAATCGACGGCGCCCGCACGTTGCGCGACGCCGTCGACGAGATCGTGGCCGGCGTTACCGGCTAGCGCCTGGACGAACTCCAGTATTCGACATCCGCGCCTTGGGGGTGCGGATAGCGTAACGAAGTTTGCGCGAGGATCGCATGCGGGATGTGGACCACGTGCGCGATGTGGCGCCACGTACGCATGACTTTCACGACGTAACGTTGCGTCTCGTAATACGGTGGCACGCCGCCGAACTTCGAAACCGCTCGGGGGCCTGCGTTGTACGCTGCGAACGCGAGCTGGTAACGATTGTGGCGATCGTGATAGCGCGCGATGAGGCCGCTAAGATATCGGGCCGCGCCGTACAAATTGTCCGATGGATCGCGCGGGTCGACACCGAGTTGCCACGCGGTGCCGGGCATGAGTTGGCCCAGGCCGATCGCGCCGACGCGCGAACGCGCGTGCGTCCGCCACGCCGATTCGACGCTGACCAGCGCTACGATGAGATTGGCGTCGACCTTCCAGCGGTTGGCATTGGCCAGAACGTGGCGGGCCAAATCGCGGCTTTGCCACACGGGCAGATGCGGGTTGATTTTGCGCAGGACGTTCGCGTACGCCTTAACCGCGACCGGACCCGAACCCGGCGCCGTGGTCGCGGCGCTAGCCGGCACGGCAAAAAGTGACGATAGCACCGTCCAAACGACAAGTCCGAGTCCCGTCATAAACGGGCCGAAGCGTCTAGGCATATTCCTCATTTCGGCAAAGGCGCGATGGGTCTTAAGGCCCGTTACGCGACCCGGCCGGGGCGCCCTCCTTCGCGAGGAGCCCGGAGACCGAAAATGAGGTTTAGCAGGCAGGCGCTCCCATGAATCTGCATGCTTCGCGGGTCAGCGCGACGATTCGCTCCTCGATCGGAGCGAACCACGACCATGTAGCATAATATGGAGGGCGGGGCTCCCGCAGATCGCGCAGCAGTTCCTTTACCGTCCCCTCGCCGCATCGCCCGGCCCCCGCCTCACCGAGCAGTTCTTCGATCTGATCCAGATCGCTCGTGCAGAACCCCGCGCTGAAACGATAGCCGTCTTGGAAGAAAATGATGCTGTCGGCGCCTAGCTGGGTGCGGACGCCGTGCACGCAGATTTTCAATCGGCCCATCGCCGCTTCCGCCTCCATCTCGGGGAAGAGCTGTTCGCAGAGCCGCTCGCGCGGGACGCCGTCGCGGTGGAGCGCCAGCGCAATGCAGAGCTGGAGTTGATCGCCCGAGAGCGGCTTGCACAGGCCATGGCGGAGGACGCGGCCCCGGAGGGCCTCGACGAAGAGCGGTGGGGCGTAGTGTGGAGATTCCATGGTTCAATCGTAGCGATTGCGGCCGGCCGGAACATCGGGGTTTCCCCGTAGTTTTTGCCCGAGAGCGATCTACGTGGAGGACTCCCCTGCAAGCAACTCGCGCACCCGGCGCGAACGGCGCGGCATGAGCCGCCATTCAGGGATGACCCCGCAGCAGCGCCGCGCCTGGGGCATCGGCTTGGTGGTCTTCTTTGCCGTCATGTGCGGGATGATCGCCTGGAGCCAGTGGTACGCGGTGCATCACAACGTTCCGTATTACGAACACAAGGCTACCCATGAGCACTAAGCTCTCAGGTACCGGAAAACTGCTGCGCGTCTTCATCGGCGAGAGCGACCGGCACAAGGGCCAGCCGCTGTATACGGCGATCGTCGAGGCTGCGCGGGCGGCCCAGCTTTCGGGCGCGACCGTGTTCAAAGGCATCGAAGGCTTCGGCGGGCACTCCGTGGTTCACGCCGCGCGGGTCTTCGATCTATCGAGCGATCTGCCGGTCCTGATCGAGATCGTCGACACCGAGGAGCGCATTCGCGCGTTCGTTCCGCAACTTGACGCGATGGTGCGCGACGGCCTCATCACTCTCGAAACCGTCGAAGTGATTCGCTACAAAAGCGGATCGCCGAAGACGTAGGTTAGGTTCTTGCACCTGCGAACGCTCGCCGCGGTCTTTATCGGCGGCGGATTCGGCTCGGTCTTGCGCTATCTCGTCACCTTTGCCGTGACGCAGCGGGTGGGCCCCGGTTTTCCGTGGAGCACGTTGCTGATCAACGTGACGGGCAGCTTTATCATCGGGTTGGTTGCCGAGTTCTATCTCTCGCGCGCATTCGGTATGACGGTCGAAGTGCGCACGTTTTTGATGGTCGGCGTGCTCGGCGGCTACACGACGTTCTCGACGTTTGCGCTCGACGCGCTCAATCTCGCGCGCGAAGGCGCTCCGTCGCTCGCGATCGCCTATGCCGCCGGGAGCGTGGTGCTCGGCTTCGCGGCCGCTTTTCTCGGCGTTGCGTTGGCGCGCGCATTCACTGCGGCGTAACTTTTGAACAAACTTTGATGCGCTGGCAAGAGGAAAGCGCTGCATCGGCACCGGACCCGCGCTTCTAGGAGGTCCAACGTGACGCGACGCTTTTCTTTTGCTGTCTTTTTTGCGGCCCTGCTCGTATCGGCCGTGCCTGTCTTCGCGCAAGCGCAGCAGGCTTCTCCGAGTCCGGCGCCTGCCTCGTCGGCTTCGCCGCCCAAACCCTCGAAGCCGACGCCGAGCCCGTCGCCGACTCCGACACCCGGCCCGCCCTTCGGTAACGCGCAATGGCGTGAAATCGGGCCCGCGACCGCCGGCGGACGCATTGCGACGGTCGCCGGTTCTGCGACCGATGCAAATCTCTACTACGTCGGCACCGCCGGCGGCGGCGTCTGGAAATCCGCCAACGGCGGACAAACCTGGGATGCCGTCTTCAGCAAGGAAAAATGGGCCTCGATCGGTGCGGTGACCATCGACCCGAACAACAACGACGTCGTCTGGGTTGGAACCGGCGAAACCAATCCGCGCCAGAACGTTAGCTACGGCGGCGGAATCTATAAGTCGACCGACGGCGGCAAAACGTGGAAGATGATGGGCCTCGAAGCCACGCGCTCGATTTCGCGCGTGCTCGTCGACCCGCACGATTCGAATCACGTGATCGTGGGCGCGCTCGGCGACCTCTTTGCCGACAGCACCGATCGCGGCGTGTACGTGACCCACGACGGCGGCAAGACCTGGACCAAGACGCTCTATATTTCGCCGACCAGCGGCGTCTCCGACATGGCTATGGACATGCAGCACACCAACGTGGTGTACGCGGGCATGTGGCATTTTCGGCGCCAACCGTGGACGTTCACCAGCGGCGGCGAGGACGACGGTCTCTACAAATCGACCGACGGCGGCAACACCTGGAACAAATTGACCGGCAACGGACTGCCGACCGGCATCACGGGTCGCATCGGTCTGGCCGTCGCGCCGAGCGACGGCAATCGCGTCTACGCCATCATCGAATCGAGCCAGGGCATCTTGTGGCGCAGCGACGATGCCGGCAACAAGTGGACGATGGTCAGTAACGACACGCTGGTCGATCAGCGGCCGTTCTACTTCACGCACTTAGCGGTCGATCCGAAGAATCCCGACCGCGTCTACGCCGTGTCGGAGATGCTCGCGCTCTCCACCGACGGCGGCAAAAAATTCAAAGAAATCGCGCAACCGGTTCACGTGGATTATCACGCGATCTGGATCGCGCCCAACGACCCCAAGCGCATTATGGTCGGCGAAGACGGCGGCTACGCGCTGACCGTCGATAACGGCGACAACTGGTTCTATTCGATGAACCTTCCGATCGCGCAGATCTATCGCGTCGGCTTGTCGACGCACGAAAACCCGTACAACCTGTGCATCGGCCTCCAAGACAATAACGCGTGGTGCGGACCCTCCAACTCACTCGACGGCTCCGGCATCTTGAACAAGCACTGGATCTCCGTTAACGGCGGCGACGGCGAATGGGCCGTTCCCGATCCGTCGGACAACAACTGGATCTGGAGCGATTCCGAAAACGGCGCGTTGATCATCTATAACAAAGTCACGCAAGACGGTTTTTACGCGCAGCCGTACTTGCAAACGGCGATCGAAAGCTTCGATCAACGCAAGGCGAAATATCGCTTCAACTGGGAATCGCCGATCGCGTTCGCACCGTGGGACGGCCACATCGGCTGGTTCGGCGCCAACGCCGTTTTCCAAACGACCGACCGCGGACGTCACTGGAAGGCGATCAGCCCCGATCTCACGCGCGATGTCAAAGCACATCAGGCTCCTTCGGGCGGCCCGATCACCAACGACGTCTCAGGCGCCGAGTATTCCGACAACATCCTGTACATTCAAGGTTCGAAGCTGCACCGCGGCGAGATCTGGGTCGGCACGGACGACGGCCTCGTACAGATGACGATGGACGGCGGAAAGCACTGGAAGAACGTGACCCCTCCGGGCGCGCCGACCTACGGTCGCGCGGAATCGGTCGCGCCGTCGCCCTTGGTCGACGGTACGGCGTACGCGACGTTCGACGCGCACAAGTCCGGCGACATAAAACCGTACGCGTACGTTACGCACGATTTCGGCAAGAGCTGGACGTCGATAACCAACGGTTTCCCCGCGACCGAGTACGTGCGCACCGTGCGCCCCGACATTCGCAACAAGAACTTGCTGTACGCCGGCACCGAACTCGGCATCTACATCTCGTACGACGACGGTAAAAGCTGGCAGAGCTTCAAGAACAACATGCCGACGGTCTCCGTGCACGATATCCGCATGCAGCCCGTGTTCGACGACTTGGTGGTCGCGACGCACGGCCGTTCCGTATACATCATGGACGACATGCGCCCGATTCAAGAACTGCCGGCTGCGATCGCCCGCGGCACGATGCTCTTCAAGCCGCGCGTTTCCTATCAGTACTCGCAGCATAGCAACGACGAAGGAACGTACACCGAATACACCGGCGCCAATCCGGCGACGGGCGTCATGATAACGTTCTATCAAAAAGCGGTCGCGAAGAAGGCGCCGAAGATGGAGCTCCTCGACGCGTCCGGCCATGTCGTGCGCACGGTGCAAGGCACGCACAAGGTCAAAGGCAAAGACGAACCCTACATTACGAACAAGGTCGGGCTAAATACCTACGTGTGGGACTTCCAAACGAACGGTCCGGTCAAATGGAAGGGCGCGGCAAAAGAGCGCTATCAAGGACCGAACGAAGGCCCCGCCGTGGTCCCGGGCAAGTACTCGGTGCGTTTGACCCTCGATGGCCACAGTTCGACGCAGCCGATCGCCATTAAACCCGATCCGCGCTCGCAGTTCACGCAAGCGGATTACGTGCGCAGCTATCAGTTCGCGAAGAAGTACTACCACGAGTTTTCCATCGTGGACACCATGCTCAACGCGCTCGACGATGCCAAGAAACAACTTACCGCAGCGAGCGACGCGGCCAAGAAGAAGAACGCGACTGCCGTTACGGCGCAAATCGACGCCACGCTCAAGGCGCACGATGCGTTGTTCACCACGTTGACCGCGGACTATCACAACGACGAAGACTCGATACAACGCCCGGGCAAGCTGCGTGAGGATATTCAGGGGCTGGGCTATGCGGGTAGCGGTCTGATCACTCCCGCAATCGTAAGCCTCGGCAACCGCATCGACGGCGAATACAAAACCGCCGTCGGACAATACAACGCATACCTGCAATCGCTCTCAACGCTGAACGCAGCGCTACAATCCGCAGGCTTAAAACCCCTAACCCCCGCCAAACCAGTCCAACCCGGGATCTAACCCCCGTCACGCTGAGTTTGTCGAAGCATGAGCTTGTCGAAGCACGCACGACCCTTCGACAAGCTCAGGGTGACACACAGTTGTCACGCTGACACAGTTGTCATGCTGAGCCTGTCGAAGCATGAGCTTGTCGAAGCATTCGTTTACAGTGGAGGAGTATTTTGAAGCTAGGTGTTGTTGCATTCGTGCTGGCGGCGTTTGTTGCGCAGCCGGCGATCGCGGCGGAGAATGCGCCGTACGCGCACCTTTCGTGGCGGTCGATCGGGCCCGCAGTTGCCGGCGGACGCGTCGCCGCGGTTGCCGGAACGGCGAGCGATCCGAAACTGTATTACATCGGCGCGGCGGGCGGTGGCGTTTGGAAGACGGCCAACGGCGCAGCGACGTGGACGCCGGTATTCGAAAAGCAAGACGTCTCCGCGATCGGCGCCGTGACCATCGATCCGACGAACGAAAACGTCGTGTGGGTCGGCACGGGCGAAGCCAATCCGCGTAACGACGTCACGTACGGCGACGGCGTGTACAAGACGACCGACGGCGGCAAAACCTGGACGAATCTCGGCCTGAAGGCGACGCGCCACATTTCACGCATTTTGGTCGATCCCAAAAACCCCAATCACGTAATCGTGGGCGCGCTAGGCGACGTGTTCAAGGATTCGACCGATCGCGGCGTCTACGTGACCGACGACGGCGGGAAGAGCTGGACGAAAACGCTGTACGTCGGACCGCAAAGCGGCCCGTCGGAAATGGCGATGGATCCGAACGATCCCAACGTGATTTATGCCGGCATTTGGCAGTTCCGTCGTGAGCCGTGGACGTTCCACTCCGGCGGCCCGGCCGACGGTCTTTACAAATCGAGCGACGGCGGCAAGACGTGGACGAAGCTTACCGGACACGGTTTGCCGTCCGGAATCACGGGACGCATCGCCGTCGCGGTCGCACCCAGCGACAGCAAGCGCGTCTACGCCATTATCGAAGCCAAGGGCGGCATTCTGTGGCGCAGCGACGACGCCGGCGCAAATTGGACGATGGTCAGCGACGACACGCTGGTGGATCAGCGCCCGTTTTATTTCACGCATCTCAACGTCGATCCGAAAAACCCCGATCGCGTGTACGCGGTCTCCGAGATGCTTGCCGAAAGCACCGACGGCGGTCATAAATTCAAGGAAATCGCAAAAGACGTCCACGTCGACTATCACGCGATGTGGATCGCACCCAACGATCCGGATCGCATGATGACCGGTGAAGACGGCGGCTACGCGTTGACGCTCGACGGCGGCAAGAACTGGTCGTTCTCGCGCAACCTCCCAATCGGCGAAGTGTACCACACGGCCACGTCGACGGAGAATCCGTACTGGGTGTGCGCGCCGCTGCAGGACAACAACGGTTTCTGCGGTCCGTCGAATTCGCAAGATCCAGACGGCATCAAAGACGAGCATTGGTTGCGCGTCATCGGCGGCGACGGCGTTTGGGCGGTTCCCGACCCGGTCGATCCCAAGCTGATCGTCACCGATTTGCAAGACGGCCGCGTCGCGCAATATAACAAGACGACGCATCAGAATCGCTTCATCGCCCCCTACTACGATTTCAACCGGAACGACTTCACGCTCTACAAGCGCAAATATCGTTTCAACTGGGATTCACCGATCGGTTTCGCGCCCTGGAACGGCCACGTTTTGTGGTATGGCGGCGACGTTGTCTTTCAGTCAACCGATCGCGGCATTCATTGGAAACCGATCAGTCCCGACCTCACCCTCGACGTTAAGGCGCATCAACAACCGGCGGGCGGCCCGCTCGCGACCGACGTCTCCGGCGCGGAGTATTCCGATACGATTCTCGATATCGAAGGCTCGCCGGCCCGCCGCGGCGAGATATGGGTCGGCACCGACGACGGCGTCGTGCAAGTCACGCGCGACAACGGAGCGCATTGGAAGAACGTCTCGTTCAAGGGCGTCGCACCATACGGTCGCGTCGAAACCGTGGCTCCGTCCGCGTTGGATCCCGCGACCGCGTATGCGAACCTCGATCGTCATCGTTCGGGCGATTATGCTCCGTATCTATTCGTGACCCACGACTACGGCAAGACGTGGACGAAAATCGTCGCAGGATTACCGGCCGATCAGTGGGTCCGTACCGTTCGTCCCGACATTCACAATCGAAACCTCGTCTTCGCCGGGACCGAAAACGGCATGTGGATTTCGTACGACGGCGGCGCACATTGGGCCGACTTCAAGAACGATCTCCCGACCGTTTCGGTTCGCGACATCCGCATCCAGCCGCAATTCAACGATCTCGTAATCGCGACGCACGGACGCGCGCTGTGGATCTTGGACGACATCGCGTCACTCCAAGATTTACCGCAAGCGCGGCGCCAAGGCGGCATGCTTTTCCCGGTTCGCACGTCGTACGAATATCTCTACCATAGTGAAGATGAAGGTCCGTACACGCGCTTTACCGGCAAGAACCCGCCGGCGGGCGCCGTGCTCGATTTCTACCAATCCGCGCCCTCCTCCACGCCGCCGCAAATCGACATACTCGATTCGCACGGTACGATCGTGCGACATATTCGCGCTCCCAAGGCGTCGCCAAGCCCCGCGCCCCCGGGCGAAGATGAAAGCAGCGCGACCAAGACGACGGCGGTGCCCAATCGTGCGGGCATCAATCGCGTCGTGTGGGATTTCCGCGAGGACGGCGTGACGCAGTGGATGGGCGCCGCGCGCCCGCGGTATCGCGGTTCGAAGACGGGCGTAACGGTGCTGCCCGGGCGCTACGTCGCGCGCATGACGATCGGTGGGCACGCGTATTCGCAACCGTTCACGGTGAAAGCCGACCCGAAACTGCCGTACTCGCGCGCGCAACAAGTACAAGCGTACGACTTTGCCAAGAAGTATCTGCACGTTAGCGGCACGATCGACGCCGTTCTCAATCATCTCGACGAGCAAAAGAAATCGCTTGCCGCACTGACCGGAAACGCTGCGCTGTCGGCGAAAATCGCGGACGCGGACAAGCAGCGCGATGCGCTCTTCAACGCCTTTACGGCCGACTACCACAATGACGAGGACTCGATTCAACGCCCCGGAAAATTGCGCGAGGACGTCCCGCGCGGCGGTTTCGGCGCACCCACGCCGCCCACGCAAGCCGTTCTCGAATACGCGCACCGCTACGACGTGGAATACGCCGCCGCCATCGGCAAATACAACGCCTACGTAACCAACACGCTGCTCCCCCTAGCAAAAGCCCTAAACAAGCCCATCCCCGGAGCCCAAACCATCCCCCCGTCACCCTGAGCCTGTCGAAGGGCGCGCAATGCTTCGACAAGCTCAGCATGACGATGCTTCGACAAGCTCAGCATGACGGTGCTTCGACGGGCTCAGCATGACACGCAACCCCCGTCACCCTGAGCCTGTCGAAGGGCGCGCGTGCTCCGACAAGCTTCGCATGACGGTGCTTCGACGGGCTCCGCATGACACACAACCCCCGTCACCCTGAG
>DATBTT010000085.1:0-33853 GCA_036559125.1 Vulcanimicrobiaceae bacterium
ACCTTCGGCAAGGAAGGAGGCTTCAGCGGCTGTGAGATCCCCACAGGTACAGGAGCTAATGTTCTCGGTAAAGCCGAAGCCGGCTTCGCCGCAGAAACCACCGACGCCCGGAGTGTTATTTAGCCCGCAATACTTAATCGCCGCAGATCCTAAATTGGTGCCTGGTTCTGTGTGGCTGAAATAGCCTAGTGTGGCCATGTCGTTTGCGCGCCAGCGGGCTACTTCTACTATGTCTTCGTCAAATGATAGTGGGGCTGCGCCATTTCCGGTTCCGTATTTTGCGCGATCGGCATTCAATTGCGTTAGGGCTGCGAGTTCGTGGGCAGTCGGTTTTGTTAGATGGTATGCCGGTAGTGTGACCGCACCCGGCGGGAGCGTCGGAACAGGCGAGGGCGCGACGACGGGGGTGAGCGTCAGCAACTTGTGCAGCGTGACGTACCCGTTTGCGGCTATTTGAATGAACGGCGGCGCCGAGCCGGTATAGGCAATCGTGTAGGAGCCGTCCGTCGCGGTGTTTGTTTGGGCGGCTATTCCCGAGAGCGTTCCACCAGCGAATGACGTACCGATGGCGACGGCAGCTCCGGCGAGCGGGGTGCCGGTATCCAAATCGGTGATGGTGCCCGATATGCTTTGTTTCTGCGGAGTGGAAGTTGGTCCGATCGGCGTTATGCCGTTTCCGGAGCCGCTGCCGCCGCCGCTGCATGCGGCGACGGCTATCGAAACACAGAAAAGTGCGAGAAGCGATATAAGGCGCGTCTTGTTGTTTTGAAGCATGGCCCTCACCCGAATGCGATGATTTTGTCTTTGATTCGGCTGCCCGTGGCGAAATCTTTAGTTAGCGTAAAGAACAAGCCCGGGTGTTAGTGCCCGGGCTTCTCATTGATGGGTGCGCCCTTCGACAGGCTCAGGGTGACGGGGTTGGGATGGGGACTTTTGTTGCGCCGTTGGTGTGGGGGACAGGGGTGCCGGCTAGGTGTTCGACCAGAGCTACGAAGGCGCGGACGGGGGTTCCGGTCGGGCCTTTGGCCTGCCAGGCGGACTCGCCGTCGAGGTAGGCGGTGCCGGCGATGTCGAGATGCAGCCATGGGGTGTCGCCGACGAAGGCTCTGAGAAACGCCGCCGCGGTGAGCGTTCCGGCGGGGCGTCCGCCCGAGTTCTTGAGATCGGCGATGTCGCTCTTCATCGCGGTGCTGTAGTCTTCGTAGAGCGGCATCTGCCAGTAGCGTTCCCCGGTCGGTTTCGCGGCCGCGAGAAAAACCTGCGCGAATTCGTCGTCATTGCTGACGGCGGCACTCGCTGCGTGTCCGAGCGCGATGACGCATGCCCCAGTTAGCGTTGCAGCGTCCACGATCTTGGTCGCGCCGAGCTTCTTCGCGTAACAGAGCCCGTCGCAAAGCACTAGGCGGCCTTCGGCGTCGGTATTGATGACTTCAACCGTCTTGCCGTTCATTGCCGTGAAGATGTCGCCGGGCTTGGTCGCTTTGTCGCCGGGCATGTTCTCGGTCGCGGGAACGATGCCGACGATGTTGAGTTTCGGTTTGAGCTTGCCGATCGCGCGCATTGCCGCGATCACGCCCGCGCCGCCGGACATGTCGTACTTCATTTCTTCCATGCGATCGGGCGGTTTGAGCGAAATGCCGCCGCTATCGAAGGTAATGCCCTTGCCGACGAGCGCGAGCAGTTCTTTGCTCGATGGGTCGCCCTTGTACGTCATCACGATAAACTTCGGCGGTTGCGCGCTGCCTTGCGCTACGGAAAGAAACGAACCCATGCCCTCTTTACGCGCGCGATCTTCGTCGAGCACGTCGATGTCGAGCCCGGCTTCGTTGGCAATTTTCGTCGCTTCGTTCGCGAGGTGCGTGGGCGTCATGTCATTGGCCGGCGTCACCGCTAGGCGCCGCGCGACATTTACCGATTCGCCGACCACGAGGCCGCGGTCGATGCCTTTTTGCAAGGCGCCCGCGTCGAGTCCGTCGACAACGATCGCGATCGTCTCCACCGTGTCGCTACGCTTTTCGGGTTCCTTTTGATACGTGGTGATGTCGAAACTTCCGGAGATCGCGCCTTCGGTTACGAACGACGCGGCCGAAATCTCGTTGCCTTTTGCCTGAGAAGGTAGCGCGAACGCGATGTCTTTGACGCCGCGGCGGCCGAGATACCGCACTGCGGCGCCGGCGTAACGCGCGAGCATGTGCGGTTCGAATTTGGCGCTCTCGCCGAGACCGATGACCAACACGCGCGCGTAACTTTTGGCGTGGGCGTGAACCAGGCTCAGTTCGCAGAGTTTACCTTTGATCTCACCGCTCTTGAGGATATCGGCAATTGCCCCGCCGAGGTCGCCGTCGACGGCTTTTGCAGCCCCGTCGAGCGATCCGTCGGAGAAGACCGGAACGACGAGTGCTCCGGCACGCACCGAACCCGGCGCATCTTTTGCGATACGAACTTGCATGGTCAACCTTTCGTCCCTCGAGACAGGCTCAGGATGGGCTGGGGTGAACTTGTATGGCCGCTATGGCGGAATATCTGTGTTGTATTCGACAAACCGGCGGCCCTGCGAAAAAGGCTTCATTATGAGTACCCCGCGTTCGACCGACGCGTACGCAGAAGCCGGCGTCGACATCGCGGCGGGTAACGAGGCCGTCGCCCGCTATAAGGACGTGACGCAAGGGTGGCGGCATCCCGGGCAGCTGGATGCGCTCGGCGGCTTCGGTGGGCTGTTCAAGGTGCCGGGTGAGGACGGGCGAGCCTTGGTGGCTTCCGCCGATGGGGTCGGCACGAAGATTCTTATCGCCGCCGAGATGGAGCGGTACGATTCGGTCGGCGCCGATCTGGTGAACCACTGCGTGAACGATATTTTAGTCGTGAATGCGACGCCGCTTTTTTTCCTCGATTACCTGGCCGTCGGAAAACTGGATCCGCAGGTGGCGGCGCAAGTCGTCAAAGGGTGTTACGAAGCGTGTCGCGCGAACAATTGCGCGCTGCTCGGCGGCGAGACCGCCGAGATGCCCGGCCTCTATGCGCCGGGTCACTTCGATTTAGCCGGAACGATCGTCGGCATCGTGGACGTTAAAGACGTACCGGACGCGAGCAGCGTATGCGCCGGCGACGCGATCGTCGGTTTGCCGTCGGTCGGTTTGCACACCAACGGCTACACGCTCGCGCGCAAGCTGATTCCCGCGCACGAATGGTCGCAGCCCTTCGACGGACGCACGTTCGGCGACGCGTTGCTTGCCGAACATCCGTCATATTACAACGACGTGCGGGCGATGCAGAAAGCCGCCACGATCAAAACCATGGCGCACATCACCGGCGGCGGTCTTCTCGAAAACGTGCCGCGTACGCTACCGCCGGATGCCAAGGCGGTATTCGAGCAATCTCGCTGGGCCATTCCGCCGCTGTTTGAGGAGTTGTGCTCGCGCGGAAAGCTCGAACATGCGGAGCGCTATCGCACCTTCAATATGGGCATCGGTTACACATTGATCGTACCGCTTGCCGAAGCGAACAAGGCCGTCGCCGCCGTGGCGGGCGCGAAAGTCATCGGCTGGATCGAAAACCGCCAAGGCAACGAACCGCAAGTCGTAGTGCACCCCGCGCGCGCTTGAACGAGATGGTCAATCTGCTCGTCGACCTGGACGACGAGCGGTTCTCATTCGATGCGCTCGGACAGGCTCGACGCGCGATCGAAGCGGCGGAATTCCAGTACGAGCGCGGGCCCGCGAGCGATTCACTCTTGGCGTGGCTCGACGACGCGTTCGGCGGGACGTGGAGTTCGGAAGCCTTTGCGGGTAACAATGTTGTTGCAAAGGTCGGCAATACATACGCGGGCTTTGCAACCTACGCACCGCAGGGCTTGCGTTTTTCGTGGTTGCGCGGCTACGGCGCACGCGACGGTGTCGGGATTTTCGGGCCCTTCGGCGTCGATCCGCAATTCCGAGGTTCGGCCATCGGTCCGAATCTGCTGATCGCGGCGCTCGCATCGTTGCGCGAAGCTGGGTACGCGCAGGCGCTCATTCCCGCCGTGGGCGAAGAAAAACTTGTCGAGTACTACGTCAAACGTTCCGGTGCGCGCGTCGTCGAACGTTTCGAGAAGGCGCAGTGGCAGCGGCGCAAGTGGCGCACGACGGTTTTTGCGTCGGGAAACGGCAGTAATTTTCAGGCGGTGCTGGATGCGGTCGCCTCCGGTCGACTACCGCTCGACGTGACGGCGTTGGTGACGAATAATGCGAGCGCGTACGCGATCGAGCGCGCGCGCGCGTCACACGTGCCGAGCATTTTGACGCTGCCGTGGAACCGTGCGAGCGTGACGCGAGCCGAGTACGACGCGCTCCTGCATGCGGAAGTCGTGCGTAGCGAACCGGACCTGGTGCTGCTGCTCGGATGGATGCATCTACTCGACGCCGGATTCGTCGCGCAATTTTCGGAGATGATCAACATTCATCCGGCGTTTCTGCCGTTGGACCAATCGCGCGATCGTGTTGGCGTGCCCGGTGGCGGCGATATCGCGGCTTATCGAGGTGCGCGCGCGGTTCGCGACGCGCTGGCAGACGGCAGTTCCTGGATCGGCGCGAGTTCACATCAAGTAACGCTCGATGCCGATCGCGGCCCGGTGCTGGTTCGCAAGCCGCTCGCGGTGGTTCCAGGCGAAGAAGAAGCGTCGGTCATTGAGCGGCTGCATCCAATCGAGCACCGCGTCCTAACCGGGGGCATCATGCGATGGGTTTTCGAACGGTAGTGCGTCATAATCGGGACTAGTTCCGAAGACTTTCGCTTTTAAGCTGTTCCCCAACCCCGCGTACCATGAGGCGGTATCAGGGAAGGCCATGCGTTAGCATTTTACTGCGAACACGAATGCCGTAACGAGAATCTCGGGAGAGCTGTGCGGGGGGCGAGATAATGAAGGTCCCGTCGTCATTGCTCCACAAAGTATTGCGATGGGGAAACTCCGTTAAGGATCGCTTTCCCCATACTTGCGCGAAAGATTGGGTGTCTTTATGCAATCCAGGTTATTATGTTTGTGCCTAATTGCAGGAATTGCGACCGCCGCCGCGGGCTGCGGTTCTTCGAATATTCTGAAGTAGGCTTGCATATGAAATTCAAGGCGATATATATACTGTGTGCTGCAGTATTCTTGCCTCTCGCAGTATCGGCAAGACCAACTACTGCGCTAAAATTGCCCACGACGGACGCGCAATGCTTAAAATCGCCGGCTCGACTTGGGTCTGATAATCTTCCACCCTCCTCTGAAACCAGAGCGACAACCATTATCGATATCACAGCCTATGTCAATGATGATGAAACGCCGCTCGTCTGGGTGTATCGGACATACTCAAACCAATTGTGGGTACAGGCAAACTTCGGGAACACTTCGGGTCTACAATCTGCATTGGTTCCGCATCAGTATCAGTTGCTGACCAGAGATCATCGGTCTTATGACCGAGCGGGAATTCCGACTCGTCTATCGTCTTCGCAACTTTTATTGCTGAAGAATTCGTTAGTACGACACGGGGCCCGCTTACAGCGTTGCTTCAGTGAGAAGTACACTACGTTCTGAGATCCCGCGTTTACGAAACCCGTCACTTGGCGGGTCTTGCTTCTTAGCTGGCTCCAACGATTGACACAGTTCGTCCGCCGTTGATCAAAGTGATCAATCCGGTCGTCAATTTGGACGAGACGGTTCTCGCTCGGGTGCGGGCTAGTGCGGCGCCTGCGTGTTCGCGAAGCCCTGGCCGTCAGACCCCGGATAGACGCGAGCTCGCGCGAAGTAGGGTTTTGGTAACGACTGCGGTCTGGGTGCTCGATTCGCAAACTGCTCGCGGTCGCCCAGGCGGAGTTCATTGCCGAGTGTCGCGTATTGTCGCGCGACGAACTAGCTTGCCCCTAGGAATGGCTTGAGGAACGCGATGACGCGAGACCACGAGCTTTCTGCGGCATCCGCGGCGTACGATGCGCGCGTGCTGTCAGCGAAGCCGTGACCGGCGCCGATGTAGATTCTAAAATCGTGAGGTACCGGTAGCTGCGAACGGAACGCATCGACGGTTTCCGCCGGGATGCCGTGGTCGTCGGCTCCGTAGCTTGCGACGATCGGTATGTCGGCGACTTTGGGACTGGCCTTGTCAAGCGCGCCGTACCAAACGGCCGCCGCGCTGAACGTTGAAGCGTTACCGCTCGTCCGGCGAAGCGCCACGACGCCGCCCATGCAGAAGCCCGCGATCGCGATGTTTCCGCTTGCGAATCGTTCGCGCAGGTACGCGACCGATGCGGCGATGTCGGCACTAACCCCGTCCGAAGTCAATTTCTGCGCAAATGGAACGAAGATACGGTGATCGGTCGAACCGCTACCTTTCGGCGCGTTGAAGCGCGCGTAGAGATCGGGGACGATTGCGGCAATACCGTTCTCCGCGAAGCGTTTCGCGGCAAGCCGCATGGCTTCATCGACGCCCCATACATGCATTGCGATCACCACCGAGGGCGTCGTCGCAGAAGTGTCGTCGGGCATCGCGAGATACGCGCGCATCGGGGATTCGTCGCGTTCCAAACTCAGCCATCGATCGATCATAAACGAAACGTACCAAAGATTCGCGAGACCGACCTCGCACTATTGTAATTGAATAAATCGTTGTTTTGTGCTATGGTAGGCGCGGACAGCCGCGTTCGCGCGCTGTTTTTTTGTTGCCGATACAAGTCAGGGGCGCCACGCATCGATCACGGCGCGTGCCAGACCCACGGCATCGGGAGCCTCATTCGCGGATGTATCTTCTGTCCATTGAGCGGTCCCTAGCTGCACCGAACCGTCGGTACCAACTCGTTCGAATTGCAACCGAATCGTGATGCGATCGCAACACTGCACTGGCATTAACCGCCATCTCTCTAAGGCGAGCACGGTCGCTGCTTTTGCGACGGCGAGCAAGCGCGAGTCGGCGAGATGTGAGACCGTTGGCGCAGCCGACGTGCGAGCCAATCCGCCGGAGGTTAGTTCGTAGCGACGATAGATTCCACCGAAACCGCCGCTTCGCGTCACGACTGCGCGCCATGACCCTGCCTTGGTCTGCAGCTCGAGCCCATTGCTCGCGGCGGAGGCTGTCGTTCCGGCGCATACGAGCGCGGCGAGAAGTAATAGGGCAGCTGTCTTCATATCCTGCTCGGCATCAGTCGACGTCGTTGACTGCTTCAGCTATGGGCTCGCGCCTCCGATGCGTACATTCAGGGCTTGGCGTTTTGTTCTTTCATCGGCTGACAAACGTTAAGGCGACATCGCCAAGCGTGTGCTTACGGCAGGCCCATCGAGCTACGGGATGGATGCTCGGGAGCGATCGTCGTTGCGCCGATCTCACCGGTGGAAACCGCGGAACGATCCGAGCCGCCGCGCCAGGCTTGTTGTGCCGCCTGCCGGCTGGTTTCGACCACTGATTCGTCGACATCCAACCCGAGGTCGCGCAGTTCTTGTACGACTACCGCCGGTAAGGCTTGACCGATCTCCATCAGGCACCGGGCGTAGTCTTCGAGATGCCGCTGCGCCAGAGCCGCGACGTTTGCATCGCGCATGGCGTGCGCGGTCGTTTGGAGCATCGTATATCCCGCACTGCAAAGCGCAAGCGCGGTGTAGTCGTCTCGCAGCGCCTTCGAGACTTTGGTCTTGCGTACTTTGCCGATCGCGCTCGCGACCGCGCCCTCGAATTCGGTGACGGCGCTCTTGATCGGCGACGCCTCTTGGCCGCCGAGCGTGTCGAGACACGATTTTAACGCGTTAACGTGCCCGTCGGCTAATCCCGAGAGCCGCGACGCGAGTTGCGACGCGTCGTTGTAAGCGTTGAAATCGGCATCCTTCGTTTGACTATCGAATGGTTCGCGAACGTGCCGTTCGAGCGCGAGCATGTCGCTCACATAGGTTGCTAAACTGTGTTGGTTGTCGGCCATGACGGGCTCCTTGCTATAGAGGAGCCATGCCTGTTCCCAAAAGCCACGCAAAGGAAACGGATCTCGGGCACCCTTCGACGGGCTCAGGGTGACGGGCGTGCGCGCTTCGATGGGCTCGCCCTTCGACAAGCTCAGGGTGACGTTAGAGGTGCATTGTGGCTTCGGCTACTAGGATGGCGCTGCCGCCTACTTCGACGGTTTGGATTGTGCCGGCGTTGTCGCAGCGTAGGCGTGCGTGCAAGATGCTGCGGCGGTGCATTTTCGTTCCTTGTTCGCTGATGAACGCGATTCCGTCGCGGCTCTCGATCAAACTGCATTGCGCCATGTAGGCACCGAGTGGGCCTGTTGCACTTCCGGTTGCGGGATCTTCGGTAATGCCGGACATTGGAGCGAACATGCGCGAATACGCGCCCTTTTTGGTGGGTGCGAAGATGAAGACGCCGTTTAGTTCGGCGGCCTGTATCGATTCGTACAGCGCGCTCTCGTCGAGGCGCGCGCGGTCGACGGCGGCCGCGTCGCGTACGGCGACGTAGAGAAACGGCGTGCTAACGCCGACGAGTTGGGGCGTGCAGTTCGCGAGCACGTCTTCGGGGCGCAGGCCGACGAACCGCGCGCATTCGGCGGGGTCGAACGTGGCGCCGAAATGCATCGGCGGCGTAGATAGCCAGGCCATGAAGTCATTGTCGCGGCCTTCGAGGCGCACCGGAACGTCGCCGCCGACTTCGCCGAGTACGAAACTTTCGACGTTGGCGGGCACGCGTCCGAGCATCGTCAGGACGAACGCGGTTCCGATTGTCGGATGGCCGGCGAAAGCGATCTCGCGGCCGGGCGTGAAGATTCGCAGACGGGCGAGATACGGATCCTGTGCCGCGAAAACAAACGACGTCTCCGATAAATTCAGCTCGCGCGCGATCGTCTGCATCTGCTCGTCGGTAAGGCCTTCCGCGTCCGGAAAAACCGCGAGTTGATTACCCTCGAATCGCTGCGTCGTAAAGACGTCGCAAACGATGTAGCGATACGCAGCCACGATAGATCATCCTCCGTTTACGCCGACGAAGAGCTCCGTTCCAAATGCAATCAGGAAGCCGAGCGTCATCATCGTCGTTACAAGCGCCGTGAGTCCGGTGCGCTTGAGCACCGACCATAGTTCACCTATAACGAACACGAGCGCACCGACGGCGGTTGCGAGAAACAATACCGAAAGAACCGGCGAGTTGAATTCGTAACCAACGATCGTCCCCAAGAACGTCGGTCCTCCCGCGATCAGTCCCGCGAGACCGATCTGCGTCCACGACGGAACGACGCGTCCGACCAGCGGCGCGGCGATGCCGAAACCCTCGGTCGTATTGTGCAATGCGAATCCAATGATGAGGCCGATTGCGAGCGCCGTCGCTCCCGATGCCGCGGAAGCGCCGATTGCGAGGCCTTCGCCGAAATTGTGAGCGCCGATGCCGATTGCAATGACTGCCGCCAAAACTAGTGGATTGTCCGCGTGCTGCGCGGCTCGCTTTGAGATATGCGTCGCGGCGCTGCCTAAACCGACGAGACCTGCGAGCAAGCCGGCTACGAATACGCCGGTCAACGCGTACGGAAATCGCGCACCGGCCGAATGCCAAGCCAGGATGCCGGCGGAAATCGGCGCGGTTGCATTCTGTGCGATCTCGACCACGAGATACAGCAAGATGCCGATGGCGAGCGCGTTTAGCAGCGCAACGGTTCCAGCCGAGAAACTTCGCGCGCGGGCAATGGGCAGGCCGAAGAAGATCGTCAAGCCGGCGATAGCACCCAACAAAATCGTCATGCCGAAGCTCAAGGCGCGCGGTCGCGCCGCGTGCGACGACAGGGGCATCATCGCGGTGTACATCGCGCCCAGCGTGTTAGGCGTGCCGATATAATGAATCGCCGTCACCAGACCGCTGGGCATTCCGTTGACGTCTTGCATGTGATCCATAACGTGGCAATGCACGAGCCACGTGCCCGGCTGCGCGTCGGCCTTCACGACGACGTCGGCACGTTGGCCGGGTCCGAGCATCACGGTGTCTTCGATGTCGCGGTAGTTCAGCGGCTCGGCATCGCGCGCGACGACGCGCTGATAATGGCCGTGGGTGTGCATCGTGTGAAACGATTCGCCCGACATGTTGATCCAGCGAATGCGGAAGCGCTCGCCTTTACGGACGTTCAGGGCTTGCGTGGCGGGATAGGATTTTCCGTTGAGACTGAATTCGTTTTCGGTATTGCTCTGAATTTGCCACGAAGAAATCATCTCGATGAAATCGTGCGCGAGCCCGCGCTCGCCGGCCGCAACGTGCGCCGGTTCGACGATAATGGCGCCGTAGAGCCCGGAATCGAGCATCTCTTCGTTGTCGTGCGTGTGATAGATGAACGTGCCGGGCTGATTGGCGACGAACGCGTACCGATAATGGCCGCCCTGCCGTACCAACGGTTGCGAGATGCCCGCCACGCCGTCCATGGAAACCGGAATATCGTGAATGCCGTGCAGATGAATGGTGTCCGGCGTCGCCAACTGGTTCTCGTAATCAATGACCACCCGATCGCCCTGCTTGACGACCAGTGCGGGGCCGGGAACGACACCGTTATAGGTGTTGGCCAACACCGTCAGTCCCGGGCGTATCGTCCAGGGTGCGGCGCGCTCGACGAGATGAAAAACTTTCGTGCGGCCACGCGTGGAATCCGGAACCGCCTGGAACGAGCCGTCGTCTCGGCGTACGATCTTGGATTCGCCCGGGGCCGGCGTCGCTGCGGGGATTGGTCCGCTCATCGGCTGGAGCCCGAGCGTGGCTGGGTTAACACCCGGGGGTGCCATATCGGCGTCGGCCCAGGCCGCGCGCGGGGCAAGAGCCAGCGCAAGAAGCAGCCCAAATGCGACCAGCCAGCGTGTCGGCACGGTGAAATCCATCCTAGAGAAGCGGCTCCGCTCGGGGAACCCGGTAATTAGGTACGCCTAATATATCTTCTGGCTGCCCTTACAGCCTGCCGCTAAAGTGGCTCGCCGTCGTCCTTCGCTGCGCGCCTTCGACGGGGCTCAGGACGAAGAAGATAGGGTCGGTGTATTGACGATTGTCGATGTATAGCGTAGTATCGAAATATGTCGATACAGCGGTGCTGTCCGCCGACCTCCGTGGTGAGCGCAGATTTTGAATCCGAGGGCACCCTTTTCAAAGCGTTGGGCGATTCGCATCGGTTGTCGATTCTCGCGACCCTGGCGCGGGCCGAAGACGAAGTGTGCGTATGTGACTTTACGGCCGGTTTGCCGTTGAATCAACCCACCGTTTCGCATCACTTGAAGCTTCTTCGAGAGGCTGGATTAGTGACGTGCGAGCGGCGCGGTACGTGGGTTTACTACCGATTAGCGCCGGACGCGCGCGAGCGCCTCGGCGCGTCGTTGCACGCCATTTTCAAAGAGAAGAGTCTTGCATGAAAACACATCTTAATTTCCGCACGAATGACCTCGCGGGCAGCGTGTCGTTTTATCGAACCTTGCTACGCGCCGAACCTGCCAAACGGTATGACGATTATGCACTGTTCATTATCGAAGACCCCGGCCTCGAGCTTGCATTGGACGCCGATCCTGCCCCTGTCGCGCCCGAGTCGGCGCACTACGGCATCGTCGTCGATTCGACGGATGCTGTGGATGGCGCGATCGCGCGCCTTCAGGCCGAGAATCTAGCGCTCGATATCGAGCGCGAAGAAACGTGTTGTTATGCCGTTCAAACGAAGGTTTGGACCTCCGATCCGGACGGGCGCCGTTGGGAAATCTACACGGTGCTCGAAGACACGGAGCAACGCGATACATGCGGCACCGCCTGTTGTAGCGCGTAAAGGGCGGGATGCACTTGCAGCAATCGTTGTTGAAGCGCTCGGTCTGCGAAGCGGTGGGGACCGCGCTGCTGCTCGCGGCCGTGGTGGGGTCGGGGATCATGGCGGAGCGGCTGTCGGGCGGCAACGTCGCCTTGGCGCTATTGGCGAACACGATCGCAACCGGCGCCGCCTTGTTGGCCATCATCTTAACGTTCGGCTCGATTTCCGGCGCGCATCTCAATCCTGCGGTCTCAATTGCGGACGCGTGGCAAGGCGGACTCAAATGGCGGGAGGTTCCCGCGTACGTGAGCGCGCAAATCGTGGGCGCCGTTGCCGGCGTCGCGCTGGCGAATGCCATGTTTGAAAAACCGCTACTCTTCGCGTCGCACCACGCCCGCCACGGCCCGGCGCTGTTGTTGAGCGAGTTCGTCGCGACGTTCGGGTTGCTCGCAGTTATTTGGGGCTGCGCGCGCTATCGCGCGAGTGCAACGCCGGTTGCGGTCGCGGCCTACATCGTAGCGGCGTATTGGTTTACAGCTTCGACCTCTTTTGCCAATCCCGCCGTTACCATCGCCCGTTCGCTCAGCGACACGTTCGCGGGAATCGCGCCGCGAGACGTCTTCCGATTCATCGTTGCGGAGCTTCTCGGTGCGCTTGCGGCTACGGCGCTGTTTTCGTGGCTCGGCTCGTCGGTGCGCGACACCGCCGCGAACGTACTCGTTCCACACGGCGCTAGCGGAGATCGGCCCGCATGAGCGCGCGCGGTACGGAGTTGCGCGTGCGTGATGCGACGGTTGCCGATTTACCTGCGATCGGATCGATCTACAATCAAGGCATCGCGGACCGTCAGGCGACGCTCGATGTGGGGCCGAAGGACGAGAACGACATGCGCGCCTGGCTTGCCGACCATGGCGGCCGGTACGCGGTTTTGGTTGCGGAACGCAATGGCGAGGTCGTGGGGTGGGCATCGCTCAATTCGTATTCGCATCGATGCGCATACGACGGCGTGGCGGACCTTTCGATTTACGTCGCGCGCGAGCACCGTTCGACGGGCATCGGCACGCGGCTCTTGCCGCTCCTCGAGCGGCGCGCCATCGAGCAGGCGTTTCATAAAATCGTGTTGTTTGCTCTGGCGAGCAACGACGCCGGTGCGCGTCTGTACTCGATCCTGGGATACCGGCACGTCGGCGTGTTTCGCGAGCAGGGCCGCATCGACGAAGAATTCGTCGACGTCATAGCGATGGAGAAGATTCTCAAACGTTTCGTCTTGTTCGTGTGCCGGCATAATACCGGGCGCAGTCAGATGGCCGAAGCCTATCTGCGGCATTTCCTCGGCGATGCCGTGGAGATTGCCTCGGCCGGGACGACGCCGGCGGAGCGTCTCGAACCGGTCGTCGTCGAAGCGATGGCCGAAGACGGTATCGACATTTCCGGTGCGTCGCCCAAAGTGTTCGACGAACGCACCGCCGCGCGAGCAGACCGCATCATCACGATGGGATGCGACGTCGAGGGATTGCCGCGCATCGATGACGATTGGGGCTTACCCGATCCGAAGGGCCGGCCGCTATCGGAGATTCGAACGATACGGGAAAGCGTGAAGGCACGGGCGCGCGCGTTGGCTGAGTCGCTACGTTAGCGGCCCTTCGACAGGCTCAGGGTGACGGGGAAGGAGGCGCGGGCGAGAGGTTGGGCGTGGGTGATAGGTCTTCGTCGAGGGCTTGGAAGAGGAGGACGCGGTAGCCTTGGCTTTCGATGGTTACGGAGATGGTGCAGATTTGTTCGCGGGCGAGGACCGAATCGGTTTCCCAGTCGTCGCGCTCGCTGTTGTAGACGCGCGTGTGATAGCGGACGTGCGGCTCGAGCAGCTGGGTGAGATCCAACGGCACGTTGGTGGTGGCCGTGCCGACGTTTCCGACGAGAACCGCAAGTTCGTGATCGCGTTGAAACGCGACGACGCGCGCGATGCGCGAAAAGATCGGTACGCCGTCCGACACGTCGCGATCGTAAAGCGAATGCACGGATTCGGTCTCGACATCACACGTCGTAAAAAGGTGGAACGCCCCTTGCGTGCGCACGGCGAAGTAGCTGATTTCGCGGCCGCGGTACGGTAAGCGGCGCAACGCAACCCACTTCCAATTCGGTGGAACCAGAGGGTTGATCTTGGGACGATCGCCCGTCAGCGTGAGGCCGCAGACGCCCTCGATCGTGGCCCAGAGAAAGCGCGGCGGCTCCCACGGGCTCAAGCGCATGCCGCGATTGACCAGCGAATCGCCGTCAAACCATTCGCTGAATTGACCGGGTACCGTATTGTGCCTGCGCGGGTCGCTCGCGTAATGTTGGAACGACGCGCGCAGCGCGTTTACCATGAATTCGGGATGATAGCGCGCCGCGGCGAACGCATACCACCACGTCAGGCCCGGCCAGACGCCGCCGATCAAACCCGAAAAGGCGGCGGGATCGTATCGCGGGTCCAAATTCGAGGCGGTGCGCACGCCGGCTTCGGTCCAAAAATCGGATGAATTGAGGCGGCTGATGATTCTGAACGCCGTTTCGTCGTCGCATGCATGAAACATCACGGGGAAGAGTTCGTCGCCCGTGACGTCGGTGTGCGGGTTCCCGTCGAGATCGATGTTGAGATAGAACAGGCCGTTTTGCGGATTGATGAGATGCGTCTGCATCGCCGTGCGAATTCGATCGGATGCGTCGGCATAGTCGCGTACGTGCGCGTCCTCCGCGTCGACGCGTTCGGCGAGGTGCGAGAGTTCGCGTAAGGCGGCCACGCATTCGGAGTTTATTTCGGTCACGGCACCGTTGATCGTGTAGTTGGGAATGATGTTGCGCCAACTGGCAATCGCCCAGACGTTGCCGCGCGGGTCTTGCGCCGTGCAGATCACGAGGTTGCGATCGTCCATCTGCGAGATGATGTAGCGGCCGGCCTTTGCCAGCGACGGGTAAATCCGGCGCAGCCACTCCTCGTCGCCCGTGCTGCGAAAGTGATGGTTGGCCGCGATGATATACAGAGGTGTGTCGTCGTTGATGTTTAGTCCGTCGTCTTCGACGCGATCGGTGAGTGCCTCGACGTATTCTGGAAGCTTGCCGTTAGGATATTGCAGCGTCGCCCATTTATCCAAGAGCGATCGTGAGAACGATGGCATGAAGTGATCGGCGCCGTAGACGAACCAGGCACAGTCGCGACACACGACGTTGGACATCACGCCGGGGTCGTTGGTGAAGAGCCACCCGGTCGGGTACTTGGCCATCACGCGCCGCATGTTGACCTTACTCCAAATAGCGCCATCGTTGATCACGGCATCGGGTGTGATGACCTCTGCGCGGTGGAGCACGTCTTCGAGATTATCGATCGTTTGCTCGATGGCATCGAAACCACGCATATTTTCGGCGAATCGCTTGCGCGCGTCGTCGGCGCCGTGGCCGTAGAGAGCAGTCGTAAACGTAAAGTGTTGACGCTTCCCCGGGTCGAGCGTGAATTCGACCTGCAGGCTGCCGAGGATGTCGCCGACGACGTCGGTGCGATTGCTCAGCGGCGCGACGCGCGAGCGGCTGTACACGTTCCCGACGTCGAAGCTCGTTTCGAACGCCGTGGGTGCGGGGTGCAGCGTGAAGATACGCACGGCCTCGGGCGCGCTCGCGTTGGTTGCGACGAGACCGCCGAGGTCCGCGTCGTATTGCGCCGAGACGTCGTCGGCGGTTTCGCCGCGCAAGCGCGCGAAGCCGTTGATCCGCAATTCCTGTTCGATCGTGCCCCGGTTTTCGATTTCTATCGTTTGATAGAGAACCGGCGGGTCGTTTTGCGCTCCGTCGGATCCAAGCAGCGGCAAGAACAGCGTTTCGCGAACGTGGAGCGAGCCGGCGATTTCGAAGGTGCGACGTTGGTATGCGGGGTGAATCTCGACCATTACCGCGTCGCGATCGAGCGACAATGGCGTGTAGACTTTGATGCTGCTGTCGGCGGAGGCGCCTTTCCAGGCGTCGCGTAGCGGGCGCCCGGCAATCGCGTAGCGGATCGATATTGCGCCGATCAGCGAGCGCCCGAGCCCGATGGAGAAGACCCGTTCGACGTCACCCGTGTTTTTGGTGTTCACCCAGAGGGCGCTGTTTCCCAGACTGCACCCCATTCCGAGTTGACGTGCGCTCAGACGATAACTCGGCAGGCGCCGGTCCGTAGCGAGTTGCGCCTGCGAGGTTTTTCCGTCGGTTACAGTCACGGTAGCGTAATTGGACGTCGAGGGAGCGCTTCCGCCCGGAACGTGCTAACGCTGCGCGAGCAGTCGTTCGACGGTGCGTTGCACGAGCGCGTCCTGGGAATCGCCGACGATGGTGGCGTGCAGGCGGCCGTGGCGGTCGAAGATCAACTGCGTGGGCCAGGCGTTTACGCCGTAAGCGCGCCAAATAGCGAAGTCGTCGTCGACCGCTACGGGCCAGTCAACGCCGAGGTCTTTGAGCGCGGAAACAACGTGTTGCGGATTTTTCTCCCACGAGGTTTCGGGGCTGTGCACGCCGGCAATGACCAGGCCGTTCCTGGTCTGCGATGCGCGCAGCTTTCGCAGCTCCGGCGTGACGTTGCGGCAGTTGAAGCAATCTACGGTGAACACGTCGATCAACACGACCTTTCCGCGCACCGAAGCGGGATCCAGGCGGCCGTTGTACCAGCGGCCGGCGGTCAGCAACGGCTGCAGCGTCGCCGGAGAGGACGCAAGGGAAACGGCCGGTAAGGCGGATATGAGAAACAGCGCCGTCAGGGCGATGAATAGGTGCTTCATTAATCTTGTCCTTGTTAGTATACGAGGTGCGCGTCTGCCACGACTGCACCGTTATCGAGCAATGCGAGATCGTCCATTTTGTGATTGACCGGCAGGTAGAGCGTGCCGCTACTGCCGTGCATCTGCAGCTTGCCGAGCATGTCCATCTTTCCATCGTGCCGATAGGCGATAGTCATCGTGGGATCGGGATGCATCACGACCACGTAGTACCACGCGCCGTCTTTCGAATAGAGAACTTGCGCGTCCGTGGCCACGTGCGCCCCTTGAAACGGCGCGTGCGCGAACTGCGTCTGGGCGATTTGCGCGAGCGCGCGATCGTCTTGCGCGATCGTGCGGTGCATTGCCATATTTTGGGTCATCGCGTACGCGAACGCTCCGATCGCTACGACGAGCGCTGCGGCAATTGCCGTCGCGAACGTTCGCATATTTGCCCAATGCTCGCGCCTGGCGCGCGCGGTAATTTCGGAGATGCGCCGGTCCAAAGCTTCGGGCGGGATATAACGGGGTTCGAGTTCCGCCATCGCGGCGACTGTCGCCTCGGCTCGATGTAGCCGCGCGGCGCATGCCGGGCAAGATGCGACGTGCCGGGCGACCTCCTCGCGTTCGAGATCGTCCAGCGTACCCAATGCGTACAGTTCGGCCAGATCCTCGATATGGTTCGCGTTCATGGCGTCGTTTCCGGAAGCAGGGCGTTTCCTAGTTTGCGTAACCCCAGCGAAATGCGGCTCTTGATCGTCCCGAGCGGTGTGCCCAGTTCGCGAGCAATTTGAACGTGCGTCTTACCGCGAAAGTATGCGAGCAGCAGCGGCGTGCGCTGATCGTCGGGCAAACTGGCCAGCGCGTCGTGTAGGCGCCGATTTTCGACGAAGTCTTCGATGTGGAATTCCTCGCTCACAGGAGCCTCCCGTTCGATGCGTTCGGTCAGCCGCGACCGTCGCGACGCGGTTCGTTGGCGCGAGATCGCCTCGTTGCGCACGCAAACGACGAGGAAGGCTCGAAGCGAACCACGTTGCAGGCTATAGGCGGCCGGATTGTGCCAGATGCGCACGAGGCTATCGTGCACGCAGTCTTGCGCATCCTCAGCGTTGTGCAGGGCGTTGAGCGCTACCGAATACAGGAGGGCGCCGTACAGCCGGTACGCTTCATCGAACGCCCGGCGCTCGTGCCGTGCGAAAGCTTGCGCCGTGGCATCGTCGCCACTATGCCCGAAAGCTCGCGCTGGGCTCTTCATACCTGTTCTACGCTCGAAGCTCGGCGCCGGATGATTCAAACCGCCCTTCGAATAAGGCTCAGGGTGACGAAGTTTGTCATGGTGAGCTACGAACCATCGGAGGGCTCTGCGGGGGGTAGGGCGACAGCGCCGATGTTGTTGGGCATCATGTAGAAGATCGCTAGCAGCGCGATGACGATGATTCCGAGTAGTGGGACGAAGTAGCCGATGACCGTCGCGAAAGGATACGCGCTTAGACCCACGACGTTCCAGAGCGTCACCGGTCGTGGGCGGCCGTGCGCGGCGTAGACTTGTTGGTGCACGAGGTTGTACGCAAGGGCGATGGCTACCATCGTTAAGCCGTAGTAGACGACGGCGGTGGGCGTCAGGCCGAAGTGTCCGAGCACCTCGGTCGTGAACGGTAGAAACGAGATCAAGCCGAGCAGCAGCAGGTTTGCCAGCGTGCAGCCGTGCGTGATGCGCCGCGCTTCTTTAAACAGGGCGTGATGGTTGATCCACATGATGCCGATCGTGGCAAAGCTTGCAGCGTAGACCAGATACTGCGGCCAAATCGAAAGCAGTGCCCGCGCTTGTTCCCAACTCGAGGACCGCGCGGAAGCGTCGGCCGGTAGGCGCACTTCCAAAATGAGCAGCGTGATCGCGATCGCAAACACACCGTCACTGAAACTTTCGAAGCGCGCCTTGCTTACGGTAAACGGCGTCGGCGGCGGATCAGTTGTCTTCATCGTGAAACTTTGCATACCAGTGCGAGCCGTCGCAGAAGGGTTTGTTCTTGGAATGGCCGCACCGGCACAGTGCATAGTGTTCTAGCGATGCGCCGGCGTTGCGCTCCCCGTCTTGTAGCGACACGCCGCCGGTCACGTGATACGGGCCATCCTGCGAAACGTACAATGACGGCTCGCGCGCTTCACCCGCATACGGAATGCCGTCGCCGTCCGAATAGCCGAGGGCCCCGGATGGGCACGCCCGCACGATGGAAATGATTTCCGTTTTCGACGCGCCGTTCGGATCGACGAACGGCTCTTGGCCGGCTCTAAAGGCGCCGGGTAAATGGTCGGTGCAGTTGCCGGAATGACAGCACGTCCCGCGGTTGTCGAATACCGTAAAGCCTTTGCCGGTGTAGGTGTCTAAGCGGTCCGGCGTGCGATCGGGTTGTTTGGCACTGTTGAATCCGTTGCGCGCGTGCGTGCCGTCGCAGTAAGGCTTCAGCGAGGAGCCGCCACAGCGGCAAAGTGCCAGCGCCGGACGCGTGCCGAGCGTTTCTGCTTTTGAATTCGTCAATATTGTGAGATTGCTGACGAGATACGGACCGTTCGGCTCGCAGGCGATCGACGGCGCGGAACCGCGTGCGACGCGTGGAAGCGCGGGGCGCGCATCCGCATACCGTTTTGGAAGAAGCGGCACCAAGTGATCGACGATTGACTGAAGCGCCGCTGCCGCCTCGCTCAGTTCAACCGGTAGCTGCCCCGAAGCCGCAAGCGCGCTGGTCCGAGAGACCAACTCCCACAAGCGTTCGATAAAAAATATCCACGCCGACTCTTTGTGCGGCAGCATGTGAACGTCGCGATTGTAACCGAATCCCGGTCCCGCGGTCTTTCCGGGGAACTCCGGGCCGGCCGGCAATTTGGCCAGCGCTTCGCCGAGCGGACGCAACACCGAGGCCATCAATCGCAGCGTGCCACGCGCGAGCAACCGCAACTCGTCTTCGTTTTCATTTTCATGCGCAAAGAAACGTAACAGCATGAGCAGCATCGTGTCGTACGCGGTGTTGAATAGATCGGCAACTTCGTGAGCCAGCGGATCGGAAATTACCGCTCCGCCGGTCGTGTCATCGTAGAAGCGCGTCATGGGATTGGAGAGCACGGGGCGCACCGGATCGAACGCAACGCCGGTCTTGCGCGCTTCCTCGGTCAGCGCTACGTACTCGCGGCGGATCGAGTCGAATACGTAGAAATGCGCGTCGGGATGCTCGGTGGTGGGCGCCTCGCCCTGCTCGACGATCATTTCGATCGCGGCGCACGCCGAGGCTCGATCGATGACGGGGACCAGTTCGCCGTCGAGATCGAGATAGCGGGGCCGCGCTTGCGCGTCGGGAGGGCCGATGAAGAGTTGGCCCTCCGGTATCGACCGAAACCCCGTTTCGATCTTATGATAAAACTCGCCGACCGTGCGAAAGTCGATCTCGAAGGGTTCGGTCGTCCCGCGCGCGGCTTTGCGATCTGCGATGTGCGGCGCGGAACCGACACGTTCGCGCATCGCGTCATATTCCGGCTGGCGCTCGGCGCCCAAAATGCCTGCCTCCGGCATCTCATAGCACACCAGTCGCTCGAGTAGCGGCAATGAAATCGGGTCCAGCGTCAATTCGATACCGAAGGGAAACGCCGTCGATGGCAACGGAAAGTTCGCGCGTTTGAAATGTGGCGCGCCGCCGATTGCGGTGAGGAGATTGGATACTTGTGCGAGATGCAGCATCTCTTCAATCGCGACGCGAGCGATTTTGCGCTTCCAGGCGAGGACGGTTTCGGCTTGTTCGGGCGTCATGCCGCCTTCGGCAACGTCGCTCTTGAGAGAGTATCCGGCAAAAAGATAGACGCACGCCAATCCGTGTTCGAGTTCGGATGCGCGCGAGAGAAGATAGATCAGTTCTTCACGGGTCGTTACCGGTGCGATGTGGCGATAACGCGCGCGGTGACTGGCGACCGTCATGGCGTAGACTCCTATCCACCCGGATTGATATAATCTACAACCCCGCCGGACTCGCGCGGATGCGGCACGACGGGTTCGGGGTCGCGCTCGCGCATCGGGATGAGCCATAGGGTCGCGGCTGCGCAGACCACCGCGCCGGCCACGATCGTGGCGGGTATCCCGAGCGCCGTTCCCAGATATCCGCCGACGACGGCGCCCAGCGGAAGCGTTCCCCAAACGAAAGTGCGGATCGTTGCGTTCATACGGCCTTGCATGCGGACGTCGATGAGGGCTTGCCGGTAGCTGACTTGATTCACATTGTAGATAGGTATCGAAACCGCGACGATTGCCGACGTAACGAAGAGCACCGCGTACGGCGCTCCGAGCCGGGCGAATAGCATGCTCGCGAGGCCGATCGCACCGAGGCTTAGGGAACTCATTAGCGTGGCGCGCAATCCAAGCACCTTGCGAACGCGTCCGGATAAAAGCGCGCCGACAAACCCCACCTCGGCAAACCCATAAATGACGCCCATGAGGCCGGGCTGAAGATGTAGGATGCGATACGCGTAGATCAGACTGACGGCGCCTACCATTGCGCCGCCGAAGTTCGTCGTTGCCGTCGCACCCACGATCCAACGCAAGTCGGGCGATTTAAAAACGATCGTCAAACCTTCGAGCATTTCGAGTGCGTACTGTCGTACGGAAAGCGGAGGCCCTTGATGCGCGGGCTCGGGTTTTTGAATGAGTAGGAGCGTGCCGATGGAAACGAGATACGAGATTGCGTCCGTGGCAATGGCGGCGGCAGCGCCGATCCACTGAACGAGGAGGCCCGCGGCGGCGCTGCCGGCCATGGTGGATCCGGAGTTGGAAAACTCGAGCTTCATGTTCGCGTCGGTCAAACGATTCGCGGCAACGAGCACGGGAACGTATGACTGGTAGGTAATGCCAAAGAACGCCGATCCGACGCCGCTCGCGAGCGCGACGCCGTAGAGTTGCGGTAATCGCAGAACGCCGAACGCGGCGGCGACCGGAATTGAGGCTAAGGCCGCGAACCGCACCGCATCCGCCGCGATCATGATATTTCTGCGCGGTAGCCGGTCGGCCAATACGCCGACGAACAGCCCTAACACCGGGAATGGGAGCGTTTCCAGCGCGGTGAGCGCTCCAATCTGTATCGGAGTTGCGTGCAGCACCAGAATCGCCAATGACGGTAACGCAAATGCCGTCACGGCGCTGCCGAGAAGGCTCAACGTCTGACCGGCCCACAGTTTGTTGAAATCAGACACCGGGACGGTTACTCGTTCGCGTGTTTGCGGCGATAGTGGCGGGCGGCTTTCGCGCGATTCCCGCAAGTCTTCATGCTGCACCAATTTCGCGTGCGATTCTTGCTCGCGTCGTAGAGGAACATTCCGCAACCCGGGCATGTCTTGATGCGCGACGCGTCCTTCTCCACGAGCAATCGAAGTGCGGCATCGGCTAACGGAATCAAAATGTCGTCGGGTGCATTGAAGCGATAGACGGGCATACGCGCATAGCCGCCGTTCGAGCGAACGATTCGAGCGCCGATCGAACAGGTGGCGAGAACGTCATTGAGGCGTTCGAGCGCCGTTGCGGAAGCGGACTTGCCCGCGCGAAGCGTTTCGAGGATTGCGCGAATTGTCTCTCGCAAATGGCGAACCCGTGCGAGCGCGCGTTCTTGGCGCGCCTTCGAGCTGCGCGCGTCGCCGAGGAGCTCCACGTTCGAGGCGCGTACGAGCCGGACGGCGTCGGCAAAACGCGCTAGGCCGTCCGGCGCACCGGGATAGAGCGTGTTAACAAGGTCGATCGCAAGATCGCCCTCCGTCGCCGAATCCCCAAAACTAACTTCCATAACGTGTGTTGACAGGTTAGCACCGGTGATGTATAACCGTCAAGGTTGCCGCTACACGGGTTAGGTTGAAGGAATGCATGTGATGAACGCCCTGCACGCGATTTGGGAAGCGTTATTTTTGGCTGCGGGAATGTTTTGGCAAGTCGGATGGAGTTTGATTCTGGGCTTTTTGCTCTCCGGCATCATTCAGGCGGTCGTATCGAAAGACCGGATGCGCCGTGCCCTGGGCCGTAACGGGCTTCGTGAGACCGCGCTTGCGACGGCTTACGGTGCGGCGAGCTCGAGCTGTTCCTACGCAGCGGCGGCGCTCAGCAAGACGCTGTTTAAAAAAGGCGCGGGCTTAATTCCGTCGCTGGCGTTTCTCTTCTCGTCAACCAACCTTGTCGTCGAACTTGGGCTCATTCTCTATTTATTGATGGGCTGGCAATTTGCGGCCGGAGAATGGATCGGCGGCGTGGTGCTGGTGGCGATTCTGGCGCTGCTCGTGAAAGCGACGTATCCGCGGCGATTGGTCGAGCAAGCCCGGCGGCATCTGGACGCCGGCGGAGGCCACGATCATGGCGATACCATCGTCGAGGGAGCGACGTTATGGGACAAGTTGCGCAACCCGCAACTGCCCGGGTTGGTAGCGCAAAATTTTGCGATGGACTGGAGCATGCTGTGGAAGGACTTGCTCGCCGGCTTTTTGATCGCGGGCGCGCTGTCGGCCTTTGTGCCCGGCGGCGTCTGGAGGCACGTGTTTCTAAGCGGCGCGCCGGCCGGCGTGCAACTCGTCGGTAACGCACTGGTCGCGCCGCTCATCGCTATTTTCACCTTCGTTTGTTCGATCGGCAACGTCCCGATGGCGGCCATTCTCTGGGGCAGCGGCATCAGTTTCGGTGGCGTGCTCGCATTTTTGTATGCGGACTTGATCGTACTTCCATTGTTGGACGTCTACCGACGGTATTACGGCTTGAAGATGGCTGCGTACATCGGAGTCGTGTTCTATGCGACGATGGTAATCGCCGCGATCCTAGTCGATCTTGCGTTCAAGGCACTGCATATCGTGCCCGTGCCGGACCCGCATCTGCGCGCGGATCTGGTGATGTTTGCGTTCAACTATACGTTCTGGCTGAACGTCGTATTCGGTGCGATCGCGCTCTATTTGTGGCTGCTCAATCGCCGACAGCCTGCCGCGCACGCGTGCCACTAAGGAGTCGCTTACGCATCTCGGGGGTTGGGACTTTGATGCTGTCGGCTAGGTGTAGAAAAGAGAGTGCGCGGATTACGAGCCAGACGGGGTCGAATTCGAACCACTGCAGGCCGAGGCGCGCGGAGAATTGGAAGGCGTGATGGTTGTTGTGCCAACCTTCGCCCCACGATATCAGCGCGACCCACCAGTTATTTTTTGAACGATCGTCCGTGCGGTAGGTCCGATAGCCGAACGTGTGCGCGGCGCTATTGACCAGCCACGCCGTGTGGTACATGACCACCAAGCGCACGAACGTTCCCCAAACGAGCCACGGCCAGCCGCCGGAGAGGTAGAGCGCGCCGGCTAGCACGATTTGCAACTGCACGTTGTAGCGATCGAGGAATCGGTAAAACGCTTTCGATGTCAGCTCGGGAACCAGCCTGCGTTTCTCATCGCCATCCGGGACTGCATCATTGCGCACGAAGAGCCACTCGCAGTGCGACCAAAAGAAGCCGCGATCGGCGCCGTGCGGATCGCCTGCGCGGTCGGTAGCGGCATGATGCGCGCGATGCGTTGCGACCCAGGTGATCGGGCCGCCCTGGAAGGCGAGCGTTCCGAAGATCGCGGTAACGTATTCAAGGGGCTTCGCCAATCGAAGACCGCGGTGCGTCAACATGCGGTGGAAACACAGCGAAATACCGATCGCCGACGTCGTAATGCTCAACGCGCCCATTACTACGAGCGCAGACCAGGCGAAAAGCCCGGGCCAAAATGCCGCTAAAGCGCCCACGTGAATCGCGCCGATGCCGCCGGCGACCGGCCAGTTGATGCGGCTAAACTGCTTGCGAATACCCATCGCGAATAGTGTACTACTTCGATTCGGTACTGACGAGACTCCAGGCGCCTACATTCCAGAACGCGGTCGAAAGCGACGTCGTCTGGTTGCGCAGCCGCTTCGTGAATACGTTAACCTCGCGGCGTTGGTACAACAGCGCGATGGGGAGTTGTTGGATCAACCGCTCCTGCAACTGCGCGTATACGGCTTTGCGCTTGCCTGTATCGAACGTCGTTCGCCCGGCGGTTAGGAGCGCGTCGATCGCAGGGTCGCAGATGCGCGATTTGTTGTAGCCGTGCGGCGGCACGTTTGCGCAGGCGAATTGGTCGGTCGTATCCGGATCGTCGCCGTTGACGAATGGGTAGAGCGCCATTTGGAAGTCGCCGCCGTAAACGGGGCCGTTAAGGTTTGCCGGTGCGACGAATTGCGTGACGTTGAATTGCTTGAGCACCACCTTGACGCCCACGGCTTTCTCGTACTGCTGCACGGCACTACCGATGATTTCGTCGCCCGGAGTCGCCGCCTGAATGATGAAAAGCAGATCTAGCGTCTTGCCGTCTTTATGGCGCAAACCGTCGGAACCCATGCGCCAGCCGGCGCTATCAAAAAGCGTCCGGGCCCGCGCGGGATCGTACGGAATGTCGGGATACGCGTGCGCATCGTACGCCCAGATGAACAGGCCTTTACCGGCCGCATGACTGTCCAGCGAACCGCGATACGTTTTAGCCACGAGCGCGGGAATGTTCATCGCTTCGGCAAGCGCGCGCCGGACGCGCGCGTCGCTCGTGAGCGGATCCTGCGTGTTGAAGATGATCGCGCCGACTGCGTTGACGGGCGTGCTCGTCACGTTCACGTTTGGAATCTGCTTGAGGATCGGCCAGTTGCCGTAATCCAGGTTATCGAAATAGCCGTCGACTTCGCGCGTTCGCAATAGGTTGATTGCGGTATTGGGATCGGCGACAAAACGAACTTCGAGGCGTTCGATTTTCGGCTTGCCGCCGAAGTAGTAGGGGTTCGCGTGCATTTCGACGCGATCGCCGTGCAGCCAGCGGCTTACGACGTACGGTCCCGATCCGACCGGCAGCGAGTCGAACGGTATGTGATTGAAATCCGGATATTTTGCGAGCAGATGTTTCGGGAGAATCGGAAAACCTTGCGGCGCGAGCACCAGCGTCAAAAGCGGCGCGAACGGCTTCTTTAGACGCAGCACGAGCGTCGAGTCGTTCGGCGCGTCCGCTTTCGCGACGTCGTCGTATCCATACCGGCTCTGCACGTTGTTCGCGGGGTTGTCGATGGCGTCGACCGACCATGCGGCGTCGGATGCCGTCAAGCGCGTGCCGTCCGCGAAACGCACGTTCTTGCGCAGATGGTAGGTTATCGTCAGCCCGTCTTTGCTGATTCCGCCGTTCTGCAGCGTGGGGACGGCACTGGCCGCATCGCCTACGAGCCGGCCGCGATCGTCGTATTTCACGAGATACGAGAAGAGCAGCAATCCCCACTCGGTCGACGACGTTCCGTTTTCGAGCGCAGGATTGAGCGACATCGGCTCGCGCTGTTGCGCGATGACGAGCGTATCGGTTCGTCCGGTACCGGCGGTATGCGAGGCGGTGCAACTCGCAAGCGCCAGCGCGCACGCCATGGCGGGAAGGAACGAGCGAACTCTCACCGTGAGAGCGGCGCTGCGGCGGGCAGTTCGAACGGAAGGTTCGGGTCCGCGGAGAGCACGATCGGGTCCACCAGCACGGAGTCTCCTTGGTGAAAAGCGGCCGCCGCGATCATCGCGGCGTTGTCGGTGCAATATTTCGGCGGCGGAATAAACGCGGGTATGTGGGTTTGAAGGCTCCACGCGTGCAGCGCTGCCTGGAGGGCGGAGTTCGCGGCGACGCCGCCCGAAAGCACGACGCCCGTGTAAGCGCGCCGTTCGAAGGCTTCGCCGACGCGTTGCATTAGCACGTCGATTACCGCCGCCTGGAACGATGCCGCGACGTCTTGCGGCCGCGCGGTCTTTCCGGAATCGGATTCCAGAAAGTAGCGCACCGAGGTTTTCAGTCCCGAGAACGACATGTCGAGCGAGTCGCGATCGGGCCTGCTTCGCGGAAATGCGATCGCACGCGGATCGCCGCCGGCCGCGAGCCGATCGAGTTGCGGGCCGCCCGGGAACCCGAGCCCCAGGAGGCGCGCGGTCTTGTCATACGCTTCGCCGGCGGCGTCGTCGCGCGTGCGCGCGATGACGCGCATGTGCGTCGCGCTCTCGACTTCGACCAGTTGTGAGTGACCGCCCGAAACCAGCAGCGTTAGAAACGGATACTGCGGCACGCCGTCGCCTTGCGAATCGCGATCGAGAAATGACGCGAAGATGTGGCCGTGCAGATGATTGACGCCGTACAGCGGCTTATTCGACGCGAACGCGAGCGCTTTGGCCGCGGCGACGCCGACGACCAGGCTCCCGATGAGACCCGGGCCGCGAGTAACTGCGATCCCGTCGACCGCTTCGAGACTGGCCCCCGCGCGGTCGAGCGCGTCTTCGACGGCCGCCGAGAGCAGCGCGACGTGTTGACGGCTGGCGATCTCTGGAACGATGCCGCCGTATTTGGCGTGAAACTGATCCTGGTTGGTGGAAACGCTCGCGAGAACGGCGCGGCCATCGCGCACGACGGCGGTGGCGGTGTCGTCACAAGAGGTTTCAATGCCGAGCAACAGCATGGACCACAGGTGCTACGCCCGCGCGCTACAGCCCTTCGCTCTTCGACAGGCTCGCTCTTCGACAGGCTCAGAGTGACTGGGGTGCGCAAGGCTTGGGGGCGGCGGGGCGGAACTGGGTGTGGATGCGCTTGTGGCTAATTGCGGTGTTGTTAGCGGCAGTTTTTGGCGTTGCGGCGGCGCGCGCGGAGCAGACCTACGTGCCGGCCGGCATTACGGCGGGTAGTATTCTGGCGAAGGCGCGGTCCGCACGCGGGGAGCTTGCGCCGGGCACCTATCGCCGGGTGACGCGAACCAGCGGTAACGGGACGGTTTCGCAGACGGAAGCATACGAATCCGGCGGCGATTACGTCGCCACCGAGCGCAGCGGAGACTTTACGACCGCGTACGGTTCCTATCGCGGCGACGATTGGTTCGAGAATGCAAACGGAACGGTCACCGTCGAAAGCGGATTTCACCAGCGAGAAGATCCATACGCGGCGACCCTACGCGCGGTCGACAAAACGTCCGACCCGATCGCGGTGCTGGGAAAAACGACGGTCGATCCGATTTGCTACGTGTTGCAATTGACGCCGCGCCACGGGCTCGTGCAACGCCGCTATTACGACGCATCGACGTACTTGCTGCGACGAGTGGAAACGACCGATTACGACGGGCAGACCGTGGTGTATCGGTACGATGATTTTCGCACCGTCCGCGGATTGGCTTTCCCGCAAGCGATCGCATATAGCGACGGACATAGCGAAAACGACGAACAAACGCGCGTGATCGCGTTCGAGGCCGTTCCGAAGAGCTCGGCGCATTTCACGATCCCCGCGACCAGGCCGGTCTTCGACCTACATGGGCGCGCGTCGGTCCGGATTCCCGCGGAGTTCACCCCACACGGTATAATCGTACGCGTGACTATTGCCGGGCGAGGCCTAGATTTCGAACTGGACTCGGGCGCGTCGTCCACGGTCATCGATTCGGCCGTCGCGCGCCAGCTCGGGCTGACGCTTTACGGCGCGCGCAAAGGAACCTTCGGTGGCGATTTTACCACTGCGCAAACGCGCGTGAGCGATCTCGCCTTGGGCGATCTTCACGCGAGCAACCTCGCAATCGAGGCGATACCGTACGATGAGACGGTTGGTGACCGAAAGGTGGTCGGTCTGCTCGGCGGAGACTTCTTCGCAAGCGGACGCATCGCAGTCGATTTCAAGAACGAAACGGTATCCATGCTCGCAGCTTCGAAGGAAGCGCCGCCGAAACCGTGGATGGCTTTGCCGATCGAGATCGACGACCTCGTTCCGCGGGTGCACGCGAAGTTTGCAGGCAACGATGGCGCGTTCATCGTGGATTTGGGGGCTGACGAAACATTGTTGTTTCCGCACTACTTCGCAAAATTTCACCCCGACAAAATCGGCGACGTACAAGGTGAGGTCGTCGGTGTTGCGGAGAGACCCGTAGAATATCGGGAGTACCGGTTTTCGCGGTTTGATTTGGGCGATCTGGCATTTGCCGACGCGCAAGCCATCGTTACGTCAGGAAAAACGTGGGAATCGCGCGATTACGATGGGCTGCTCGGGCGCAATATTTTGAGCGATTTCAATATTACGTTCGATTATCCGAACCGTCGGCTGTACGTCGAGTCGATGGTAACGCCGTAGGCGCCCTTCGACAGGCTCAGGGTGACGGGGGGTACGCGCGGTGCGTGTGGCTGCGTGTGCTGCGTGTGGCCGCGTGTGGCCGCGTGTGACTGCGTGTGGCTGCGTGTGGCTGCGTGTGGCTGCGTGTGGCTGCGTGTGCTGCGTGTGGCTGCGTGTGCTGCGTGTGCTGCGTGTGGCTGCGGGGGTGGGTGCGGTTGGCTGCGTGGGTTAGGTGCGGTTGCTTTCGGCGCCTAGGCGCCAGAGGATTAGGAGTATGGCTAGGAGGCCGGTGAAGAGGATGAATGGGGACCACACGGCGCCCACTAAGAACGTCAGAACTGCGAGCGCCATGAGGATCGGGTAGGCGCTCGAACTGGTGTAGATGCCGAGATCTTCGCCGGCGACGTCTGCATTGCGTACGGTTTTGCTGTCACCATCGAGATTGGCTTCGCGCTCGGCGAGTATTGCATAGCCGGCCGCGAAGGTTAGACCGGTTGCCATCAAGCCGAGCAGCAGCGTGCCCGTCGAGTCGCGCGAGCTGATCCAGTAAATCACCGCGATGACGATGCCGAACGCCGCGGATGATAGGAACAGCGAAACGAACGTTTTCACGACGCGGGCTGCTCGAATATTTCGGGATGATGCAGGTCGAAGACCGGACGCTCGGAGCGTATCGGGGGCAGCGACGTGAAGTTGAACTCCGGCGGCGGCGACGTCGTCGCCCATTCGAGCGTGTAGCCGCCCCACGGGTCGTCACCCACATGCTCGCGCGCGAGCGACGAGACGACGACGTTGACTAGGAACACGATGACTGCTAAGGCCATGATGGCGGCGCCCACGGTCGCGACCATGTTCAACCACGGGAGGTCTCCCAGTGCCGGGTAGGTATAGACGCGGCGCGGCATTCCTTCGATGCCCATGAAGTGCATCGGGAAGAATGTGGCGTTGAATCCGACGAACATCAGCCAGAAACACCACTTGCCCATGCGCTCGTCGAGCTTGACGCCGAAGATTTTCGGAAACCAGAAAAAGAGCGCGCCGAAGATTGCAAACAGGCTGCCGCCGCCCAAAACGTAGTGGAAATGGCTGACCAAAAAGTAGCTGTCGTGCACGTGGAAGTCGATCGGAGGTGAAGCAACCATAACGCCGGTGATTCCACCGATGAGAAAGTTGAGTAGGAAGCCGATGGCAAAGAGCATGGGCGTCGCGAACTCGATCGACCCCTTCCACATCGTTCCGATCCAATTGAAGAACTTGACCCCTGTCGGCACGGCGATCAGAAAGGACATGCCGGCGAAGAAACCGTTTGCGACCGCGCCCGTCGTGAACATGTGGTGCGCCCAAACGCCCATGGAAAGGCCGGCGATCGCGAAGGCCGAGAGCACCAGTTCCACGTAGCCGAAAACCGGCTTACGCGAGAAGACCGCGATGATTTCGGTTACGACCCCGAAGTACGGTAGAATCATCACGTAGACTTCGGGATGTCCGAAGAACCAGAATAAATGCTGATAGAGAATCGGATTGCCGCCGTGCTGGGGATCGAAGAATTGGCCGCCGAGATGGCGATCGATGAGCAGCATCGCAAGCACCGTCGCAAGCGGCGGGAAGGCCATGAGGATGAGCAGCGACGTCGCGATCATTTCCCAGGAGAAGATCGGGATGCGCCACATCGTCATGCCCGGAGCGCGCAAGAGGAAAACGGTAGTCACGATGTTGATCGCCGTCAGAATCGACGAAACGCTGACCATCAGCAGGCCGACGATCCACAAGTCCTGACCGGCGCCGGCGGATATTTGTATTTCCGACAGCGGCGCGTACGCCGTCCATCCGGCGGAAGCCGCCCCGCCCGCGGCGAGCGCGCCGCTCAGAACGGTAAGGCCGCCGAAAACGAAGAGCCACAACGAGGTTGCGTTCAGCCGCGGGAACGCCATGTCGGGCGCGCCGATTTGCAGCGGGATGAGAAAGTTCGCAAGTCCCAGTCCGAAAGGCGCGACGAAGAGAAAGATCATCGCGGTGCCGTGCAACGTGAAGACTTGGTCGTAGGCGTGCGGACTAAGGAACGTCATGTCGGGGCGCGCTAATTGGGTGCGAATCAACATCGCGAGGATGCCCGCGATGGCGAAAAAGAGTCCCGTCCAGACGATGTAAAGGATTCCGATTCGTTTGTGGTCGGTCGTGGTCAGCCAGGAAATCACAAGGGTATACTCCCGTGGCTGTGCAGCCAGCGCTGGTAGACGCCGGCGCGCACGACTCGTACGTTAAAGTGCATGAGCGTGTGATCGAGCCCGCAATACTGCGCGCACAGGCCGCGAAATTCGCCGGTCTTCGTCGGCGTGAAATCGAAGTGGTTCGTGTACCCGGGAATCGCGTCGCGCTTGAAGAGAAACGCCGGAATCCACATCGAGTGGGTCACGTCGGCGGAGTAAAGATTGATTTGCGTTGTTTTACCGACCGGCAGGACGAGGACGGGATCCGCTTGCGGCGTGCCGGACACGGTTATTCCCGCTCCGGGATACGTAAAACGGAACGACCAGCGATACGCCGTGACGTCGACGGTCGCGTAGGGTGAAGCGGCCAGGGCTTCGACGCTGCGCTCCTTCGTGAGGGTGAAATAGAAGAGAACGGCCACGAGCAGCAGCGGCAGGCCGATATACACGATGCTCCAGCGCTGATTCTTGTTGAATTGCGGTGGCAGCGCCTCGTCCCCGCTGCGGCGGCGCCACGCGTAGAGCGGCCACAGAATAAGCGCGTACAACACCACGCCCACAATGGCCGCGGCTACTAAAAAGACGATCCAGTCTCCACGAAGCGTCGCCCCCTGGACGCTCGCCGGATTGAAAATCTGCATCTGTTGCGCTACATACCCAACGGTCGAGAATAGAAACGAATGAGGACGGGTAGGAGAAGCCGTAGCTACTCTCCGGAGGCACTTTGCGTCAGCAACCGCGGCCCTTGCCGATTCGAGCGCACCCGCTCGTCTTCGGCGTCGTGCTCTTTCTCGCGTCGGAGTTGATGTTCTTCGCGGGTCTGTTCGCGGCGTATTTTGATCTGCGCAGTCAAAACGCGGTCTGGCCGCCGCCCGGCGTGCATCTCGACCTGATCGAGTCGTCGATCGGGACGTTCCTGCTCTTCGCCTCGAGTATGGTCATGTTCTTGATGACCAACGCGCTTTCGAAAGGGCGGCAGAAGGCCGCCTACGGTTGGCTGTTCGCCGGAATCATGTGCGGCATAGCGTTTATTGGGATCGCGCTGCACGGCTGGTCGAAGAACACGTTCACGATCGCGAGTAGCGCCTACGGGTCGATCTTCTACGCTATGACGGGCTTCCACGTGCTGCACGTGACGGCCGGCGTCGTCTTGCTGGCCGCGCTGTTCTACGGGCTGCGCAGCAACGCGTTACGTGCCAACGCGCGAGCCGGCGCCGAGGCGATCATGTATTACTGGCACTTCGTCTTCGTCGTCTGGATCGGCATCTGGGGATCGATTTATTTACTACGATGAGTAAGCGGGACAGAGGCATCGCGGCGTCGCTGGTAATTGCCATTCTCGGCAGCGTTGCCTTCATGGTTGCCTACGGGTTTCATCGCGACACCCAAACGCTGGGGTGGGCGCTCGCAGTGGCGCTCGCGGGGTTCATGCTGGCCGCGCTCGGGTGGGGGTTCTGGATCATCCCGCCCGAGGAAGTTGTGGACGTGCGCGACGACGCGCCGTCGCCTCGGGAGGTTCGGGCCGCGGCCGTGGGCGAGCTGGAGCAGGGCGATCGCGAGGTCACACGGCGGTCCGTGCTTACGCGCTTGCTGCTCGTTGCGCTCGGCTTTTTCGGAATCGCCACGCTTTTTCCCATACGATCGCTGGGGCCGGCGCCCGACGGCACGCTGTTCACAACGAAGTGGCGCCGGGGGACGCGGCTGGTTCGCGAGACGGGCGAACCCATAACGAAAGATTCGCTCAACGTCGGGTCGGTCGTCACCATTTTCCCGGAAGGCGCGATTGGGGACGCGCAATCGCAGGCCGTATTGATTCGGGTTCCGGACGGCGTCGGTCAGAGCGTGGATGGGTACCTGGCGTACTCGAAGGTGTGCACGCACGCGGGTTGTCCCGTGGCGTTATACCGGGCGGCGACGCGTCAGTTGATGTGCCCGTGCCATCAGTCGATATTCGACGTCGCCGATAAAGGGCGCGTCCTATCGGGTCCGGCCGACCACGCGCTGCCGCAGCTGCCGATTGAGATCGCTCCCGACGGGCATCTACGGGCAACCGGCGACTTCCCCGAACCGGTGGGCCCGGGGTTCTGGGAGCGCGCATGATCGAGCGCATCGTGCTGTGGAGCGACGACCGGCTGGGAACTGCGGGGTTCTTGAAGCACGCGTTGCGCAAGGCGTTCCCCGACCATTGGTCGTTCATGCTGGGCGAGATCAACGTATACTGTTTTGCGGTGCTGGTCGCCACCGGGACGTATCTCGCGCTGTTCTTCAACCCGTCGGCGACGAAGGTCGTTTATAGCGGACCATACACGTTATTGGACGGCGTCACGGTATCGACGGCGTACGCATCGGCGCTACGCATTTCGTTCGAACTCAACGCGGGGCTATTGATTCGCCAGATACATCACTGGGCGGCCATCGTGTTTACCGCAGGCATCGTCGTGCACATGGGCCGCGTCTTTTTCACCGGTGCGTTTCGCAATCCGCGCGAGATCAACTGGATGATCGGCATGTTGCTGTTCATCCTGGCGATGGGCGCCGGGTTTACCGGCTATTCGCTGCCGGACGACGCGCTGAGCGGCACGGGTTTGCGAATCGCGGACTCCGTCGCGCTCGCGGTGCCGTTCATTGGGACGTGGGCGTCGTTTCTGCTGTTGGGCGGCGCATTTCCGAGCGACCAGACCGGACCGCGGCTCTTTGCGACGCACATCTACATCTTGCCCGCGATCATCGCGGGAGCGATCGGCCTGCACTTGGCGATTCTTTGGCGTCAAAAGCACACGCAGTTCCCGGGGCCAGGCCGCTCCGAGCGCAACGTCGTCGGATCGCCGCTTTTCCCCAATTACGCCGCGAAATCGTTCGCGCTCGCATTCGGGACGATCGCAGTGCTCACCGCGCTCGGCGCCTTCGTGCAGATCAATCCCATTTGGTTGTACGGACCGTACAATCCGTGGCAAGTCGCTTCGCCCGCGCAGCCCGATTGGTACGTGGGATGGTTGGACGGCGCCCTGCGTTTGG
>DATBTT010000086.1:0-19894 GCA_036559125.1 Vulcanimicrobiaceae bacterium
TGCCTGACGCCCGATAAACCTGACGAGGCCTGTAGTGGAGCGATTACGTCGAGCGCGCCCTTTGCGTACGCGACGGTCTTCGCGAACGCGCGCCGACGCTACAAGCCCATCGTAAGCGTCCGGCGGCTGCTCGCTCCCGTGGCGGCTGCCGGGACGAAACAGATTTGAACGTTGTTTCCTGTCGCGATGCATTGGGAAAGCCTTGAGCATGTCGATCGATGAAACCGCCGACTGTATTGCTTCGCGGATCGATCTCAATATGCGCGAAGGGCGGTTTGCTCGGTGGATTGCGCTTCTTGCGGGTCTGTCGAGCGCTATGAGCGGCGTCGAGGTCTCGTACGAACATTATAAGGGCAGTTATAGCCGCCGGATAATGTATACTCCGGTCGTCTTGAGCGGTGCGCTTTTGGTCGCGGGCGTATCGGGATTCTTCAGCAAACGTGCTGCGCGAACCGTTTTGCCGGCGGTTTCGGCGGTGACGCTGGTGGATTGCGGTATCGGTTTCTATTTTCACGTTCGTGGGGTTGCCCGCAAGCCGGGCGGATGGCGCTTTCCTATTGTCAACATGGTGATGGGGCCCCCGATTTTTGCGCCGTTACTCTTTGGCCTGAGCGCCTATCTGGGCATCGTCGCGTCGTCCTTGCGTCGCGACGACAGTCACGATTACGGCATGCCGCGTCCGGCGTTTCAGGGACATTGGGCCAGGCATATGACAAACGGCCACGAGCCGATTGACGCCGAGCAAGACGATCGAGAGCGCATGTACCAGCGCCAGTTGGCAATTGCGGCCGCCGGCTCGGCCTTTTTGAGTGGATTCGAAGCGGCGTACTCACATTACAAGAACAACTTCCGCTATAAGGTGCAGTGGACGCCCTTGATTGTCACGCCGATGTTGATGATTGCCGGCATGGGAGCGGTGTCCAGCAGACGCGTCGCGCATACGTGGCTTCCCGCTGTCTCGGCGCTCGCGATTGCAAACGGCACGGTCGGTTTCTTTTTCCACGCACGCGGCACGCTGCGTCGCGCCGGCGGTATGAAGAAGCCACTCTACAATCTGATCTACGGACCGCCGCTTTTCGCGCCGTTGCTCTTTGCCGCAAGCGGGTTTCTCGGCATGCTCGCCAGCGTGTTCGGAAGCGATACGAAACGATGAAGACACAACCGGATGCATCGGACCTGCGCCCCGTCGATCCGCGCACGGGAAGGCCTATAGGGCCATTGGCGCAACCCGGATATTATCGCGGCTTCAGCACCCTGAAGCAAGCGCAGTTCTGGGACGAAAAAACGCGAGAAGTCATTCTCGATCGAGTTTGGAACGTCCCCAGCATCCGTTTCTTCAGCAATGAAGAAGCAACGTTACTCGAAGCGATTTGCGATCGCGTTCTGCCTCAGGACGATCGTGACACCGCCCACAAGATTCCAATCGTCCCGCAAATCGACAAGAAGCTCTATGAAAACATCGGCGACGGATATCGCTATGCGGCCATGCCGCCCGATCGTGACGCATTCAGACTCGGATTGCTAGCTATCGAAACGATCGCGCAAGCGCGTCACGGCCGGTATTTCGTCAATCTCGAGGTTCCCGAACAGGAGCAAATACTGCGTTCGCTACACGATGGCAAGCCCGCTGCGGCGCATGATATTTGGGCGCGCCTGCCGGTTCATCGATTTTGGATGCTGCTCGTTGGAGAAGCCGCAGAAGCATACTACGCGCATCCATGGGCCTGGGACGAGATTGGCTTCGGCGGCCCGGCATATCCGCGCGCGTACATGCGACTGGAACGCGGCGAGCCCGAGCCCTGGGAATCGCAAGAACGGCGTTATGAGTGGGACGCGCCGACGGGTTCCGAATCGGGTGAATACGAACCGATCGCCGGAAACGTGGAGCAGTATGGCTCGCCGGGGCAAGGGGGATCGCATTGAAGCAGCCACACATGCTCGGCTCGATCCAGCAACTCGACGCGCCGATGCGTCATTTCGCCCAGGGTGACGAGGTCGACTACGTTATCGTCGGTGTCGGCGCGGGCGGCGGCGTGCTCATGCAACGGCTGGCTCGAGCGGGGTTTCGAGTCGTTGGTTTCGACGCGGGCCCGTTCTGGGATACCGAACGCGATTGGGTGAGCGACGAGAAAGGATCGCACGGTCTGTACTGGACCGAGCCGAGGATAACCGAGGGCGATCACCCGCTGGCCTTCGGTGCAAATAATAGCGGCCAAGGCGTGGGCGGAGGGACCGTTCACTGGGCGTCGTTCACGCCACGTTTGCACCCCTCGGATTTCCGCACGCATTCCGTGGACGGAGTAGGCGTCGACTGGCCGATTTCGTACGACGATCTCAAGCCGTACTACGAACTCATGGAATTGGAGCTTCCCGTTTCAGGGCCGGCATATTTTCCTTGGGGCGACCCCCATGGGTATCCCTACGGCCCGCATCCGATGGGCGGCGTCGGTAACGCGTTAATCCGCGGTTGCACGAGCCTTGGCATCGGCGTATCCGCCGGCGGCCCGGTTGCGATCTTAGAGGGTTCGCGCGGCGATCGTCCGCACTGCATCTATCGCGGCTTTTGTATTCAAGGCTGCAAGGTCGGCGCAAAAGCGAGCACGTTGATCACACACGTGCCGGACGCGATTGCGAATGGCGCGGAAATTCGCCCGAATTGCATGGTGTCTCAGATCGAGCTCGGCAAGGATCGACGAGTGACAGGCGTGACGTATTTCGACCGTGAGGGCCGATCGCGTTTCCAGAAAGCCCATGCCGTGGTGGTTGCCGGCTACTCGATCGAAACGCCGCGACTGCTGTTCAATTCTGCGTGTTCCGGCTTTGAAAATGGTCTCGCGAATTCGAGTGACTGCGTGGGGCGCTATTTGATGGCTCAGGCCGGCAACGTCGTCGGCGGACGCTTCGACGAACCGGTGCGCATGTACAAAGCACCGCCCGCACACGCCTTGACCGAAGAGTTTTATGAAACCGATCCAAAACGAGATTTTGCGCGCGGGTTTGCGATTCAAACTGTCGGGCCTTTGCCCATTGCTTTCGCCAAACAGATGATGACGGCGAAAGGCGCCTGGGGCTGGGGTTTGCGGCGCGTCATGATGGACTACAATCACTGGGCTGCATTCGGATTTCTCGGTGAAATCCTGCCGCACAAAGATAACCGCGTGCAATTGGCCGACGTAAAAGACCGCTTTGGGCTTCCGGTTGCCAAAGCGACGTTCAGCTTGCACGACAACGATAAGAAGCTGATCGAGTTCGGGAAGAACAAGACGATGGCCGTCATGTCGGCTGCGGGCGCGCAAGAGGTCGTGCAGGAGGCGCGGTTCGCACATCTTGTGGGCGCCGCGCGTATGGGGAAAGATCCGCAGACATCGGTCGTGGACCAGTTCGGCCGGACGCACGATATCGCGAATCTCTTCATCTGTGACGGGAGTATCATGCCGACCCAGGGGTCCGCGAATCCCGGCCTAACGATTATGGCGCTAGCCGCTCGCATCGCCGACTATCTCATCACGCAAGGAACCGCAATCTTCGACTCTGGCAAGCGCGATATGCGCACGTCGAAGATTCGCCGCACGCTCTCACCACCTGACACATGGGGACACGGAATGCCGCGCGTGTAGCGGGTACGAGGACCGCGCGATGCGGGAAGCGTTACGCGCAGTGCGAGCCGTGATCGTTGAAATAGCGATGCCAAACAGGCTCTCACGGCAAGGACGACCGTAAGCCTTTTATACGTCTCGCGGCGAGCATCGATTCGGGTCCGCGAAGTGGCTGACGGCTTGCCGCTGTTCGTTTAGAAAGGACGGTTCGTTTTCAGGTCCCCACACGAAACTACTGCTCTGCGGTGCACGTCGTGTAGCGCGATCGCGTAGCCGCGATGCATCAGGGCGTCGACAGGGATGTCGACGTGCGTCCCACCGACGATTCCCTCCGACGGGTCTTCGTCAACCGTCAGTTGGATGCGTGCGATCTCAGGTGCGCCGCCGAGATGATCGCACGACGCATGCACGATTGTTGCAAAATATCCCGACGCTTCGTGCAATTGCTGAAATTGCACCTGGACCTCACTGCCCGGAAGCACCTTGCTGAGTTTACGCGGGCCGGCGCCGGTCGCAACGGTTACCATAATTTCCGCAATCCCGTTCAGGTGCGAGTTCCTCATCGCTTTCAAACCTATCTCATTGGTAGTAGCAGCCGAGTTCTCGCATGCCGCGAGTACCGAAAGCGCGAGTAAAGTCAACACCGAAACGCGACCCTTCCTAAGCGGACGAGTGTCAAAAGTCTCGTCGCTCATTTGGGGGCCTGACGCATTGGTACCCATTCATTGCGTGCTCGCTGTCGGCGCTGGGCCGCTTCCCAGGCAGGCTAGTAGTGCGGCCCGGAGTTCCGGCGGGGACGGACGGCTCTTGTGCGTAGCGCGGTCCATGCAGGCGGCCGTTAGGTGGAACGTTGCTCCAGTCTCGCCCGTGCGTTCGTTATCGACGAGCGTCACCCAGCGAATCGAGGAGGCGCCGACCTTCAACACGTGCGTGCGCATCGTCAGCCAGTCGTCCATGAGCGCAGGCTTGAAATACGTAGCCTCGACATGTACGCGCGGTAACCAGATGTCAAAGCGCTCGAAGATCACGTCGTACGGAAAGCCGAGGTCGCGAAACATGTCCATCTCGGCGCGCTCGACGTAGCGCTGATATGCCGCGAAATACATGATGCCCGCGATATCGATGTCGCCCCATTGCACTCGCATGCGTGTCGTAAAAACGCGCGCATCGGGCGGCGTCGTATCTTTGAACTTCATCCTTGCCCTTCGGCAAGCCGCCCTTCGACAGGCCGCCCTTCGACAGGCTCAGGGTGACAGGCGGCTAGGGCGTAGCGGGCTAGGGGGTCGACTTCGATGTTGACGCGGTCGCCGGCATGGCGCCGGCCGAGCGTCGTGCGCCGAAGCGTTTCGGGGATGAGGGCGAGTTCGAACCACCCCTGCCCGGTGGCGGCGACGGTGACGCTCACGCCGTCCACGCTCACGAACGCTTTCTCGCACACCATGCGCGCGATGCTCGCGGGAACCTCGATGCGCATGCGCTCACCCTGCCCTTCCGCGGCGCGCGAAAGCACCGCGCCGGTCGCATCGACGTGACCGTAAACGAAGTGGCCGCCCATGCGATCGCCCAACCGAAGCGAGTACTCGAGGTTGACGGTCTCGCCCTTGCGCAGACTGCGCAGATTCGAACGGTCGAGCGTTTCGGGAACCACGTCGAAATCGACGACGTTGTGATCGACGGACGTTGCCGTAAGACAAACGCCGTTGAGCGCGATCGAATCCTTCGGCTCGACGTCCTCATCGGAGGCGTTCTCGCAGCGAACGCGTAGCGTTACGCCGCCTCCATTTGACGGCGTAATTTTTTGAATAGTGCCCGTGTAAGCGATCAGCCCACTAAACATCGTGCGTAAACGTTCCCGAAACGAGTAAATCGGCCCCCAACCGCTCGATGCGGTCGTAGCGCAGACCCGGAGCCGTGGCAGACATGTCGGTACTCGCCATGACGGGAAGCGCCCCGGCGCTGCGCAACAGACGCGGCGCCAGCAGCCAATCGAAGCGATCGACCAAATCGCTCGCAACGAGACGGCCGGCAAGCGTCGGTCCGCCTTCACAGAACACGCTACCGATGCCGTATGCACGCAAGGCAACCATCGCGGCGCGCAGATCGAGTTGGCGATCGGCTTGCGTCCCGACGGGAAGCACGTCGGCAACCGCGCGCAGTGCCTCAAACCGTTCGAGCGCGCCGGCCGGCGCGAGCACGATCGTCTTAGCATAATTTTCCGTGCGCGCGAACACGTTGCTCGTAGCGGGAACGGCGTCGGTTTCGCACGCAATGATTCGAACGTAATCGCGCAAACGGTGGTGCGCCGGGCGAACCGTCAACTGCGGATCGTCGACGCGCACGGTTCCCGCGCCGACCATCACGGCGTCGTGCTCGATGCGCTGCTCGCGAACGAACGCGCGCGCTTCTTCGCCCGTCAGCCACTCCTGCACGCCCGATCGCGATGCAACGTAACCGTCAAGCGAGCTTGCCATCTTTAAGGTTACATACGGGCGGCGGCCCGCAATTGCGACTGCAAAGCGTTCGATCAACGTTCGCGCGGCCGGCTCGCCGGTCACGTCGACGGCAATGCCGCGCTCGCGAAGATACGCGATGCCTCCGCCGTGCGTCTGCGGGTTGGGATCGGCCGCGCCGACGACGACGCGCGCGAGTCCGGCTTGCGCAACGGCTTGCGAGCAGGGCGGGGTGCGGCCGTGATGATTGCAGGGCTCTAGCGAGACGTACAGCGTCGCGCCGCGAGCGCGCGCGCCGGCTTCGCGCAAGGCGTGCACTTCCGCGTGCGGCTCACCTGCGCGATGATGGTATCCTTCGCCGACCGTCTGCCCGTGTTGGGCGACGACGATCGCGCCGACGGTAGGATTCGGCGAAGTATTACCGAGCGCGCGCGCCGCGAGTTCGCACGCACGCTGCATGTAGAGGCGGTCGAGCGAATTCAGTTGACCGTAACGCCCTTCCAAAAGGCTACGTAGTTCTCAATCTCTTTCGCGGCATCTTTCGGCTGCGGGTAGAACCACGCAGCATCGGCGTTCTCCTTACCGCCGACGTTTAGCGTGTAATAGCTGGCGGTGCCTTTCCACGGACAAACCGTGTGGGTCGACGTCGGTTCGAGGAATTCTTGTCTGAGCGAATCGGGCGGGAAATAGTGATTCCCCTCGATGACGATCGTATCGTCGCTCTGCGCGATAACGGTTCCGTTCCACACGGCTTTCATGCGTCGGTATTCCTTTCGATGGTGGTTGCATCGGGTTGCGCGCGTGCGACCACGATAGCCTCACTAACGACTCCGCCTGCCGTCCGAACGGTTGCGGCGCAGTCTTCCAGCGTGCTCCCCGTCGTCGCAACGTCGTCCACCAGGACGATCCGGCGTCCTGCAAGCGATTCGGCGGCCCAGCCAAAGCGTCCCCGCGCGGCGAGCCGCGCGGCGCGGTCGCGGCCTCGCTGCGCGTCCCCCGCGAGATGTCGCAACCCAGCGATGACCGTCGCGCCGCTCTCGGCCGCAGCGATGCGCGCGAGCAAGTCACCGCCGTCGAATCCGCGTTGCGCGCGCCGTTTTTTCGTCGTCGGTACGGGAACCAGGATCGAGCGCGCACGAACCAGCGACGCCAGACGCTCGCCCAACGCGGTCGCCACGTCGCGCCGCCCGTCTTTAAGCGCAAGAATCGCCCGTCGCCAAACGCCGTCGTATGCGCCAAGCGCCGTAACGCTCAACGTCGACAATGCGTACGTCGATGGCACGTCCCCAGGCGCACACCGCGCGCACAGCCCGCTCCCAACCTCATCGCATCCGGCACACTGCGCCGGAAACAACACGTCCAAAAACCCCCGCCACATACCCCTCTATCACGACGAACCGGTCCACCAGGCGTGGTTAGGCTTCGACGGGGTCATTGGCTACTACGGTGCTTTCGAGCGTTGCGCCGGCGGAAAGTTCGTAGGCCATGCCGACGATCGAGTCGCGCACGACGGCGTTTTCGCCGATGCGGGCATTCTGCCAAACGATCGAGCGCTGGATGCGACTGTTTGCACCGACGTACACGCCGTTGCCGATCACCGATGGTCCGATCACCTGCGCGCCATCGCCGATACGGGCGCCGCTGCCAATCCACACGTTCGCGTCAACGCGCGCGCGCTCCGAAATCGTGGCGCTGGGATCCGCACCGCGACCGCGAGTTTGCGGAATATGGAAGACGCCGTCGACCACGTCAAAGCTCGCGCGGCGGTACTCCGCCGGCGTGCCGATGTCGCACCAATAGGCGCCCCGCGCATCGAAGCCGTAGAAGGCCGCACCGGCTTGCTGCAGCGCGGGAAACACGTCCTTGCCGAAATCAACGAACGTGTCCGCGGCGATATGCGCAAAAATCTCGGGCGTAAACGCGTAGATGCCGGTATTCACGAGATGGCTCCGTTCGGTTCCCTTCGCGGGTTTCTCCTGAAAGCCGGTAATGCGCGATGACGCTTCGGTTACGACGACACCATATTGATCGACTTCGTCTCGAGCGACCAACCCGATCGTCGCAATCGCCTTCTTCTCCGCGTGGAACGCAACGAGGCGATCGAGCGGAAGATCGGTGAGATCGTCGCATCCGACGACGACGAACGGCGCGCCGGAAAGAAAGTCCTCGAGCTGTTTGACGGCGCCGGCGCTGCCGAGCAGCGTGGCTTCGTGCAGGTACTCGATGCGCGCCCCGAACGCCGACCCGTCACCGAGCGCGCGGACGATATCGCCCGCGAGATAATGTACGTTTATCGCGATCTCGTCAAAACCGTACTTCACGAGATACCGGATCAAATGCACGGCGTTCGGTTCGCCGGCGACCGGCACCAGCGGCTTGGGCACTTGCTTCGTGAGCGGATAGAGGCGCGTGCTCATCCCGCCCGCGAGAATCATCGCTTTCATCAGACTATGCTCTTCTCTTTGAAAAACGCGAGCGCATGCTTTCGGCCGCAATCAAATACACGAATTGCGGTAATGCCAACTGACGCCGCCAGCGTTTGGGTTCCTTGATTAGACGATACAACCACTCCACGCCCATTCTGCGCCAAACCACGGGTGCGCGGCGCACGTTGCCGCTGATTACGTCGAACGATCCACCGACTCCGATGCCCGCGCCGCATCCGGTCGCGCGCAAGTGCCGCGCGAGCCATACTTCTTGCCGCGGCGAACCGAGGCCGGCGAACAGCACGTCGGCGCCGCTCGCCCGAATCTCTTCAACGACGCGAACGGATTCGTCATCCGCGAAGTACCCGTCGCGCGCGCCGGCTATCTGCAGGTGCGGATAGCGCGTCTGCAACGTCAGCGCGGCTCGCTGCGCGATGCCCGGCGCGCCGCCGAGCAGAAACAGGCGCAAACCATCGGATGCCGCGCGCGCGCCGATTCGTTCGATGAGTTCGACGCCGGTGACGCGCTCGCGCAACGATGCGCCGCGCGACCGCGCGACGGCGAGCAACCCGATCGTATCGCAAAGCGAAAGCGTGCACGCGTTCACGATTTGCCGGAAGGCCGCGTCTTTCTGGGCATACACCACCATCTCGGTGCCTAAGGTTACGATCTGCGCGCCGCGGCGCTCGCGTACGAAGCCAGTAATTGCGTCGGTCGCGGCGTCGGTGTCGATTGGGTCGAGACGGCAGCCGAGAATCTCCATCATGCGACGTACGGCGCAAGCAGCGGACCGAGTCTCGCCGCTACGGCGTCGGGCATGGCATCCAGCGGCAGCCGGCACTCGCCGGCCTTGAATCCGAGTTGCCGCATAGCCCATTTGACCCCGATCGGATTGGTCGCAGCAAAGAGCGCGTCGATCAGCGGCAACAGTCCGAGGTGAATCCGTGCGGCGGCCTTCTGCTTCCCCGCGCGAAAGGCGTCGAACATCACGCGATATTCGCGCGAACACAGGTGCGACGCCACGCCCACCACGCCGTCGGCGCCCAGCGCGAGGCATGGTAGAAAAAGATGGTCGTCGCCCGCCCACACGATGAAGCCCTCCGCGCGATCTTTCAAAATCATTCCAATCTGCTTGAGATCGCCGCTAGATTCTTTGACGCCGGCCAGATTGCCATGCCGTCGCGCGAGCTCGAGCAACGTTTCGGGCAACATGTTCGCTCCGGTGCGTCCCGGAATGTTGTAGACGACCACCGGCAAGCGCGTCGCGTCGGCGATCGCGCCGAAGTGCGCGAGCATGCCGGATTGCGCCGGCTTGTTGTAATACGGAACGACTGCTAGAATCGCGTCCGCTCCCGCGTGCTCGGCCGCTCGCACCGCTGCGACGGACGCGCGCGTATCGTTGGTCCCGGCGTTCGCGATCACGACGGCTCCCGCGCCTACCGCCTCTTTGACGGCTGCGATAAGGGCGTTACGCTCTTCGTCGTCCAGCGTCTGTCCTTCGCCGGTCGAGCCGGCAATGACGAGCCCGTCGTTGCCGCGACCGGTCAACCATGTGGCGATGCGCTTGGCTTCGTCGAGATTTAGCGCACCTGCGTCGTCGAACGGTGTAATCATCGCCGTGACGATCGTTCCGAGATTCACGACACGACCCGATCTTCTCGTTCGAGATGGAAGCGATCGTGTACGGCCTGCTCGGCACGATCTGCGTCGGCTGCGGGGACCAGAATCGAGACGGTGATATTGCTGTCCGTGCAGTGGATGATTTCCACGTTGGCTGCCGATAACGCCGTCACGACACCGTGAATAACGCCCGGTTCGTAGCGCATGCCCGCGCCTACCACCGAAAGCTTCGCGCATCCTTCGCGCACGCGCACGGCCAGGTTCAGATCGCCAAGCAGCGTGCGAATTTCCTGGCCGCGATCGCCCTCGACCACGAACATGACGCCGGCCTGATTGATCGTGACTTGATCGATGGAAATGTTCGCCTGCGCGATGCGTTCGAACATCGCTAACTCGACTTGCATGCGACGCCGCTGGTCGTCAATGTCCCCGCGAATGACGCGCGTCCAGGTCACGCGCCCCGAAGCGGTAACGCCGGTAACGGGCCGATCGCGATCGTGACCATCGTCGACGAGCGTGCCGATATCGCTCGCGAGCCCCTTGATCGAATAGGCCGTCTGCGTGCGGCGCGCGTAATCGGCAGCCTTGTGATGCATCACTTTCGCACCGTGCTCGGCGAGTTCGGTCATCTCGTCGAGGCTCGCGCGATCGATGGTGTGCGCACCTTCGACGCGCCGCGGATCCGCCGTCATGGCGCCGCTGACGTCGGTGTAAATGTCGACGCGCCGCGCGTCCAGTGCATGTCCGAGGGCAATCGCGGTAAGATCGGTGCCGCCGCGTCCGAGAGTCGTTATGTCGCCGCGCTCGCTGACGCCCTGAAAGCCGGCGATGACCGGCACGAGACCGCCGTCGATTGCCGCCAGCACGCGATCGGGCCGGACGCGCAAAATCTTCGCATCGCCAAACGTTGCGTCGGTAATGATACCGGCCTGATCTCCGGAAAGCGCGACTGCCGCGATGCCGCGGCCGTCGAGCATCGATGCGAACGCAGCCGCCGAAATCAGTTCGCCGCAGGCGAGCATCGCATCGGCGTTGCGCGTGCCCGCCGCGCCACCGGCCAATGCGAGCAACGTGTCCGTCGCGTACGGATCCGGCGCGCGACCCATAGCCGAGACCACAGCGACCGGCGCGAATCCGCGCGCGTAGGCTTCTTCCACCCGCAATGCCGCGATCTCGCGCACGTCCTGCGCGGCAAGCGACGTGCCGCCGAACTTCAGAATGGCCACCGGGCGTCCGCTCATGCAGGTACCATGCCACGCGTCAGCAGCAGTTCGAGAATCTGTACTCCGTTGGTCGCGGCGCCCTTACGCAGTTGATCGCCGACGACCCACATTTGAAAACGGCGCCCCGTACTCTCAGCCTCTTCGGCGCGCAAGCGTGCGACGTGGACGAGATCGGTGCCTTCGACCTCGCGCGGTGTGACGACGCCGTGCGAATGATATGCGATGCCCGGCGCGCGCTCGAAGGCGGCACTGAGTTCGTCGACCGATGTCGCACGCTGGGTTTCAAAAAAGACCGCTTCGGAATGCGCGGTGCGCACCGGAACGCGCACGCTCGTCACCGCGATCGGAAGCGTGGGCAGCTCCAGTATCTTGCGCGATTCGTCGCGCACTTTTGTCTCTTCATCCGACGAGCCCACGGCGTCGAACGCGCCGATGTGCGGAATGACGTTTCCCACGATCGGCCCTTCGCCGGCGTCGAACTCATCCAGAGCCGCGCGACCGGCCCCGCTGACGGCTTGGTAGGTCGCCACGGACGCGCGCGCGAGCCCGGCGCTATTGCGAATGGGCGAAAGCGCGACGCATAGCACGATCGCCGTGCAGTTGGCAATCGGGAAGAGCCGGTCCGAGGGACCGGCTGCTGCGGGGTTGACTTCGGGAACGATCAGCGGCACGCCGGGCGTCATGCGAAACGCCGAGCTATTGTCGATGACGACCGCACCTCGCTCCAAAACCGGCGGCGCATATCGCGCGCCGGCTTCTTCGGAGCTTGCGAAAAATACAACGTCGTACGCGCGCAACGCCTCATCGCTCGTAGCGCGCACGTCGACCCGCGCGCCCCGAAACGTCACGGCATCTTTGCGATCGCGCGAAGCAAACGCGCCCAACGCCTCCATCGCAACGTTCCGCTCCTCGAGCACTCGCAGCAACGTCTCCCCGACAATCCCGGTAGCCCCCACCACCGCCACCCTCACTCCCCGTCGCCCCGAGCGAAGCCTGCCCCGAGCTTGTCGACGGGCCGAACGGCGGCATCGCCATCGCTGTCACCCTGAGCCTGTCGAAGGGCGGCATCGAGGCCTACGGTAAGCCCGTGAAGCGAACGCACGTGGCGCGCCGCAAACACGATACCCGCCGCAAACGATTCGTGGGAAAACGAATCGTGCCGGATCGTCAACAACTCGCCGGTATTCCCGAACAAGATTTCCTGATGCGCGAGCAACCCGCGAAGTCGAACGCTATGAATCGGCACGTCGGGGGGACCACCTCCGGCGCGAATGCGCGTCGCGGTCTCGCGCGCGGTGCCGCTCGGCTTATCGAGTTTTTCTTCGCGGTGCATTTCCACGATCTCGGCGCTCGGAAAATACCGCGCCGCCTCCTGCGCGAAACGCATCATCAACACCGCACCGATCGCAAAATTCGGTACGAGCATCGCACCCACGCCGCTTCGCGCCGCGCGAGCAGCGAGTTCCTCGCGTTCTTGCGGACTCCACGCGCTGGAACCGATGACGGGCGAAATGCCACGATCCAATGCGAGTCGCGCGACCTCTAGCGTTTTTGGGTGCGTCGTAAAATCCACGACGACTTCGGGCGCGCGTTCGTCGAACAAGCGCGCCAGGTCGCCGTAGATCCATTCATCCGCGAGCGGCTCGCGCGCGAAGCCGCCGGCATAGTCAAGACCGGACGCATTGCGTACGGCCTCGCATGCCAGCCGCCCCATACGGCCCCGCGCTCCGGCTATTGCGACGCGAGTCATTCCGTGACTGCTGGGGACTAGATGATTTTTTCGAGCGGCGCGTACTTGAGCATGACCATCTTCTGCCCGACGTTCGGGAAGTTGATCGTCACGATGCCGTCACCGCCGCCGCCGACGACGTCCAGAATCGTGCCCTCGCCCCATTTGGGATGACGCACCTTATCGCCGGCCTGCAGGTTCATGCTGATGCCCGCGCCCGCCGTCTCATGAATCGCGACTTCGCGCCAACGGCCGCCCGCCGGTCGCGGCAGTACGACGCCGCCGAGCATCTCGATCTCGGGCATCTCTTCCAAGAAGCGCGATTTCGGATGGGCGAACGTATTGCCGAAAAGCGTCCGGCGCTCGGCGTACGAGAGGAACAGGCGGTCCATCGCACGCGTCACGCCGACGTATGCCAGGCGGCGCTCTTCTTCGAGCTCCGTCATGTCGACGAGCGCGCGACTGTGCGGGAAAACGCCTTCTTCCAGACCGGTGAGAAAGACGTTGGTGAACTCGAGCCCCTTGGCGCCGTGAAGCGTCATGAGCGTCACGTAGGATGCATCGTCGTCGAGCGCGTCGAGATCGCTGATTAACGCGATGTTCGCGAGGAATCCGGTCAACGTCGCGTCTTCGTCGTTGAGTTCGTATTCGCGCGCGACGCCGACGAGTTCTTGCAGATTTTCCAATCGGCCGCGCGCGTCCGACGTGTCTTCGTTACGCAGTTCGCGCAGGTAGCCCGATTCTTCCATCACCGCGACCAGCAGGTCCGCGATGGAATAGTCGGCCCGCCGCTCGCGCAGCGTTTGAATCAACTCGGCGAAACGTTCCAGTTCTTTGGTCTTCTTCGGCACCGCGCGCTTGAGCAGTTCTTTGTCGAAGATCGCTTCGCCGACCGAGAGATGCTCCGCGGTCGCCGCCGCGATGAGACTCGCGAGCGTCTGTTGGCCGATGCTGCGGCGCGGCACGTTGACGATGCGTTTGAACGCGAGCGCGTCCGACGGGTTTTCGATGTAGCGCAGATAGGCGATGACGTCTTTGATTTCGGCGCGCGCGTAAAAGCCGACCCCGCCGACGACGCGATACGGAATGCCTTCGGAAATCAGCGCTTCTTCGAATACGCGCGATTGCGCGTTGGTGCGGTAGAGAATCAGGAAGTCTTTGTACGCGGCCCCGTCGCGAACCAGTTCTTTGATCTTTTCGACGACGTAGCGAGCCTCCGAGCGTTCCGTATCCGCGCCGAACGCCGTGATTTGGTCGCCTTCCGTGCGGCTCGTAAAGAGCTTCTTAGCCGCGCGCGTTTTGTTGTTGGAAACCAACGCGTTGGCGGCCTCGAGGATGCGCTGCGTGCTGCGATAATTTTCTTCGAGCTTGAAGACTTTGGCGCCGGGGAAGTCGTCTTCGAAACGCAGGATCATCTTGTAATCGCTGCCGCGCCACGAATAGATCGACTGATCGTCGTCGCCGACGACCGTGATGTTCTTGTACTTGTCCGCGAGGATCGCGACCAGGCGATATTGCGCGAAGTTGACGTCTTGATATTCGTCAACCAGCACGTACTGGAATTTGTTCTGCCATTTCGTGCGCGTCGGCTCGTCTTTTTCGAACAGGTCGATCGTGCGTACGATCAGATCGTCGAAGTCGAGGCTGTTGGACTCGTTGAGGCGGCGTTGATACTCCGCGTACACGTTGGCGTAGCGTTCGCCCAAGAACGACGTATTGCGCTCGTGGTAACGGTCGGGCCAAATCAACGCGTTCTTCGCCTTGCTGATCTCGGAGAGGCAAGCGCCCGGCGTAAGCTGGCGCTCGTCGTAATCCAAATCGGCGAGAATCTCTTTGACGATCGCGCGCTGGTCGGCGTCGTCGATGATCGCGAAGTTCGAGGCTATTCCGGCGCGCGCGCCGTCGCGGCGCAAAATGCGCACGCAAATGGAATGGAAGGTGCCGACCCACAGGTCGCGCGTGACTGCGCCGACCATACGCGAGAGCCGGGTCTTCATCTCACCGGCCGCTTTGTTCGTAAATGTAACGGAGAGAATCCGGTCGGGGGAAACCTCTAACTCGTTGAGCAAGTACGCAATGCGGTGGGTGAGAACGCGGGTCTTGCCGCTGCCCGCACCCGCGAAGATTAAGCAAGGGCCATTGGCGTGGCGAACGGCGGCAGATTGTACGTCGTTTAAGGACTCGGTCTCCAAGATCATTCGACGTCTATTCGACAAAACACCAAGAACGGCCTCGGAAGCCGCCCCGGCCGTGGTTTTTGTCGTACCGTAGTCGTGTTTAGCGCGCTACCGACAAAGCCTTTGCCGGTTGCGCCGCCAGCGCATACGCGGCCGAAAGATACGCCAGCGTGGATTCAGCACCCATATTCTGATTGACGCCGTGCTCCCCTAATCCGTCGAGGCACCCGCCGCCGCGCGCCATCACCAAGCCACGGCTGTTTCGACCGTAGAACCATTCGAGGCCGACCTGTGCGGTCGAGCGGTGGCACGGTTCGCCGGACGCATCGTAGGCGGCAAGCGCTGCGTCGACGAGCGCGACCGCTTCGAGCGGTTGCTGCGCATAGCGCGCGCGATGCCCGCCGCGCTTGTACCAGCCGTCATTGCCGATCGGCACGTAAATGCCGTGCTCGATGGTGGTTTCCTCGTAGAAAGCAAGGGTTCTCAAACCGATTGCGATCAATTCGTCGTCGCGCAGCGCCAAGCCGGCGCGAAGCATCGCTTCGGGCATCCGGGCGTTGTCGTAGGTCATCTCTTGTTCGAACCACTCCCAGCCGGCGCCGCGTCCCTCAACGTAGAGCGACTTCAGCCCGTCGGCGAGGTAACGTAGCCCGCGCTTGTAGCGCGCTATGTCGGCCTCGTTGAGATCGTCGGCAGCGACCGCGTACGCAAGTCCCAGAATTGCATACGCTCGCGAGTGCGTAAATGAAAGCCATTCGAGCGCTTGTATGCTTCGATCTAAAAGCCGTTTGCTGACCTTTCGCCACGTAGCGCGCGGCGCGAACCGCATACCGAAACCCAACGCCCAGATCGTGCGGCCTACCGAGTCGTGCGTTCCCACGGCATCGAGCCACGTACGATCGTAGCTCATGAAGTTGTGGAAGCGACCGTCTTCGAGTTGCGCGTCGTGCATGAAGGAAAGGTACGTCGAAGCGAGCCGCTTGGCAGCAACGTTGTGCGCGTCGAGTTCGAGTTTTTGCAATGCGACGATGTACGCGCGCGAAACATCGTCGATGCAATAGCCGGTCGGCCGGTTCGGAATGTCCTCGATCGCGTGTTGGATGATGCCGGTGTCGTCGCTGAGCGCGATCACGTGTTCGAGGGTCGGAACCTGCCGAATGGCTTCAAAACTATGCAGAATGCACCAATTCCATTTCTTGGGGCGCGAGTTCGGTGAAGAGCCTGCCGTACTCCGCGGCGACGTGCGGCCACGTCATTTGACGGCCAAACCGGTACGCGCGGCGTTCGGTGGCGCGGCGCAACGACGGATCGTCGAGCAAGCCCGTGATGATGTCCGCAATCGACTTCGCGTCGCGGAACGAGCACAAGAAGCCGCGATTGTGCGCGAGAACTTCTTCGGCGTACAGGTACGGTGTCGACACGATTGCCTTGCCGCATCCGACCGCGTACGCAAGCGTACCGCTCACGATCTGCACGGGATTGAGATACGGCGTGAGATAGATGTCCGTCGCTTCGAGATAGCTCACCAACTCATCGAAATCGAGATATTTGTCGACCAAGTGCACGTTGTTTTGCAAGCCGTATTCGCGCACGAGCGCATGCAGCGACTCGCGGTACGACTCGCCTTCCTGGCGGCGCACGACCGGATGCGTTTCGCCCAAAATCAGGTACAGCGCATCGGGATGGCGGCGAACGACGCCGCGCATCGCTTCGATGGCGAACTCCAACCCCTTGCCGCGATTGATCAGGCCGAAGGTTGAGATGACCATGCGCTGGCCGATGCCGAACGAGGCCTTGGCCGCATCGGTGCTATGAAAAGGCACATCCGGGACGCCGTGATGTATCACGCGAATTTTGTTCGCATCGATCCCGTAGACGCGCACGAGTAGATCTTTGCCGGTTTCGGAGAGGACGACGGCGGTGTTGGTGTAGGCAATGAGCTCGCGCGTCACGTGCAACATTTGTTTGTCCGGCTCGGGCAAGATCGTGTGAAGCGTCATCGCGATCGGCTTTTCGACGAGCTTGAGCAGGTCGACCAGCCACTCGCCACGCTCGCCACCGAACAGGCCGTATTCGTGCTGAATGTTGAGGACTTCGGCGGGGTGGGCATTGACGAGGGCAGCGATATCCGCGTACGACTCGCGATCGTCTTGTTGCAAACGCGCGACCACTTCGGGGCCATACTTTCGCATCTCACCACCCGGCTCGTCGATCGCGACGATCTCACTCTTCGTGCCGAAAGCGCGATCGAACGAGTCGACGACGTCCTTCGTGAAGGTCGCGATGCCGCATTCGCGCGGCGGAAACGACCCAAGGAAGAGGGTACGCGGAATGGAGACGACGGCGAGCGCGTCTGCTGGTCTACCAATCACCCATGAACTCCCAAATTGCCGGCAGCGGTTAGCGAAACATAACGCGCGCGAAGGCTTAGCCGACACGGACTCCTTCGCTGTTTTTCCTAGTCAGTTATACCCGGGATATACCCGGAAAGTGCTGCAGGATAAACCTTGCGGGTCGCTGCTTCGCTTACCTGCCCGCCCTATTGGGCAGCCGCCGGCGTCCCGGGTCCGATGCGCGAATTTGGTTCGGCAACGGTTCCGGGCGGGATGGTTACGTCGTGCCCGATGACGCTTCCGGCCCCGATTATCGAGCCTTTTCCGATGCGCGATCCGCTCGCGACGATGCTCCTGTCGATGGTGACCCCCGCCTCGACGATGACCCGGTCCCACAAGACGCTGTCGCGCACGACGGCCTCGGCCAATATCGAACAGCCGTCGCCGATGACGACGTGCGGGCCCACGACCGCGCCTGGGTCGATCGAGACCCCCTCGCCCACGTGAACCGGCTCCACGAGGTTGTCGTGGCGCACCGAGGCCGCGCCCGGGCCCGAAATCCCCGGCTCCATGTCGAGCGGCATGGCGCCCGTTAGGATGTCGCGATGCGCCGTCAGGTAGGCCTCGGGCTTGCCCAGGTCTATCCAGTAGTCGGCGGTCGTATATGCGTAGAGCGCCTGGTTTTCAGCGAGGATTTTTGGAAAGGTCTCGCGCTCGATCGAGACGTTGCGTCCGGCCGGGATCATGTCGAGGACCCGCCGATCGAAGAGGTAGGTCCCCGCGTTGATTTCATCGGTCGGCTCCGAGCCCTTGGGCGGCTTCTCGACGAACGCCGAGATTCGGCCCCCTTCATCGTGGACGACACATCCAAAAGCCGAGGGATCTTCTACTTTAATGAGGTGAAGTGCGCCCAGGCCGCCTTTTTCAGCGTGGTAGCGCATCATCGCCTTGAGGTCGAGGCTCGTGAGCACGTCGCCGTTGAGCACGAAAAACGGCCCGGTGATGTGCTCTTCCACGTTTTTGAGCGCGCCCGCCGTGCCGAGCGGCTCGGCTTCGATCACGTACGTGATCTTCATGTCGAGGCGCGAGCCGTCACCAAAGTACTCGGTGATTGCCTCCGGCAGATAGCCGGCGGGAAGAATGACGTCGCGAATGCCGACCTCGTATAGGCGCTCGAGCGTGCGAGCCAGGAACGGCACGTTCATGATCGGCACCATCGGCTTCGGAGTGCCGTATGTTAGCGGCCGAAGCCGCGTACCCTCACCGCCGACCAACACGATTGCCTGCACGAAAAACCTCCGAAGCGCGCGAAAAATACGGGAGAGCGACTTCATGCGCCTCCGGTCGTGAATATTCCCTGCGGCAACATTTTGGAAACAACATCGAACGTATGTTCGCGTATAATTAAAGCATGGCTAAGGTCTACGATTGGGATGCGATACAACGCTATCACGACGAGGGCAACACCTTCGTCGAGTGTCAGCGGCATTTCGGCTTCAGCCACACAGCTTGGGTGAAGGCCCTCAAGCGCGGCGACCTTCACAGCGGCACCCGTCAATATCGAGATCGGCGCCGGCAATATGCCTGGTCGGCAGTCCAAGCGTATTACGACGAGGGACATACATATCGCGAGTGCCGCAAAGAATTCGGCTTTTGCGCCGCTGCCTGGACGAAGGCCGTAAATCGGGGCGAGTTGCACGCAAGAGCGCGCTCAATTCCGCTTATATTGCTTCTAGCGACCGGCAAATCGCGAGGTGCAATAAAACGCCGCCTCTTGCTGGAAGGAATCCTGAAGAATGTCTGCTCAATGTGCGAATTGCAGGATTGGCAGGGCAGACCCCTTTCGATGCACATTGATCACGTGAACGGCCAGAAAAACGACCACAGGCTGGAAAACCTGCGAATGCTTTGCCCTAACTGCCACAGTCAGACCGAGACGTACGGCGGAAGGAACGTTAAGCGCGCCAAACGGTTGCAAGACCCAGCCGAGGTCGTGTAGTATAACCGTCGCTGTCATTCCCGGTTAGTGAAATGGCATCACGACTGACTCTGACTCAGTTATTCCTCGTTCGAGTCGAGGACCGGGAGCCACGGCCCTATCGTCTAGAGGCCTAGGACGCCGCCCTCTCACGGCGGTAACACGGGTTCGAATCCCGTTGGGGCTACCAATTTCGCCCTTATTTGATAAGGGTTTTCGCGACACAGAAGGCTCCGTGCAACAGAAATGCAACACGGAGCCCTCCTTTTTTCTTAGCCGACCATCCTCTCGAAGGCGTCCGCCGCGTCTACGTCTCGGTTGCTGTAGACGACGAGGTAGCGCTCGCAAGTGATGCCGCTGCT
>DATBTT010000087.1:0-4533 GCA_036559125.1 Vulcanimicrobiaceae bacterium
CTTCGACAAGCTCAGCATGACAGATGTGCCTCGACAAGCTCGGCATGACACACAACCCCGTCACCCTGAGCCTGTCGAAGGGCGCGCATGCTTCGACAAGCTCAGCATGACAGATGTGCCTCGACAAGCTCAGCATAGACACACAACCCCGTCACCCTGAGCCTGTCGAAGGGCGCGCATGCTTCGACAAGCTCAGCATGACAGATGTGCCTCGACAAGCTCGGCATGACAGATGTGCCTCGACAAGCTCGGCATGACAGATGTGCCTCGACAAGCTCAGCATGACAGATGTGCCTCGACAAGCTCGGCGTGACGAAAAGCGTTGTCACCCTGAGCTTGTCGAAGGGTGCTTACTCGATCATGTATTGGAGGTCGGAGGCGCCGCTGGGGTAGGCGAAGAGCGCTTCGGCAATGTCTTTGGCCTTCATGCGGTGGCGGATCGCGAGCGCGAGGACGTTGATTTGTTCGTCGGCGTACGAGCCGAGAATGTGCGCGCCGAGGATGCGGCCCGTTTGCTTTTCGAGTAGCATCTTGTACGCGGCTGCGCGCTCGGCGAGCCTGCGACTGGAGTACCAGCCGGTCATGTCGCCGGCGTGCACGTCGAACGTTATGCCTTGCTCTTTTGCCTCCGCTTCGCCCAAACCAACGGTCGCGAGCGTCGGAATCGTGTAGACGCAACTGGTCAAACCGTCGAACGACATCGTCTTTACGTTCCCGTGCAACAGGTTCGCGGCGACCGTTTCGCCTTCGTCGCCGGCGACCGGCGTAAGCGGGGCGCCGCCGCCATCGGCGCTGTCGCCCGCGGCGTAGACGCGCGGATTGCTCGTACTCTGCAAATACTCATTGACAGTGACGCCGCGTTTGCCGCGCATCACGTTGCCCGCTTCGAGGTTGAGTCCGTCGAGATTGGGCATGCGACCCGCGCCGTGCACTGCCGCATCGGCGACGAATTCACGTTCGCCCGCATCCCGCTTAGATCGGCCGCTAACGACGATCTCCGCGCCGCGACGTTCGATCTTCGTCACCTCGGTCTCGAGATGCACGGCGACGCCGAGATCGCGTGTATACTTCACCAGCCGGTCAACGAGATCGGGATCGAAGTGTTCGAGCGGCCGCGCGCCGCCGTGCACGATCTGCACGTTCGCGCCCGCACGCGCGGCAACGTGCGCGAATTCGAACGAAATGTAGCCGCCGCCGACGAATACGATGCGCGCCGGCAGGGCATCGAGATCGAGAAAGTCCGTGCTGGTCAGCAGCAACTCGTCGCCCGGCGCGACGGGCGCGGGCGTCGCTCCGGTTGCGAGCACGATGTGTTTCGCGCGCAAGCGCTCGCCGCCGGCATCGAGCGTTTCTTCGTCGACGAATCTCGCGCGCGCGTGGAATGTCGCGATGCCCGCGTCTTTGTAGCCCTTTTCGCGCTGCGCCGGGACCGGATCGGTGAACGTGCGCTTGAAGCGCATGAGGTCGCTCCACTGCAATGCCGGAGCGCGATCGATGACGCCGAGTTTCGCCATGCGATTTCCCCAGTCGACGAGCGTGGCCGCACCGACTAGTACTTTCTTGGGATCGCACCCTCGCAATTGACACGTGCCGCCAAACGGTAACTCATCGACGATTGCGACGCTGCGTCCGGCCTCTCGGCACGCGTGCGCGACGCCGTTGCCGGCGGACCCGGTTCCAACGACGACGACGTCGAACGACTGCATTCAGCGATACTCGATCGAGCGGACGCGCACCGGCAAATCACCCGCGGGGCGCTTCCATAACACGTTTGCGCCGACGCGCGCGTCGACCAGCGCCTGCGCGAGCGGCGAAATCCAACTGATCGTGCCGTGCAGCGGATCGGCTTCATCTTCGCCGACGATGGTGTATGTGTGCGTGGAACCGTCGGGCTCTTCGATCGAGACGGTTGCACCGAACTGGACGACCCCGGCAGGCTGTTGCTTGGGATCGACCGGGATCGCCGATTCGACGCGCGACCGCAAATGCTCGATCTGCGCTTCTTCCGCGGCGCTTTCGGCAGCGGCCAGCCGCTCGCGCAGCTGGGCAAGCCCGTGCGGCGTCACGTAGTTGGGAAATCCCGTCTGCGGGATGGCGATCGGTTTTTCGGGCGTACCGTCGTCATCTTTGACAAAAGCTCGACTCATCGAAGACTTATACCCACCAAGTGGTCTTATGCGGCGCGAGCGCGAAGCCTTCGCCGATGAACCTCTCGGTGGACGCCGCAGCCTCGTACGCGCAGCGCCACAAACCCAACGCGTTGCTGATCGTTCGGGCCGGGAAGACGCTGCTCGAAGCGTATGCTCCCGCGTTCGACGAGGAGGCGCCGCACGCGCTCTACAGCGGCACGAAGGCATTCTGGGGCGTGACGGCGTTGGCCGCCGAACGCGACGGACTGCTGCATCTCGACGAATGCGTTGCCGATACGTTTGCGCAATGGTCGGACGATGCGCGCAAGCGCCAGGTAACGCTACGGCAACTGCTGCAACTGACTGCCGGCATTGGCTTTGGCGGCCTCGGAAACGCCGTGCCCGCGTACGATCGCGCGCTCGCAATCGAGCTACGGAACGAGCCGGGCACGACGTTCACCTACGGCGGCATTCCGCTACAGATTTTCGGAGCGGTGCTCGCGCAAAAACTGGCGGCGCGTAAACGCACGCCGCACGAATATTTGCGCGAACGCATTTTGGACCCGATCGGCGTCCGCATCGCGTCGTGGCGAACGCTAAAAGACGGCACGCAACCGCTACCGACGGGCGCGTTTCTTACCGCGCGCGAATGGGTGAAATACGGACAGTACGTGGCAGCTAACGCGCGCGAGCTCGCGTCGTGTTTTGTGGGCTCGCATGCCAATCCGCGCTACGGTCTGGCGTGGTGGCTCGCGCCGCCGAACGTTCCCGACGATCTCGTCTACGCCAGCGGCGCCGGTGGACAAGCGCTTTACGTCGTGCCGTCCCTCGATCTCACCATCGTCCGTTTCGGCGCGAACGCGTCCTTCAAACACGAAGCATTTTTAAAACGCCTCTTCGGCCACCCTTCGACGGGCTCAGGGTGACAGAATGTCATGCCGAGCCTGTCGAAGCATGGGCTAGGTGATTGAGCGGGACTGGTATCGCTAGGCCGGTACGGGTGAAGGTGCCGACTGCGGCGGGAGTCGATCCGGTTAGTTCGGCGGTGATTTGGGCGGCGGCATAGGCGCACATGCGGCCCTGGCAGAGGCCCATGCCGCAACGCGTGAGCGCTTTGACGGCGCGCAAATCGCGCGCGCCCGAGGTAACGGCGTCGCGTATGGCGCCGGCGGGAACTTCCTCGCACCGACAAACCAGCGTGTCGTCGCGCAGCCATGCGGTCCAGCCGCGACGAACGGAGTACGAACGCGCGAGCGCGCCGGCGAACGCCGCATGTTTTGCGAAGCGGCGCGCGGGTTCGCGCGCGGCGAATGCGGCTTGCGCGCGCGTAAGTTTACCGCAGTATGCGGCGGCGCCGATTCCGGCAATTTCGCCTTGCGCGAGCGCCGCCTCCGCGCCGCGTATGCCCGAAATTTCGCCTGCCGCGTACGCGCCCGGTACGCTGGTCTGCGCGCGCTCGCCGCACGCGACGAAGAATGCGCCGCCGTCTTCATAGCGTTTGCACTGCAGTTGATCGGCAAGGTCGGTCTGCGCGAGAAAACCAAATCCCGTGCAGAGCACGTCGACGGCAACGTCGTACTCGCCACCGGCACGCGGTCGCCACAAACGGTCCACGCGCGCGATGCGGATCGTTTCCAAGCGCTCTTCTCCGTGCGCGCTCGTCACTGCGCGTCCGAAGTGAACGGGTACGCCGGCGTCGCGCAACGTGCGCGCGTAGCACCCGGCCTGTAACGCGCGCTCCGGCATCTGCGCGAGTGCCGCGGGCATCCGCCAAAGCGCCGGTAGCGAGGCGGCCTCGTATATTCCGACGATCCGCGCGCTTGCTTCGAGCAAAGCAATTGCGACAGGAAGCAAAAACGGCCCGCTGCCGGCTATGGCGACGCGATTCCCGGGGCGCACGCCGTGCGCCTTGACGAGCGTCTGCGCCGCGCCCGGCGTCATCACGCCCGGTAGATCCCACCCCGGAAACGGCAGCGCACGTTCGTACGCGCCCGGTGCCAGAACCAGCGCGCGCGCGTCGATGGTCAGCGGACGGCCCGCGCGCGTCGCGTACAAACGAAACGGCAGCGCGCGATCGCGGCGGCTAACCGCGTAGACGCGCGTATCGTACGACCCCGCGCGCGGCCGCGCAGCGTCGAAGCGTTGCTTGGAATACTGGCCGCCCGCATTTGCATATCCGTCGATTAGCACGACGTGCGCGCCCGCGCGCGCGGCCGCCGTCGCCGCTGCGAGACCGCCCGGCCCCGCTCCAACGACGGCGACGTCCGCGTTCATCCCGTGCCGCGCTGACGCTCGACGCGCATGCCCTCGCGTACCGGTTCGACGCACGCGCGCACGTTGGGCATACCATCGACCACGACCAGGCAGTCGAAACAGATGCCCATTCCGCAGAAGATTCCGCGCG
>DATBTT010000088.1:0-47785 GCA_036559125.1 Vulcanimicrobiaceae bacterium
TGCTCCAGGCACTTGTTTTTGAGCGTACCACGTTCTCCAGAACGTGCGTACTTTTGGAACAGTACCTCCGGCGATCCGGCGACGCTATTAGCGGCGGCGACGCTCCAGCGCGTCGAAGCGTTGATCCGCCCGCGCCATCCAGCGCTGCATCCCCACGACCTCGCCGGCGATCGAAGTAACCCGCGCGTCAAGTCCACCCAAGCGCGTTTCGACCGAGTCCAGGCGTGTTTCGACCGAGTCCAGGCGTGTTTCTACGCGTGAGAATCCACTACTCACGGCCCCATGTAGGTCCGTGATGGCATTCATGAGTTCGGTCGGCGTTGGTTCGGTATGCATCGCGTGAGCGTAGCATCCGCGTCTTGCCGGAATGTTTCCTTCCTATCCTCGCGCAGCGGCTCACAAAGCAAAGCCGTCGACGCGATTAGCGGCGGCGACGCTCCATCGCGTCCAAGCGTTGATCCGCCCGCGCCATCCAGCGCTGCATCCCCGCGACCTCGCCGGCGATCGAAGTAACCCGCGCGTCGAGTCCACCCAGGCGTGTTTCGACCGAGTCCAGGCGTGTTTCTACGCGTAAGAATCCACTACTCACGGCCCCATGTAGGTCCGTGATGGCATTCATGAGTTCGGTCGGCGTTGGTTCGGTATGCATCGCGTGAGCGTAGCATCCGCGTCTTGCCGGAATGTTTCCTTCTTGCCCGCTCTTTCCGGGGCGCGCCTGCGTCGGGATTGGAAGCCTGCAACGCTTTTTTCGTTGGGAGGCTTTTCATGGAATCAGTGCGTCAAGCGGCGCAGCGCACCGTCGAGTTCGGCATCTATCGCGACGGCGACAACAACTTGGATGCGTCACAGGGCGAGACGCTCGGGCAAGCGCTGCGCGCGAGCGCGAAAGACCCGCGCATCGAATACACGGTGCAGGACACGACCGCGCTTCAACAAACTCGCGGCGATGTCGTCGAAGGGAAGTTACGAACGGACTCGTTCGCGATTGCCGACGGACGGATTCAACAGGCGCAGATCGGCAAGCCGCACGACATGGCGGACCCGAAGAATCTAGCCCGCTTCGTTGCCGATACGCTCGACAATGCGCAGAAGTCCGGTGCAAAGCAAACGTGGATCGAGTTGACCGATCACGGTGCGGGCGACGGCGGCGGGTTAGAGGCTGACAGCACCAAGAGCATCATGCGCATGCCCGATATGGCCGCCGCGATCGCGCAGGGCGTTAAAATTCACGCGCAAGAACATCCCGAAGACGCCGGCCGCAACGTGGACGGCGTCGTGGCCAACCAATGCTTGATGGCATCGCTCGGTTTCGCGGACGCGCTCTCGCACGCGGGAGTGCGATGGCTCGCGGCAAGCCCCGAGACGATGGTCTCGCCCGGCGTACCGAGCGACGTTGCCGGCGCAATCGCCAAACACGGCGGCGATGCCGGCGCGATGGGCAAGGCCGTGGTGAACGACGTCATGCGTAAGAAATACGGAGCCGCCGGCCAGCAGTGGGGACCGGCAGCCGCGTTCGACGTGCTGGACCTCGACCGCGCGAAAATGCAGAACGTCGAGCGATCGGTGAAGGGTCTCAACGACGCAATCGCCGCGCGTAAGAACGATCGCAGCGAAGTCGCGGCGCTTCGTCAAGACGCAAGAACGAACGAAGGTATGGTGCGCTTCCCCGACGCCACGCCCGACATGCCATGGCACGCAGACCGTCCGGCTATCGCGCTGTACGATACGATCGCATCGGACGGCCGGCTCGACGACGACGTGCGCGCCGCCGCGCGCGATGCGCAAAAGTCCGTCGCGGCGCTAGTCGTCGCGCATAAAGAAAGTCGGAGCTTCGCGCCGTTCAACGGATCGAGTTACACCGATGCGGTCGGTCCGACCGTTCACTTCCCAGTGAGCTCGAGCCAAGTCGACCCGTGGGGTCCCAAAGTCAGCGAGACGCACAATCGGTTCTTCAGCGAAACCGATGCGGCTCAGGCAGAGCGCGTCGTCGCGTAACGACATGCAGGATTGCCTACGTTACCGCCGCCTCTTCGACTCGGAGTTCGCGCGCGTCGGCGTCGAGCGTTGCGCGGACGCCGATCGGAACGGTCCACTGCTCTTCAATGTGGCCGATGGCGGCTCCGGCGAGGACGGGAAGGCCGAGATCGCCTAAGCGGTCGCGCAGCGTTCGATCGAGCGGCATGCGCCCGTACGCGTGCTCGGGATCGACGTCGCAGTTGCGGCATTCGCCGACGAGCACGCCTGCGGTTTTCGCCAATGCGCCGCTCAAGCGCAATTGCGTCAACATTCGATCGATGCGGTAGGGCGCCTCATCAACATCCTCGAGAAACACGAGCGCGTCGTCGAGATCGAGCGCGAACGGCGTCCCGACCAATGCGGAGATCAGCGATAGATTACCGCCCGCCAACCGACCCCGCGCGCTTCCGCCGGAGATAGCCTGTGCATCGCGCATCGCAAGGATGCCGAGAGGCTCGGCGACGCACACGGCACGCCGTAAAGCCTGCGCGACCATCGGCGTGAAAGCGGACAACGCCGCCACCGGCCCGTGAAACGTGACGAGACCTGCGCGCGATGTAACGGCGTTGAGCAGCGCGGTGAGGTCCGAGTATCCGAGAATGACTTTAGGATCTCTGCGCAACGCTTCGTAATCGAGCAGGTTCAGAATGCGCATGGTGCCGTAGCCGCCGCGTAGCGCGAATATGCCGCGCACGCGTGGGTCTCGCGCCGCCTCGTTAAAATCCGCTGCCCGTTCTTCGTCGCTGCCGGCAAGATAGCCGTCGTGGAGCAATGCGCGGGCGCCGGGGCGCGGTTCGAAACCGAGCGCTCGGACCGCGTCGCACGCGCGTGCCAGATCGGCCGCATCGCCGAGCGGGCCTGCCGGCGATACGAGCGCAACGATATCCCCGTCGCGCAGTGCCGGTGGACGAATCATCGAACCAAAGCGATTCGATCGGGGTAAATCGGTCGGTTCACGATGCGTTCGAGCGCGCTCGCGCTGGCCGTCAACACCAACTCGCAGAAGCGCGCAAAATCCTCGCGTTCGGCCTCGCCTTCGGCGAAACGTTCGTTTTTGGAGAGATCTACCTTACCGTCGACTTGAAGAAAACGGACAAAGCGCCCGTCGTCGTCGATTCCGTTTTCCACCAATCCCTCGTCTTCAAAAATTCGGAGCGCGATGCCGACGGTGCGCTCGTTGGCCTTATCTAGCTCCAGCGTCCGCGCGATGTCCACGTGCGTCGATCGCAGCATTCCTTCGTCCGACATGCCGCGCATGCCCTTGTAGAGTTCGCGCAGTACGTGAATCGTAGGCGCTTCGCGATCGATAATGAACTCGTTGATGCGCCGGTCCGCATCGCCGAAAAGTAGGTGGATCTGCGCGTCGCCGCCGTCGCGCCCGGCGCGGCCCGCCTGTTGATTGAATTCGGTGAAATCGAAATTCAAATGGTAAAGCACGACGTGGCGTACGTCGGGAAGATCGATGCCTTCGCCGAAGGCTGAGGTTGCGACCACGATGCGCAAGCCGTTGCTTCGAAAGAGCGTTTCGACCTGCGCGCGATCCGCCGATCCCATGCCGGCGTGATAAAACATCACGTCATTTCCAAAACTGGAACGCAGCGCCTCGGCGACGGCCGTCGCTTCGCTGCGCGAATTACAATACACGATGGCTTTGCCGCCGTCGGCGAATACGTCGCGCAAATATGCGATTTTCGCGCTTTTGTCACGCTTGCCGCGCGCGTCGGTGATGTGGAGGTTTTCACGCACGGTCGGGTCCACCACCCAGGCTTCTATCTTGAGCTGCTCGACGATGTGATGGAACGCTTCGTCGCCGGCGGTCGCGGTTAGCGCGAGCACCTGCGGATTGCCGAGCGACGCGATCGTTCGTCCGAGCGATCCGTATGCGGCGCGATGGTTTGACTCAAAAAGATGATGGGCTTCGTCGACAACGACGAACGTGGGAACGCTGCGCCCGGTAAACGCCTCGCGGTGGAATTGGAGAAACTCCGGCGTCGAAAGGATCATGTCCCAGGTTCCCTCGGCGAGCGCGTCCATCAGCTCGGCGCGTTCCTCCGACGAGATGGCGCCGTTGGCGCGCAATATCCGCAACCCGAAACCATCGAGACGCCGTATAAGCGCCTCATACTGATCGTTCGCGAGCGCGCGCAGCGGATAGAGCGCGAGGGTTTTTTGTGCACCGTCGAGCGCGCGATAGACAGCCGGATACTGAAAGCAGAACGATTTACCGCGGCCCGTGCCCAGCACCGCGAGCGTGTTTTTGCGCGCGTCGATTCGTTCGAGTACCGCTCGTTGAGCCTCGCGTGGTTGCCGGTCGCCGATCAACGCGTCCCGCACGCTGTCGTGGTCGGCGACCGCACGCGACTCGAGGTCGAAGGCACTGGGACGCGCATCGTATTCGCGTTCGACGTAGATGTTGACGCCGCGATTGCGGTCGCCTCGGTTCGCAGTTGCCGACGGACCGCCGGTGAGCGACTCGATGCGCGCGCGATAGCGGGCACCGGCGTCGATGCGAGGCGCGAGATGTTTGGCCATTCCCTTGGCGAGGAAGCCGATTTGAAGATTGCCGTACCGCACGGCTATCGCATTTGCGTCGTGCGGATTATCGGGTTGGCGCTCGAGGGTCAGCTTGTAGTCGATTTGGAGGCCGGCAATCAGGTCTTGACGGCTCTCGAACGAGACGCCCGCGACCTTGGTGTGGAACGCGTGCGCGTCGCCGATGGTCGCATACCGGTCGCGCTCGAGATACGATGCTCGCTGCGCATACGCCCGCTCCACAAACTCGTCGATGCTCTCCTCACGCCGCCCTTCGACACGCTCAGGGTGACGAGGCCCTTCGACACGCTCAGGGTGACGGGGCCCTTCGACAAGCTCAGGGTGACGGGATTTGTCATCCTGAGCTTGGGATTTGTCATCCTGAGCTTGTCGAAGGACGAGTTGGGCGAATTGGGCTAGGACGCGCTCGAAGGCCGCTTCCGACGGGGTCGGCGGCGGCAGGCGGTCACCCGTTGTGCGGGTGCGCCGACTCATGCTCCGACGGCAACGGTTCCTCGGGCTCGAAGCCTTCGAGATTGAGGTTGATCTCCTCGTGCCCTTGGTCGAACGCTTCATCGTGCATGCCCGCGTTCTGCGCGTCGAGCGGATCCATCGGTTCTTCTTCTTCGTACGCCGCCGGTTCGTCGACGGCTATCGCACTCGTCGACTCGTCGCGTTTGCGTTTGTTATAGCGAACCGGACCGGGGCTCGTGCGCTGCGATTTCGCCTTGGCACGACGCTCTTTGCGCGCCGCAACGATATCCTCGCGCGCCGCGCCGCCGTGCGCGCCCAACGCCTTGGCTTCGGCGACCGTTCGCGCGGAACGCGTGCGGTCGACCACGCCGGCACGGCGCTTGCGGGCGGCCGCTTCGAGTTGGCGTTTGCGAAAACCAAGTACCAGCGGCGCGGAGTAGAAGATCGAGTGGTAACCGCCCGAGCAAATGCCCACGAGCAATGCGAATGCGAAGTTCTTGAGCGAAACGCCGCCGAAAGCAAGCAACGCGACCAGCGTTATGACGACGGTCGCGAGCGTGTTGAACGAGCGCGTCATCGTCTGCAAGATCGACGTGTTGACGATCTTCTCATAGGCTTCGCCCGCCATGAGCTTCGTATTTTCTCGAATTCGATCGAGGATGACGATCGTGTCCATGACCGAGTATCCGATGACGGTAAGCACGGCAGCCAAAAACGCGTCGTCGGCCGGCTTGTCGGCAATCGCGTAGATGCCGATCATCATCAAGGCGTCGCGGACCAGCGCGATGACCGTGACCAAACCGAAGATGTAGTTCCACCCAAAGCGGAACGCGATGTACAAGAATTGGATGCCCAGCGCAATGACCAACGCCCATAGCGCCTTGGTCAGGTATTCCTTACCGAGCGACGGGCCCACCGACGTAATCGAAGACGACCCGCGGTCAACGGGTGCCACCGCGTTGAGCGCGTTCCACAGTTTGCCGGCGTCATTGCCGAGCGCGACCTGCGTGTCGACCGAATACTTCGATGCCAAGCCTGCATTCGTCGATCCGACGGTCGTAATGCGCGCATCGGTGACGCCGATCTTCGCGAGCCCGGCGCGTAACGCGTCGAGCGGCACGGGCTTGGCGAACGCGACGTTGACGTCGGTTCCACCCGTGAACGAGAGGCCGAGTCTCAACGCGTGCGACGGTTGAAACCCGCCGCCGGGGGCGGTCGACGCGTGATAGATCATCGCGGCGATGCCGAGGGCGATGATCACATACGAGATGGTCGAAACGGTACGGAACCAGCCGACGACGTTCCAATTGAGTCTGCGAAAGAGCATCGGTTAGGCCCCTACCTTTGCGAAGACGCCCACGTCTTCAGTCTTCACGCCGTATGCGGTCGGCGCCGTAACCAGATCGTTGTCGACGATCGAGTCGAGGAAGAATCGCGTAATGAATACGGCAGTTACCAGCGAGAGCACCGTCCCCCAGAACAGCGTGAACGCGAAACCCTTCACCGTGCCCGTGCCAAGCATGTACAGCACGCCCGCACCCACGATCGTCGTGAAGTGGCTGTCGAAGACCGCGGAAAATGCGCGCGAGAAACCGATGCGCACCGCGGCGCGCATCGTCTTGCCTGCCCAAAGTTCTTCTTTCAAACGTTCGAAGATCAGCACGTTCGCGTCGACGGCCATACCGATCGAGAGCACGAAGCCCGCGATGCCCGGCAGCGTTAACGTCGCGTGCGCGATGGCGAGCACCATCAACATCATCAAGACATAGATCATGAGCGCAACGTCCGCGAGCAAGCCCGGCAGACGGTACACGACGATCATGAACAGCAGCACGACGCCCAGACCGACGAGCGACGCATAGAGCGATTTCACGAGGTCGATTTTACCGAGCGTGGGCCCGATGGTCTCGTTCTCGACGATCTTGACGCTCACGGGCAATGCGCCGGCATTGAGTTCGTTCGCAAGCGTAATCGTGTAGTCTTGAGTGAAAGGCCCGGTTATCTGGCCGCTGTCGAAGATCGCACCTTGAATCGTCGCCGCCGAAAGATACTTCTTGTCGAGGAAGATCGCGAGCAATTTTCCGAGATTCTTGGTCGTCAGCGCGCCAAACTTCTTTGGGTTTTTTGTTTGAAATTGAATGTCTGGATTGTTCGACTGGTCGTATCCCGCTTGCGCGCTCTTGAGCTCTTTACCTGAATAGACGACCGGTCCACTCGCGTTGTACGCGCCGATGTTGGCGTAATCGCACGCTTTGGTGTCTTTGGGATTTGCCTTGCACGCGGCGAGCGCTGCTTCGGCGCGTTGCTCGACGGCCGGCGGCATGATCTTGTATTCGAGCACGGCCACTTGTTTGAGCACTTGCTCGGCCTGCTCGGGATTCTTCACCTGCGGCAGCTCGACGAGAATGCGGTTGGTCCCGACGTTGGTGATTTGCGGCTCGGCGACGCCGAGGCCGTTGATGCGGTTGTCGATAACGTCGCGGGTCTGCGCTTGCACCTGCGCGTTGATTTGCGGAACGTCGGCCGTGGGATAGAGCTGGAGCAACAGCCGCACGCCGCCGCTCAGATCGAGCCCGAGATGAACGTTTTTCTGCACGGGCAGGATCGCCCAAAGACTGAAGGCGATAATCGCGATAACGACGATTGCCTTAATCGGGTTTTTTAGTCTATTCCAGCTCATAACCGTCCAGGGGAAAAAGCAGCGCCGCGGCGCGGAAGGCCCGGCCGCAGCGTCAAACTCACAGAGTTTATCAAGCCCGGGTGGGGCCGTCAAACTCCCCGAAGTTCGCCCGGCCGCCGGTGGGACCTGCGAACTCCACGATGCCGGCCGGCCGAAGCTCGATCTCCGCGGGCAGCTCGCCGTAAGCGTAGACGTCCAGCGATAGACCCGATGCGAGCAAGAATTCGGCAAGGACCGGGCGGACGGCGGCAGTGCAGACGACCGCCGCCCGCGCGGGCGGCGTTTCCATCTTATATGCGGCCGCCCGGTCCCTGAAATTCAGCGCCACATTCGGGTCCGGCGTGCCGGCCGCAAAACTGCGCTCCAGCTCGGGATCCAGCAAAAGCGGCTCGAGCAGCCGCAGCCCGCGGCGCCGCAGTTGCGACGGGACCAGAACCCGGCGGACGGCTTCGGCCAGCTCCCGCGGATCGTGGCTCGTCACGGCGGCATCCAGCATCGCTTCCAGTACGGCCACCGGATCGCGCGGCCAAATTCGCTCGCGCAACAACGAGCCGAGCGCCTTCTGCACCGAGGCCACAGGCAACGTCTCGCTGCCGACGTCTTTGATCAACGTAGGGACGGTCGCGCGCAAGTGTTCGAGTAGCGTCTGCAATTCTTGACGCCCCAGCAACTCCGCCGCATGCCCGCGCGCTGCCTCGGCCAGGTGCGACCCGAGAATCGACACCGCGTCGAAAACCAGCGCGCCTTCGGTCTGTGCGCGCTCCCGCTCGCGTGGATCGATCCAGCGCGCAGGCAATCCGTAGACGGGTTCGCGCGCGGTTTCACCACCAATTCGAACTAGCGTCGGCTCTTCGGCAACCGCGAGCATCCGGTCCAACACCAGCACGCCGTCGCCGGCGAGTCTGTCGCGCACGCGAATCGCGTACGTGTCGGGGTCGCGAGCGAGATCGTCGCGCAAACGTACGCCCGGCAGCACGATGCCGGTCTCAGCGGCGAGCGCGCGGCGCACTTCTCCAACCCGGTCCAACAACGCGTCGGCCAGCGGTGCGGCCAATAAAGGCGCCAGATTCGCGCCGAGTTCGATCGACACCATGTCGACGCCGACGAGCCCCAGCGCCATTTCGGGCCGCCGGATTGCCTGACGCTTCGCGGCCTCCCGCGCGTAATTTTGTTCCCGGTCAAGTCGTTGTGCCGCGCGTTTGGCGAGGTGCGCGCCGCCGATAGCACTCAGGCCGAGTACGACGAACACGGGCCGCGGCAGCGCGGGCACGAGCGCGAGTGCGAGCAGCAGGCCGCCGGCGACGCGCAATACGTCGGGACGCGCGAAGAGTTGCGCGGCAAGGTCTGCGCCGAGCGAACCGTCGGCGGCGACGCGCGTCACCATCATGCCCATTGCGGTGGAAAGCAAGAACGCCGGTAGCGTCGTCACCAGGGCGTTTCCGATCGAGAGCAGCGCGAACGTGTCGAGCGCGTCGAGCGGCGACATGCCGCGGTACGCCGCGCCGACGACGATTCCGCCCGCGAGATTGAGGGCGACGATTACGAGCGCCGCGACGGCATCGCCTTTGACGAACTTTCCCGCGCCGTCCATCGCACCGTAGAAATCGGCCTCGCGCTGCACCAGTTCGCGTTTGCGCCGCGCGCCTTCTGCGTCGAGCAAGCCTGCATGCACGTCTGCATCGATGGCCATCTGTTTGCCGGGCATCGCGTCAAGGGTAAAGCGCGCCGCAACTTCGGCGACTCGCTGCGATCCGCTGGCAATGACGATGAATTGAATGGTCACCAGGATCGCGAACACGATCAAGCCCACGACCAGATTGCCGCGCACGACAAACGCGCCGAACGCCGGAATGATCGCGCCCACGCCGCCGGGGATGTGTCCCTGGGTGAGGATCAACCGGGTTGCCGACACGTCCAGCGAGAGTCGGAACAGCGTCGCGACGAGCAACGCCGGCGCGAACGCTGAGAATTGCAACGGCTGCTCGATGGTAACGCTCAGCAGCAGGACGAGTGCCGACCCGAACACGTTGATGCCGAGGAGCACGTCGAGCAGCCACGGCGGCAGCGGGACGATTAGAATCGCGACGATCGCGAGCAAGAGCGCGGCGAATCCGTAGGTCGAATACCCCTTCGTCACGCGATCGCACCCGAGCGCACGAGCGCCGCCACGATCTCCGCTACCGCGACGTACGTTTCGGCGGGAATGGCGTCGCCGGGACGTGCACTTGCATAGAGCGCTCGCGCGAGTGGAACGTTTTCGAGCAACGGAATACGCAACGCCCGGGCGCGTTCGCGCACGAGTGCGGCAATTTCGTCCGCAGCGCGCACCAATACGCGCGGAACCGCAATTTCGGGCGGCCGGTATTCGAGCGCGATTGCGATATGCGTTGGGTTCGTAATTACAAATGCCGCATCGTGCAGCCGCGCGAGCGATCCGACGGAGAGCTGCCGGTGAAAGCTCTTGCGACGCCCGCGCGCTGCGGGATCGCCGTCGTGCTCGCGTTGTTCGCGTCGCAGTTCGTCAAACGACATGCGCAGCTTCTTGCGCCAGTTGGCCAGTTGCATGCCGTAATCGGCCAACGCAAAGGCCGCGCCGATCGCGCACGCGATTGCGGCGCTTCGCAGCGCGCCGCTCCAGGCGACCGCTGCGATACCTGCAACGCCGCCGCCTCGCACCGCTGCGCCGTACATCCGCAGCGCGACCGGCCACAGCGCGCCGGCGGCGCATGCAAACGCGAGCAATGCGCGAACCGCGGCTACGACTGCTTCGCGCGAAAACATCCGTTTGAGACCTTCTGCAGGCGAAAGCCGCTCGAATCGCGCGCCGATCGCAATCAGGCGCAGTCCCCCCGATTGCAACAGCGAAACGGCAGCTCCGCCGAGCGCCGCACAAAGCACCGGCACGAGCATCAACGCGCAAGCCATAGCGAGGCCGGAACGCTCGCTGCGTCCCGCAGCGGCGTCAAGCAATGCTTCGCGCGACGCCACGCCGAGCGGCCCGGCCACTGCGGCACTTGCGGCCAAGGCAGCGCCGAATGCCGCGACCGCTCCCAACTCTTTTGACGTTGCGACGTTGCCTTCGCGCTTCGCGCGCTCCAATCGCGCCTGCGTCGGTTCGAACCGCTTCTCCCCCGTCTCTTGCATTTTACGGCGGGCCTAAAAACGGGAGGTACAACCAGGGGTGGCCGCTTTGCGGAAAGAGTAGCGGCACCGCCACGAGCGTCGCCGCAAGGCCGGCCAGAAAAACGAGCGGGAACGACAACGTGAAGCTCGCAAAGCGCGGTATTACGCGCGCGAGAGCAGCGAGCGTGAATTGCATGACGAACGCGAGCGCAATCGCCGGAGCGGCGACCAGCAATGCCGCTCCGATAATCGTGCCGGGTAGCGCCGTGGCGAAATGCGCGAAGCCGGCGGCACTCGTTACAGCGCCCGGTCGCAGCCGGTCGAAACTGCGCGCGAAAACGAGCACCACGGGACGGTATCCGCCGCACAAGAAAAATCCGGCGAGAAACACGTTGGACCAGATGCGTCCGAAGCCGCTGGGCGCATAGAGTTGCGCCGTGGGCACGCTGCCGCGAATGCCGACGTAATCGTCGAGAGCGCGGCCGCCCGCGTAGGCTCCATCGTATAACAGCGACGCAGCCAACCCGATAGCAGCGCCGATGCCGAACTCGGTCGCGAGCGCCAGAACGAAGGCGACGCCGTCGGGGACGCGCGACGCGCGCACGACCGGCGCGAGTCCGATTGCGAGAACGAGCGCGACGCCGGCGCGCACCGCATGCGGAACGACGGGATGAGAAAAACCCGGCGCCCGAAAGACGAACCCCGCGCAGCGCCCGAACACGAGAACGGCTGCTCCGCTCATCCACGCACCAGCGCCGGAACTTGCGCCAAGACGTCGGTAAAAAGCGCGGCGCACAATCGCATGCCGAAAGCGCCGAAGAACGCAACGGCAAGGCCGACTGCCAGCAATTTGGGAAGCAGCGCCAGGGTCTGTTCTTGAACCTGCGTCGCGGCCTGCAGAATGGCGACCGCCGTTCCTACCAGCGTCGCTAGCACGAGCAGCGGGACGCACAATACCGACGTCACGATCAGCGCTTCGCGCAGCAATCCATCGAAAGCGACCATGCGCCGATGCTATCTGGAATACATTGCCCCGCGGCTACCGCGCTATGGACGAATCAGTACGACAATTTCCAGGCCGTTGCCGCGAGGAGAGAGCTTACGATGGCGCGCGTCGCCGGCGACTTATTGAGCGTGTAGAAGTGCACGCCGGGCGCGCCGCGCCGCAGCAGGTCGGCGCACTGCAGTGTGGCGTACGCGACTCCCAAGTCTTCTACGGCCTTTGATTGACCGCGCCGCTCTTCCAATTCGACCAACAGTTTCGGCGGAATCGTCGCACCGCACATCGCGGTGAACCGTGCGATTTGCTCGTAGTTGGTAATCGGCATGATGCCGGGAATGATCGGCACGTCGATGCCGGCTTCGCGGGCACGGTCGACGAACGTGAAGTACGCGTCGTTGTCGAAGAACAATTGCGTTATCAAAAATTGCGCGCCGGCATCTACTTTTTGTCGTAACGCTCGCATGTCGCTTTCCGCGTCGGGAGCCTCGACGTGCTTCTCGGGGTAGCACGCGCCGCCGATGCAAAACCGGTACCCTCGATCGAGCATAGCTACCATTTCGGTCGCGTACGAAAACCCGCCGGGTGCGGCGTGGAAAGCCGGGTCGTTGCGCGGTGCATCGCCGCGCAATGCCAGGACGTTCTCGATGCCCAAGCTTTCAAGTTCCGCGAAGAGCGCGCGTAAATCGGCTCGCGCGTTACCGACGCAGGTGACGTGCGCCATCACGTTGAGGCCGATCTCGTTGCGAATACGCGCGGAAAGCTCGACGGTGCGCGCGCGCGTCGACCCGCCGGCGCCGTACGTAATCGAAACGAAGGCGGGTCGCAGCGGACGCAGCGTTTCGACCGTCTGCAATAGCTGCTCGACCCCGGATTCGTCGCGCGGCGGAAAGAACTCGAACGAAAAGAACGGCCGGACCGACTTCAGTGCATCGCTTATGCGCATCGCGCATCCTTATCTAAAGCTGGAGACCACGCCTCCGCAGACCAATGCCCATCCGTCGACCATGACGAAGAGCAGCAGTTTTGCCGGAAGCGAGATGACCGGCGGGCTCAGCATGAACATTCCGAGGCCCATGAGAATCGACGCAACCGCCAAATCGATGGCGACGAACGGCAAATAGAGCGCGAACCCGATCGCAAATGCATCGCGCAGCTCGCCGACCACGAATGCCGGTATCAGCACGTAGGTGGGTGCTTGCACGGGGTTTTCCGTCGCGCGATGCGCGACGCGTTCGAAGAGTGCGATATCGGCCACGTGCGTTTGGCGCAGCATGAACGCCCGAAGCGGTGCGATCGCGCGATCCACGAACTGGCTCTGCGTCAAGTGACCGCGACCGTATGGCTCGACCGCATCGTGGGAGATCTTCGCGAGCGTCGGTGACATGATCACGAACGTCAACACCAAGGCAACGCCGGTTAGTATCGTGTTGGGCGGAAGCGCGGCCGCGCCGATCGCACTGCGGACCAGCGACAACACCACGACGATTCTCACGAACGAGGTACACATCACCAGCACGAACGGCGCTATAGAGAGCACCGTGAGTCCGGCGAGCACGTCTAGCGGAAGCGTGCCGTGCGCGTGATCGGCGATCCGCAGCAATCCATCCATGCCCGAATTATCGCATCGGGCCGTTGCGAGCGGGTTGCCGGGACGTTGCTAACCGATGGGGTTTTGTATGAGCTCCGTGACGCGCACGCCGAAGTTATCGTCGATTGCGACGACTTCGCCGCGGGCGATCAGCTTGTCGTTGACGAGCAGATCCACCGGACCGCCTGCAAGGCGGTCGAGCTCGACGATCGATCCCGTTCCCAGCTTGAGGATCTCCGAGACCGGCATTTTGCACTTGCCCAGTTCCGCGGTCACCTGCAGCGCCACGTTCATGAGCACGTCTAAATTTTTCTGGTCGACGCCGTTATTGTGTTGTTCCGCTGCCATCGTCCTCACGAGCCCTCCGAACCGCCGCGCACGATTAGCGCGTACCGGCCGTGGATCGTTCCGCACTCACCGCGCGCCACGATCGTTCCGGCCACCTTAAGTGATCCAAGTCCACCCACCTTTGTCATCATCGGCACCACGACGCCCGGACGTAAGGCGAGCATCTCCATAGCTTCGAGGCGGCCGCGCCCGAGTTCGACCGAAAGCTCCAGCGGGACGTCCAGAAGGTCCGCCGTGCGGATGCCGACCGAACCGCTCGAAACCGGCTCTCGCGAGAGCGCGATGCCGATGCGAGCGGCGACCGGCCGCTCCACCAGGAGCTCGAAATACGTTGTAAAGCCGTGCAATCGCGCGAGATGTTCGAGCGAGGGCGCCTCGCGAAAGCCGCAAACGGGCGCCAACGCCGCCGCGAGCGCCGTGACGGCGCCGCCCAGGACCCTCGCCTCAATCGAGGACATCTCGCGCAGTTCCGGCGGCGACTCTCCGAAGGCGGCCGCTGCCATCGCGAGCGCGTCTGACGCGCGCAGCACGACCGCAGCGTCGGCTAGCGGACCGCGCACCCGATAGCACGTCGCATCCCGCGCGATCGCATGCCATGCGTCCGGGTCGGGAAGCCGGGGTTCGAGCAAACGCAAGGAGACGTCGGTCGCCAATATCTCGGCGAGCCGTTCCCGCACGCCGTTGGCGACCAGGCATGCCGCGGAGACGGGCAGCAAAGAGCGCGGCTCCAACACCGCGCGCCGTACGTACCGGCCACCGACGTACTCGCCGCGTCGCGCGAATCCGAGGACCATCATTTCAACAGGTCCATCGCCGTTTTTCGAACGCCGTCGCGCGCGCGGTCCGCGCTGCGCAGCGCGTCGAGCGCGAGATACGCCTCTTGCAATTTTTGCAATCCCCGATCGATGTCGACGCGACTACCCTCACGCGCATGGGTCGTAAGCGCTGCGAAGTTTCCGTCGGCCGCGCGTCCCACGTGTGGAATGGCGCCCGGCGGCGCCGTCGAGCGCGAGGCGTCGAGCGCGTCGAGTTTGGTGCCGGCCGCGAAACGCGCCAAGGCGATACGTCCGAGCGACGTGCGGCGCTCTTCGCGCGTGCCGGTACGCGGATCGATCGTCGCCCGGCCGTAGGTTACCGAACCGTCGCTCTCGACACGAGCGTCATCGGTGAGGTTGAGCGCTGCGTCAACCGGATCGGCGCGCAGCGGTGAGAGCGTAGCTCCTTCCGCTAGATAACCCAACACGGGTGCGCCCTTGCTATCGACCAACTCGCCGCCTCGCAGTTGGAACGTGCCGTCGCGACTAAAGCAAAGGCGACCCCGGTCGTCGCGTACGACGAAGAACGCATCGCTGGGCGCCGCGACGCTCAAGGGATCGAGCGACGGTAGTGACCGCGAACCCGTCGCGACGTCGGTACGTTCCGGAACGGCGCCCGGCACGAACGCGCGCAACACGTCGGCCTCGCGGGCAGCGACGTCGGATATCGCGCGCGACGTCGCTCCGGATATTAACATGACGCGGCCTGCGCGCGCGTTTCAAGGACGATGCCGCGTGCCGCGAGCGCATAGCGCGCTTGCGCCAGAGCCGCAGCGACGGACGCGTGCGCGCGCGCGTCGCACACGGCAATCAATTGCACGCGCGATCCGCGCTGCTGCAGCACAACGTGCACCCTTCCTTTCGCGCCATCCAGACGAAAAGTGCCGTTGCGCGCCACGTTACCCCACTGGGTAAAGGTTCGCTCGATCCTCCGCGCGAGCGGGGAGCGCGCCGCGCGGCGCTCGGGTCCGGCCGCAGCCAATCGTCCGCGTTCGTCTTCAACGGTGTGGGTACGCGCAGACGATGGTATGCGCGAGTTGTTTGCAATTGCGTTTTTACTTCGCGCAGGCGCGGCGGTCTCGGATTGTGCCGATGGTCGCATCCGCGCAGCCGGTGCTTCAGGCGAACGCTCCTGCGCGTAGAGCGCGGAGTACCATGCTTGCGAAAGCGATCGGCGATCCATAGCCGCGAGGGGAGCGGTAAGAACGCTGAATTCGAGATGATCGGTGATCGTCATGGCGCAAGCGTACGCCGCGCTCATGACCGCGCCGTTAAAGGATTATTGCTCGATTACGCTGCGATAGCGACCGTCGTCGAAGCGCGCTCCGCGCGAGAGATACATGGCGCCGTTAGCCAAGTCGAAGGTGGTGACGAAGTTTCGAAGCGTGGCCATGCCGATGTTCCCGGCGTCGAACTTATCGGCGAACGCGCCGGATTGCGACAGCATGACGTTGGCGTAGCGGTTGAAGAACCGGAACGGTCCCATGTCCAATTCGTCGATTGTCAGTCCGATCGCGTGCATCGAGCCTCCTACTCCGTAATTCGAAACCGCCGCGTGACCCGCGTAGGGTATCAGCCCGGGATGCTCCTGCATGAACGGATTGAAAATCAATAATTCGCTACCGTTGCCGGTGTCCAAGACGAAACGGCCGTCGACCCCGTCCAAACGCGCGTTGATTTCGGCCAACTGACGATCGACGTCCACCGCGAACTTCGAGCCGAGAACGTCGAGCGATCCGGGTTTGCCGATGGTCATCGTCATCTTGTCGGGATCGATGCGCACTTCGGCCGCCGCAAAAAACGGATATCCGAGGATCCCGTCGATGGGAAACGCGCCGCCCGTCGCGGTGCGCAGATCGAGAATGCTCACGACGCGCACCGGCAGCGTTGCCGCGCCGATCCCAATGCTGTCGAGTTCGGCGATGCCGAGCCCGCCGACGCGCGTCGCGCCGGAAACCTCGAGCCGGCCGTTGGGTACGAGCAGCAGCGCTGCCGCAACGCGCGAGTCCACCACCACGCCCTGCGCGCCGGTGTCGATCAAAAACTCATAATCGTGTCCGCGAATCGATACGGCGGTATAGTAGTGGCCCTGCCGTTCGGCGATCGGCACCGTCAGCGGCCGGTCGGTCTGGATCTGCGTGCTCTTCGGCAACGCGAAGACAGCTGCAGCGATCGGTGCGTTCACGCGAACGCCCATGGTCGTCTCGGTGACGTCGTAGTCGTGATCGCCGTTCGATTCGACCTGGCGGAACGGCAAGATTGCGCCCTTTACCGAACGATAATCGAAATAATCGATCGTCGTCGCGCCGTCTTCGTCGGTGTAACTGATGCGATCGATCATCGAGGTCGTGGCATCGAGGAATACCGTTTCCGGCTGGCCGTCCGGCGGTGCCACGCGCATTTGATACGTGTCGCGCCCACCGATTATCGTCGTTCTCCCGACCAGCGTCGTGTATTGCGGCTGGTTTAGAAACGCGCCCGAGTCGATGAAGTCTTGCGTCGTCTGGCGGTGCGCGAGCAATCCTTTGAGTTGGCGAACGTCGCCGCTGGGATTCTGGGCGTATTCGCGATCGCCGATGCGGATCGTGCGCTCTTCGCGCACGCCGAGAATTTCATCGTAGCGATCGAGATTGCCGTCATGCCACGTGTGAAACGTTCCGTTCAGCGCAAAGCCTTTGAGCGTGCCGGAAACCTCGAGGGATTTGGGCACGCGATCGCCGAGCTTCGCCAGCGCCGTCTTGCGAGCGTCGAAAAGCCCGACGATCGTCGGCGCGGGCGGCGGCGCCTGCGCGGTAAGAACCACGCCGAGCAATGCCAGCAGCAGCGCGCGGCTAGCGGACCTCGCCCTTGTACTTGTCGTAACTCGATAAGACGTTTTGAACGTAATTTTGCGTCTCGGCATAAGGCGGCACACCATCGTATTTCTCGACTGCGCCCGGGCCGGCATTGTACGCGGCGACCGCAAGACGCATGTCACCATGAAAACGCTCCAACAGGCCCCGAATGTAACGGGTGCCCCCCCAAACATTTTGGGCGGGGTCGTAGCTGTCGCTGACTCCCAAGCCGGCGGCCGTGCCGGGTTCGAGCTGCATGAGGCCCTGGGCGCCGGTTCGCGAGGTCGCGTTGGCGTTGAACCCTGACTCATTGGCGATAATCGCCTTGACCAGCGCCGGATCCACGCCCCACGCCGCCGAGTTTGCCTGAACGAGACTGTCGATCTGCGCCGGAGGCACCATGGACGGGGCGTTCGGCGCGGAGGCGCCCAATGCCGACTGCACCATGCCCGCAAAGCTGCTTGGCCGCGCGGCGTCGAGCAGGGGCAGCCCGTCAACGCCCGCACCGGCGGCGCCCGGACCGGCAACGGCCGAAGGGCCGGCCGCCGACATGCCGGTAATTTGCGCGATTCGGGCCTGCACCGAGGCTATTTCGGTCGTGATGTCCATGATGTGTCCTCTAAGTTATCGGCAAGAGTGGCCAGGTCCGCACGGGTCGTCGCCGGATCTGCGGATTCGTCGCCTTGAGCCAAAAAGTGCTCGATCGACGCTTCGAGGCCGACTGCCCGCTGAGCGAGCGGCTCGACCGGAACGATGCCCAGAGCGCGCGCGTCGGCCGTTCGGGCGAGCGTAGCGAGAGCGGCGCGCACGCTGCGGGCGTGGCGCGCTTGCTCGGCATCGACGACATCGGTCATCGTGCGGCTGACGCTCGCAGGCACGTCGATCGCGGGAAAGCGACCGGCGTGCGCGATGTCGGCCGAGAGTGCGATGTGCCCGTCGAGCAGCGACCGTGCGGCGTCGCTGAGCGGATCGCGCTCGTCGCCATCGGAGAGAACCGTTGCGAGCAGGGTAATCGAGCCGCGCGGCGTCGCGCCCGCGCTTTCGAGCAATCGTGCCATGTCGTGAAAGACGCTCGCGGGGTATCCTCCGCGTCCCACGCTCTCCCCGGTTGCGACGGCGACTTCGCGCAGGGCCGCGCCGAAGCGCGCGAGACTATCCAGGATGACCAGCACGTGCAGGCCGCGCGAGCGCAGCGCATGCGCCTGCGCGAGCGCGATTCGCGCCGCGCGAACGCGCTCGGACGCGCACCGGTCGCCGGTCGCGCACACGATCGTCGTTCGAGAATCGCAACCGCGCATCCACGTTTCGGCCTCGCGGCCCCGTTCCCCGATCAGGCCGACGACGACCGCGTCGGCATGCGCGCCGCGCGTCAACATGTGCAGCAGCGTCGACTTGCCGACGCCGGGACCGCCAAATAGCCCCAGACGCGCGCCGCGACCAACGGTCAACAGTGCGTCGATGACGCGCACGCCCGTCCACAATGGATAGTCGATGGGCCGGCGTTGCGCCGGCAGTAACGACTCGCCGCCGATTCGCGTGGCGATGCCCGCAACCGGGCCGCGCCCGTCGAGCGCGCTGCCGCGCGCATCGATCGCGCGTCCGAGGACTGCCATGCCCAGCGGCAACGTCGTCGCGGCCGTATCGCCATGCACCGCGTCGCCGACGCTGACCCCGTCGAGCGTTCCGTACGGCGCCACGGTCACCCGATCGGTCCGTATCGCCACAACGCTGCCGTACACGATCTCGCGAGCGCCCACAATCGCAACGCCGTCGCCGAGCGCAGCGGCCGGCATTCGCGCTTCGATCAATCCATTCGCCGCTACCAGTACGACCCCGCGCGCAATCATCGCGGGCGGCGCAGAACGTCGGCCAGACGAACGCCGAGCGATGCGTCAACCGACCCGTCACGCAATTCGATGACGGCGTCGCCGCACCGCAGCTTCCGATCCAACTCGATCGGGATAGAAGCGTGGGTTGCGGCAGACGCGTCGTCGGGATGCACGCGAATCCGAAGCGGCTCCTCGTTTCGATACCGAAGCAACGCGCGCTCGACGATGCCACCGATGTCGGCGGGCGCGAGTCTAAGTTCGCGCGCCAGCACGTCGGCGGCAATATCGCGCAGCAACACGTCGACGGCGCGTTCGAGTGCTTCGCGAAGATGCACGTGGAAAAACGTGACATCGCGCGAGAGCTCTTGAAACTCATCGCGAGCGGGCAGCGGCCGGTTCGCGGCAACTTCGACCGTTTCGGTTCCGACAGGCTCGACGCAATCCGTTTTGCATGCGAGCAGCGACGCCAGACTTTGAAAAGACTCAGACATCGGCGATCGACTTCGCCGCACCCGCAACGAGTGGGGAATGCCGGCGTTGCATGCGCCGGACGATCGCCGCTCGCTCGTGTTCGGGATACATGTCAAGCACCGCCGCCGCCGTAGCTGCCGGCAACGCGCTGATTATTGCCGCCGCCGCGTGCGGCGGCTCGCCCGCAAGCGCTCCCCGAACGTGCGCCGGCGCGACTCCGGCGACCGCTGCCGCGGTCCGTTCGATTCTCGCGCGATGCGCCGCGCTTCGCACTAGCCGCGCGAACGGCCGTAACGACCAACGCAGAGCGACCAGCAGTGCGAAGGCAATCGCAACTGTCGGCAGCAACGGAACGATCGCGCCGTACGCCAGCCACCAACCGTCCTTTTTTACTACGGTCGCGTGTGCGAAGTCGATGGCCTGGACGCTGATCGTATCGCCACGCCGCGCGTCCAGGCCGGCGGTTGCCGATGCAATCGAGCGCACCTTATACAGGTCGATGCTTAGGCGCGCATCCACCAAAATTGCGACGGAGACGCGGGCAAGGCGACCGGCCTGCGTCGATATGGTCGTTTCGCGCGTATCGTTGGCACGCTCGGTCTGCGCGCGATCTCTATCGTAATGCTTCCCGGCGTCGTCATAGCGCTCGCTGTCGTGCGCCGAGGTTATCGCCGTTGCCGAAAGCGGCACGCGCCGAACGTCGCGGCTCTGCTGCGCGCGTTCGTCGACTTCCGCGCGCACGCGCACGATCGCCGCACCGGCGCCCAGCGCGGCATCGAGCGCGCTTTGCAACGAACTCTGCATGTCGGCCGCATCATCTTGCGGGTTGCCCGCATTGCCGAGCGCGACGCCGCGATCGTCGACGATGGTAACGTTCGATCGATCGAGTCCCGGAACGCCGGCGGCTACGAACGCGCGAACGCCCGCAATCGCGTCGCGCGAGAGGCGCGCCCCCGGATGCAACTGCAGACGAACGCTCGCGCTGGCATCGTGGCTCTGCTCGTCGGCGAAGTATCCGGGCTTCGCGGGAGCGATGATGACCCGCGCGTCGTCGATTCCGTCGATGCCGCGAAGCCCCAGCTGAATATCGCCCGCAAGACCGTCGCGGGTCTGCGCGTCGATAACGGTTTGCGGCGTCAACGCGCCGATTTTTGCCAAGACGTCGCTCGAACTCCGGACATGTTCGTGCGGAACGCCCGAGAGCGATAACCGCAGAAGCAAGTCGTTACGGCGCGCAGTGTCGACGATCGCATTGTCCTCGGTCGGCGTAAACGGAACGTTCCAACCGGCCAGCCGTTCCTGCACTTCGGCGAGTTGCTCGGGCTGTAACGGGTTCGCGAAGAGTGGCGCGCGAGCCGGATGCGCGAGGAATGCCGCGCATGCGACCACGATCGTCGCAACGCATGCCATCACCGCAACCGCGACCCGCAGATGCTTTGGTGCGTTACTCCAACGCGCGAACAGCGCAGCAACGTTCGCCACTTATACCTGCATGTTGAGAACGGTATTGAGCGCTTGGGCGGTGCGCTGTGCGGCCGCCGTAGCGACCGATAGCACGACGTCGGCTCGCGCGCGATCGTAGACCGCGCGCTGGAGATCGCCCGCGCCGGCGGCGAAGGCGTCTTCACTATGCTCGGCGCGATTGAGCGCCGCGCCGGCATCGTCGAGCGCACGGCCGAATGCGGAGCTATCGGCAGGCGAGCCGAGTTGCGGCGACGGCGCGACGTCGGGAACGAATGGTTCGATCTTCATAGGCGCCCCATGTCGATGGTCCGCTCCGCGAGCCGCTTACCGACGTCGAAGATCGATGCGTTACTTTCGTACGCGCGGGACGCATTCATAACGGCAACCATTTCGGTTAGCACGTCGACGCTCGATCCGCGCTGCGCGCGCGCGCCTACATACGCGATCTTGGGTTCTTCTCCCGGTCGGCCTTCGATCCGGAACTCCGGCACGAGCCGTTCGTACGAGCCTTTCGGCCCCGCCGCCTCCGCAGCCGCGACATTGCGCGCCTCGATATCCAAAGCCGCACGCTGCGCATCCATGCCGCTCGCTGCAGTATTGAGCAAACCTAAGCTATCCATACGCGAGATGATAGCCGCTCAATATGTCCGTCAAGCGGAGACAACGTTACCGACTCGTGTACGTTCGCAGGTCGCCGATAAAAAATCGCAGCTCCGACCCCCGTGCTTTTATTTGGTGACGGTTTTTATTTCTTCGAGGCGGGCGTGCGTGGCGGCTAGTAGGGCTTCGGTGAAGATCGCGCATTGTGCGATGCCGGCCATGGCGCCGTCGATGTGCGCACTGCCCAGAGTGGTTTGCGCGCGCGCGGTTGCTGCAGCCGCATCGCTTAGGCGATGCTGGGACGCGGTCAAGGCGCCGGCAAGTGAGGCGGAGACGTCGAACATGCGGCTACATTACGAGCGTGGCGTGACGAACAGGCTTCGCAGGCGTTTCGCAGATGTTACGTACCGTGCAATTGCTTGTCAGGGACTGAAGTCCCGGATCCCTTGAGGCCTACGGGATAATCGAGTTTAACCGCGGCAGTGTTGTTTCTCGCGATTGCGAAGTCGAACGTCATGCTTCGCACATTGGTAGTTCTTGCCTCGGTCGTTGTCGCGACCCTGGGCGCGGGCATGGCCCGTTACAACGGCGTGCCCGATCTCGCGTTGACCTCGACGGTCGTAGCCGCGGGCGGAGGCACGCATCATTTCGAAGCGGCGCGCTTGCTAGGAGCACTGCTTGGCAGCGAACGGACGGCGACATTTCAAGCGCATTATGGTAAAGGGCGCGTAACACGGTTCGCGCACACGTTTACTTATGCGATCGACGATGCATTGCGCGTCGCGACCAAAGGCGGCGCAGTGTTGCCCGCACCGTCATACGCGCTCGCGCACAACGGGCGCCGTTTGTGCGGGCGCTTGCTTCACGACGGCACGATGGCGGATGGCCGATTCGATATCGGATACCTCATAGAGCGGCTCGTATCGAGGCCGGTACATAAAGCAATCATGCGCGACATCAACGCAAATTCTGCGTATGGACCCGCGGCAAACGCGGACTTTCACGTGCTCTTCACCGATGCAATCGGCGCGTGCAAAGCAGAGTACCGTCTATGAATGCGCTCGTTCCACGTTTGTGCGCATTACTCGGACTGCTTTGCATTCTGCAAGGGTGCGCGCCGAAAACGACGGCGTTGGCGGCCACCAACCGGGGACTGGGGCTCGGGCGCTACCACTACGCGGGTAAGTGGCAATTCGTGCATCATATGGCCGACGGCCGGTGGAACGGCAGCAGCGCGCGCAGCTTTGGGGTCGGCAGCAGTGTCAGCGTCGCTTTTTCGGGCGACCGGGTGCGCGTCTATGGCGTGCTCGGCCGCAAGGGCGGCTATGGGATGCTTACCATCGATCGGCGCGTTCGCAACGCGCGCTTGAACTTTTACGCCCCGGCGAAGCGCACGAGCGCCCTGGTGTATTCGAGCCCTCCGCTCGGGCCCGGCGATCACGCGCTGGCAATCGTCGTAGCCGGATCGCACGATCGACGCTCGCGCGGGACGTACGTCAACCTTGACGGCGTCGAAGTTGAAAACACGAAACCAGCCGTTCCCTAAACTACCGAGGTTTGCGTTTAGCGGCGCACGGGTAGCCCGTTTGTGTCGAGTGGGATGCCGGCGACTAGTTGCGTGACTTCGTTGTAGTTTTGGACGCCGCTCGCGATATGGTTGCTCTGCAAGTACCGATCGTACACGCGCCAGGAGAATCGCGAGAGACTGAGGTTGACGAAATGCGCGTTGCGCGCTCGCAAGGCATCGAAGTCTTGCCATGCCTGCGGTACGAACGTGCTTTTGTGGTAGTGCGGCAGCGGCGGCAGATACAGGAAGAGTTCTAGCCATCCCGAGTACCGCGCGATCGGATCCGCGTCGCGCATGCAGGTAATGACGGCGATGTAGTTGGCCTCGTCTTCGCGATTATAGCCGGCGGTATGGCTCCATTCGTGCGCGAGCGAGAACGGTTTTTCAAACCACAGCAGATCGGGTGCGAGCTGCGATTCGAGCGAAAACGGATTGAGAAAGCCGCTCGTGCCGCTTGCGTCCATGAACGGTGCGGCAATCGTCGGTTTCGGCATTCCGACGTGCGGATGCCACGTGTCGCCGGCGCGCATAACGACCGGCAACCACGCCGCGCGCAACATGGTACGGGCCATCGCGCGCTCTCCATCACCGGCATTCTCGGCGTGTGCGGCCGGGGCCAGCCGGTTGATTTCCGCTATTGCGCGCGTACGCAACGCATCGATTGCGGCCGGCCCGACGCGAGCGGAATCGTATGCCAGGCGCGTCTGCACCGGCGCACGATCGTAGCCCCATCCCCAGCCCGCATAAAACCACAGCGCATATACGCCGGCGATCGCCAACGCGTCGAGGAGCGGACGCAACCGCCGCGCGCGAATCGCCGCGACGATGCGCCACGCGACTGCGATGATGCCGATAAGCGCGAGCGCATCGCCAATCGAAAACGGCAGGCGCAACGTAACCGCCGCGAGCGCGTGCTGCCAGTGCGGATAGTACCCGTTGATAAATTCCGTCTCCACCCACTGCGACGACGGATGCCACAAGATTGCGAAAAGCCCCGCGACTACGGCCGGCAACTCAACGAACGACAAAAAAGAGCCGCGGCGATGCGGCTCTTTGGGGTCCTTCGACAAACTCAGGATGACGGGGTGGGGATTCAGGATGACGGGGTGGGGATTAGCGCTTGGAGAATTGGAAGCGTTTGCGGGCGCGTTTGCGTCCGTACTTCTTCGATTCTTTTTCGCGCGGATCGCGGGTAAGCAATCCTTGATTGCGCAGAACGCCGCGCAGCGATTCGTCCATGGAGACGAGCGCGCGAGCGATGCCGTGTCGAATCGCTCCGGCTTGACCGGCGATTCCGCCGCCTTCGGCCTTTACGTCGATGTTGAATCGCGAGAGGCTCTGCGTCGCTTCGAGCGGCTGGCGCACGATTTGCTGCAGCGTCGGACGCGGAAGATACTCCTCGACCGGCTTCTTGTTGACCGTGATGATGCCCTGACCGAGCGAGAGTTTGACTCGCGCGATCGAACGCTTGCGACGGCCGGTACCTTGAAACGTTTCGCTCACAAATGGCTCCTAGGCGAGGGGTTTCGGCTGCTGGGCTTCGTGCGTATGCGCCGAACCCGAATATACGTTGAGGCGCCCCAGTTGCACGTCGCGCATGCGATTGGTGGGAAGCATGCCGCGGACCGCGCGCTCGATGAGGCGCTCGGGATGCTTATCTTTGACTTCGCGCGCCGTTTCGGTCCGCAGACCGCCCGGGAAGCCACTGTGGCGATAATAAATCTTTTGGTCCCACTTATTTCCGCCCAGCTCGACCTTATCCGCGTTGAGAACGATCACGTGATCGCCGTCGTCGATATGCGGGGTCCAGGTGGGTTTGTGTTTTCCGGAGAGCGCGCGCGCGATCCGCACGGCCAACGTCCCTAGGCGCTGTCCGGCAGCGTCGACGATGTACCAGTCATGCTGGGTCTCTGCGGTTTTCTGTTGATAGGTGCGCATTCTTCGGTTCCTTGAACGGCCGGGGTCGAACGGGAATGCGCCGCGGGCTAGGCCTGCGGCAACCGCCATAGTGTATCCAATAGGCTCGCCGCCGTCAAGCATAATCGGAAAACTAGTACTTGACTTATGATTGACTAATCAAGTATATTGCGTCAATGATGACCCAAGCGCTAGCTTTAGCAGTCGGAATCTCACGCGCCGATGCCTGGCTGAGGCGCCTGATGGACGCCGAACTCGGGGCCGTACACGGTATCGGATACACCGATTTCCTGATACTGGCCGAAATATCGTCGGTGGTGGGACACCGGCTGCGGGCCGTAGACTTGGCAAAACGGCTGATGCTGACGCCCTCCGGCGTGACCCGCGCGCTCGGCCCCCTATCGAAAATCGGCCTCGTGCAGCGCGCCGCGCACGACCGGGATGCGCGCGCCAGCTACGTCTCGCTCACCGCGGACGGCGAACGCAAGCTGGCCGAAACACTACCGACCGCCGAACGCATCGTTGCCGAAGCGTTCGACTCAGCGCTGACACCCGCGGCGCGCCTGACCGTCCTCGGCTTTTTCGAGCGGCTCGGCTACGCCTCGCCGGGCGCCCGCTAGCGACTCTTACTGGGTGACTGTTATGTCGCCGCTTGCAGCGTGCAGGCGAACCGCGATGCCGTCGTTGCCGCCGCGCGGCAGGTTCGTGCCGTTGCGAAAGTCGCCGCTGCCGATGCTCGCGTCGAGATGCCCGCGAAACGCTGCGGGCAGCGTCAACTTCACGTCGCCGCTCGAACTCGAAAGAGCCAACGCCGAGCCGGACCAGCCCGATGCGAGGGTGGCGACGAGATCGCCGCTCGACGACGAGAGCGTGAGCGAGGAGCGCGCCTCCCGCACCACGATGTCGCCGCTGGAACTGGAAACCTCAACCGAACCTTGGGGGCTGCCGACGATCACGTCGCCGCTGGATTCGCTGACCATCACCGAGCCGCGCGGGTCATCGATCCGCACGTCGCCGGAACTGTCAAAAACGCGTAGCGCGGCCGACGGCGGGAAGCCGATGGTGAACTTTTCGGAGCTAAGGCCGTGCCACCGCGGTTCGTTGACCGTGAGCACGAGCCGGTTGCCGTCGCGTTGAGACGTAACGGTAACCCCGGCAAGCGCATCCTGGGAAGAGCCGCGCAACAGCCCGCTGACGTGTACGCTGTTTGCGTGAACGGCCGGCGCGCCGGCGGGGCTCGCAGCCTGCGGACGAGACAGGCCGGGTCGCAGTTCCAAATCGCCGCTGGGGACGTGAACTTCGAGCGTTGTCACGCCCGTTGCATCGAAATCTTTCTCGAGCGTCTGCTGATACCGGGCCATGTGGAACGGCCAAGCCGGCGCCCGCGCAATGCCGACGGCAAAAAACGCACAAAGCGCGACCAACAAAAAGGTGCTTCTCATGCTTCGATTACGTGGCGGTTCGAGCGTTTGTTTCACGCCCCAAAGATCGGCGGCTCGGCGTACGAATCGAAACCGTCGCGATAGCGTACGCCGGCCAAATAGAGGCCATGCCCGGGAGCGGTTACGCCGGTCGCAGCCCGCGCCCGTGCGGCCAGCGCCGCCGGAATCTCATTCGGATCGCGCCGCCCCGACGCGCATTCGAGCAAGGTTCCGACGATATTACGAACCATGCGATGCAAAAACCCGTCGGCGCTGATGCGGACGCGAATCAACTCGCCGCGACGTTCGACCGAAAGCGACTTCACGATGCGGATGGTCGGGCCCGTCTCGGGAAGCATGCCGCAAAACGAACGGAAGTCGTGCTCGCCGAGCAACTCTGCGGCGCCCAGTGCGAATCGATCCAGGTCGAGATCGCTCCAAACGTGATACGCGTGTCGCGCGAGCACCGCTGAGGGGGTGCGCCGATTGAGAATGGCATAAACATACGTACGTTCGACTGCCGAAAAGCGCGCGGAAAACTGCGCATCGACGACATCGACACGGCGCACGGTGACGTCGTTCGAAAGGTTCGCATTCATCGCGATCGCGAGGCGATCGAACGGGAAAAGCCGCGGGGTCGCAAAGGTTACGACCTGCCCGGTCGCGTGCACGCCCGCGTCCGTACGGCCCGCCACGGTGAGTTTCACGTCGTGCTGCAGCAATGCGCTCAAGCAGCGTTCCAACTCGCCCGCGACGGTTCGTAGATTGGGCTGATACTGCAGCCCGTAAAAGTCCGTTCCGTCGTACTCGACGACGGCGCGAACGGTGCTTATGCCGTCGCGCGCTCCGGAACGTTGCGTTTCTCGTCCAGATCCAGAAGATCGGCCCACGTCATCACGTCGGTGCGGTTCGGCGCGACCTGGTTGCGAAGATTCAGGAAATATTGGTGCGACTCTCCTTCGGGTTGACGATTGACCACGTCGTGATTCCATTTCTCGATCTCGGCCGCGTTCTTCTTCTGTACCATCGGCGCAAGCTGCGCTTCGATCTCGCCGTCGTTCTTCGCGTTCTTTACGATGTCGAGAACGGTCTGCCCGTCGGTTCCCAGGAACTCGAAAAGCGCCTCGTCCATCGGGCAGTCGTAATTGTACTCGCCGATGGTGCCGGCCAGCTGGGCCTTCGCTTTATCGACGGTGCGGCCGAGCTGCACGACGCCTAACATTTTGGCATGAACGCTGCGGGGGTACTCTTTAGTCAAATCCACGGTGAAACGAACTCCTTTGGGTAGGTGCGCGACTTGGGAGTCTTCCCAGCCGCCGCTCCGGTTAACCCACCAAAAGTAAGTAAAGTTTCAGTGCCCAAGCTTCGCGGCGAAGCCGACGAAGGGCATGATGAACCGGTCGTGGTCGGCGATGTGGCCGTTAATGGGGTAGTGCGCGAAATAGTTGAGATAGCGCACGCCATAGCTGAGCGTATATCGGCCCATGGCGTGCTCGCGGGTGAGCTTCGCATCCACCAGCGAGGCGACTTCGGGATCGTTCGCCCCGAACACCAGCGGCGAGCACTGTGCAGGTGGGCCCGGGCGCCCGAAGGGCGGCAGCCCGCAGATCGTTCCGGCGGTGATTGCCGTGCGTTGGACGGCATGCATGCGCGGGCTCGCGGCCAGCGACAACTCGGTGCGATCGGTAAGTCCCGAGCTCAGCCAAATTATCCCTGAGACGCGCAATCCGACCACGCGCGAACTCTGCACGACGCTTTGCGGAAGCGAATAGAACGTCATTTGATTGAGCAGCGTCTCACCGATGCCGAGAGCATAGCGCCCGTCGTGAAACGAATACCGCGCCTCGGCCGATGCATAACTCATCTTGGTCGCCTGCGTCCCACCGCGTCCGTCATCGTACCCGATCGGTCCGATGGGCGGCACGCCTTCGAAAAGCACGGCAAACCGTTTGACCGGAATGCGTAGCGAAAACAGCGGCAGCGGCACGACCGGCACGCTGGTGTTGCCGCCGCCGGTGTTATAGGTTCCGACTATTCCGTTGACGGTCACGCCGACCGAAGGAGCGTCGGCGCGCACCGCAACCGGCGCGAACGCGCAAACGATCGCAAGCGTTGCTAGTGCTCGCACGAGACGATTCATACGTTACACCCGTTCCTTTCGCTCTGCGCTAACGCGCTTCGCATTCGGCGTGTCTACAGCGGCACGGGCCGCGCGGTCGCACATCGGTATCCGCGGTCACGTCCTCGCGGCACGCGGCGCTACAATAGCGCTCCCCTAAATCGACGAAGCACGTGCAGGCCTCGTGACCGCATTTGACGCCGTCCATCGATTACCTCACCCGTGCTGCCGCTGAAGCGGAAAGAGCACGACATCCCGGATGCTCGGGCTATTCGTGAGCAGCATGATCAGGCGATCCATACCGATGCCGATGCCGGCCGTCGGCGGCATGCCGAACTCGAGCGCGCGCACGAAATCCCAATCCGGCTCGGGAATCTCCTCGTCGCCCTTTGCTCGTTCGGCGATCTGCGCTTCGAAGCGCGCTCGCTGATCGTCGGGATCGTTCAATTCGGTAAACGCGTTGCTCACTTCGAAGTTCGCGCAAAACAACTCGTAACGATCGACGAAATCGGGATCGTCCTTTTTGCGCTTGGCAAGCGGCGAAATGATGACCGGATAATCCGTCACGAAGGTGGGCTGGATCAGGTGCGGCTCCAGAACGCGCTCGAAAATCTTGTCGAGCGCATGCCCGTGCGTGGGCGACGCCGGAAGCCCCAGTTCGCGCAGAATCTCTTGCGCGCCCTGAGGGTCGAGCAGCCGGTCGCGCGTATATCCGCCATGCGTTTTGATGCCGTCGAGATACGCCACGCGCTTGAACGGGCGCGCGAATGAAATTTGCCGCTCGCCGACCGGCAAGGTGTCGTTGCCGCCGCTCACCAGGGAGACCAGATGCGCGACCAGCGCTTCGTTGAACTCCATCATGTCGTGTACGTCCCAATATGCCGCGTAGAGTTCGAGCATTGTGAACTCCGGGTTGTGGGTCGTATCGATGCCTTCGTTGCGAAAAATCCGGCCGATTTCGTAAACGCGCTCCATGCCGCCCACGATCAACCGCTTGAGATTGAGTTCGGTGGCAATGCGCATTTGCATCTGCTGATCGAGCGCGTTGACGTGCGTGGTGAACGGTCGCGCGGCCGCCCCGCCGGCGACGTGCAACAGCGTCGGCGTCTCGACTTCGAAGAAGCCCGCCGCGTCGATAAAGCGCCGCGTCTCAGAAACGATGCGGCTGCGCAGGATGAAGGTGTCGCGCACGTCGGGATTCACGATCAAGTCGACGTAGCGCTGACGATAGCGCTTCTCCACGTCCGTGAGACCATGCCATTTGTCCGGGAGCGGTTGCATCGTTTTGCCGAGCATCGCGAACGACTTCACGTGCAGCGTCAACTCGCCCATCTTCGAACGAAACATGAACCCGTGGATGCCGACGATGTCGCCGATATCCAAGTCTATCCAGTCCTGAAACGCCGCCTCGCCGATTTCGTCTTTACGCGCATAGATTTGCACGCGGCCGGTGCGGTCGCGCAGATCGGCGAAAATGGTCTTGCCCATTCGGCGCTTGGACATGATGCGTCCGGCGAGCGACCAGTCCTCGGACTCGGCCTTTTGTTCGGGCGCCAGAAACCCGTAGCGCTCGCTTAGCTCCGCGGCGTTCGCGTCGGTCTCGTAACGCGTCTGCGCGAACGGGTCGTTCCCGCGCGAACGTAAAGCGGCTAGATTCTCACGTCTAGCCGCTACGAGTTGTGCTTCCGACTTGCCTACATCGTCATTCATTATTCCGGCCCGTCGTCGTTCTGAGCCTGTCAAAGGGCGCAGAGTGGTCCGTCAGCTGGCTTTCTTTGCGGCCTTTTTGGGGGCGGCGTTGCTTTTGATCGCTTCGACTTTGTATTTGACGACGCCGCGGGGAGTTGCGACGTCGACCGTGTCGCCCTTTTTGCGTCCAAGGAGCGCACGGCCCAGCGGGGACTCGTTGCTGATCCGGTGATTGGGTGGATCGGATTCCGCCGAGCCGACAATCGAAAACTCGTGGCTGGAGCTGCTCTTGACATCCTTGACCTTGACCGTCGATCCGAGATGCACTTCGTCGGCGGAATAGTCGGATTCATCGATGATGCGCGCATTGCGAATCATCGACTCAAGCTTAAGAATGCGGCCTTCGATGAACGCCTGCTCTTGCTTGGCGTCTTCGTACTCCGCGTTTTCGCTCAGGTCGCCGAACTCTTTAGCTTGGCGGATGCGGTCGTTGACTTCCTTACGATGGACGGTCTTCAGATCGTCGAGCTCTTGCTCGAGCTTCGCCAAACCTGCTCCGGTAAGGACGATCTCTTTTTCGTTCAAGTACGGACCCTCGGTCTTGCGGAGGACCGAAGGTGCCATAACACCTGGGGTTCTCCGTGTAATAAAAGCGCCGGACTGCGGCGCCAGCGCGGTTCATTCTAACACCCCGGCCGGCGCGCCTGCCGGCAGGCCGGCACTTCGGCTTCTTGCCCAGAAACCGGTCTCGGACCGTATGGTGGCAGGCCGCCCCTTGACTGGCTCGCCCTTCGACAGGCTCAGGGTGACGGGGGGACAGGGTCAGGGTGACCGGGGGGTGGGTAAGGGTGACGTTAGGGAGATTACTCGGGGGTTTAGGTGGAGTTGGTGGAGGACGGTCTCGTAGTCGGCGGCGGTGATGTCGGCCCACTTCTTGCCCAGGAGCGCCAGCAGTGCTGCTTCGACGACGTTGGTGCCGAACGAGCGGCCCTGAAAGTCGGGCGTCGTGGTGATGAGTTGTTTGACCCCGCGCTTGCGCAGATCGTCCACGTCGTTTTGGGTGACGGTGTTGGTCAGCACGATTTTACCGCGCAGATCGTCGGGCATGAATTGCCGCATGAAGTGAAAGTCGCCGGCGATGATCTCGGCGTCGTGGTAGTACTGCGGATATTTCGGTTGCGGCGGCTTCTCTTGTTTCTTTCCGGTCGGGTAGAAGAACTGAAAAGGAAGCTTGCAGGCGTCGGGCAGATATTTTTCGGCTTGTTTTTCGAATTCGGCGAGACTGCGCACCGGCATGTCCTTGTCCAGCGCGAAAATGAAATCGCCGAAGAGCACGTCGGCGCCCGCTTCGACCAGCGCTTGCGCCATGCCGAAGCGGTCGAGCGCGCTGACCATCAGCACGTGTTTGCCGGCGAGATCGATGCCCAGCTCTTCTTGCATGAAGCGCACGGCTTCGCGTTCGAGCGTGTTCTTCAAGCCGCTGCCGTCGACGACCGGCGTAATCTTCGCCGCTTCCAACAAACGCAAGCCGTCGCGCAACGCGAACCGGTGCTTTCCTGCATACAGATAGACGTCGATGCCGCCCAAGCCGATTGCATCGACTTTTCCGTCGAGATCTTTGACGCGTTGAATCGCTTCGTCGAGTTTGCCGTCGGTCCCGACGCGCGAGATTTCGAAGCGCTCGCCGAGCAGATCGACGACCGCGCTGTGATCGCGCGTGCTGCTCCCGAGGGAGACGGAAACGACTTTTTTCATGCCGGTACCGTCTTGCGGCGCTCGTGCGCCGCGCGTCGCGTTGCGGCAATTTTTTCGGGGGTGATCGCCGTGTCGAAGGCGCGCATGTCCGCAAGCGTAAACCCGTCGCGTGCGGCCAGGCGCTCGATCTCGACGACCTTGTCGATCTCGATGCCGCGGCCGAGCGTGTAGGACTCGAGCCGGTTTTCGAGCGCCAGCACCATCGTTTCGCTCATGCACGCTAACGCCGTGCGTGGCGGCAGATTGAGATCGAACGCGGTCCCTGGCTGGCGTACGCGCTCGAAGTACGGCGTTCCCGGCACCAGCATGTTGCCGCCTTCGGTCACGAGGACGTCGGGACGATCCTGCGCGACGCGCCGGCTCACGTCGTGCGGAAGCGACAGTTCGCAGACGACCGCTCCGGTCTGCAAATCTTCGGGCTGGATGATGTCTTGCGTCGAGCTGGTCGCCGTCAAGATCAATTGCGAGCGGCGAACAGCTTCGGAGATATCGGTCGTAAACGACGATGCGCACGGCAACTCGTCTTTGACCGACTCGTGAAACTTCTGCAGGCGCGTGTTGTTGCGCGCGACGAGGATGACGTGGTTGACCTTCGACGCGATCAATTTCACGCACGCCGATCCGATCGATCCGGTCGCACCGATTACGACCGCGGTGGACTCCGCGGCGTCGACGCCCATCTCGTGAGCACCCCGAAACAAACTTTGAATGCCCGCCGCAATCGTCAGCGAGTTACCGGTCGTGACGGGAATCGGAGATCGCTGCGCGATGGTTACGCCACCGTCGCCGACCACGCCCGTAAACGCCCCCAAACCCGCAACTTGCGCGCCTAGCTCGACGCCGATCTCGATGGCACGCAGAATTCGCTCGTACACCTTTTCGCGCGGCAATTCGATCATCTGCTCGGGGAGCAGCGCGGCGCTGACGAACCATCCTTCGGTTTCGCGCCCGTCGGGCGTGCGCACGCCGGTCACGTGCACTGCCGCCCACGGTGGCATCCACTCCATGATCTTACGGATGATCGGCGCGCCCTTGCCGCCGGCGCCCGGCTCGTAGCGCACGACGTCCTCAAGCGAGAGCGGATGCACGACGAAACAGAATTTGGCGGTGTTAGGAGCCACGCTCTGCTTCTTTTTTAAGTCCCGCGAGCATCATTTCGCTGTTCTCCTGAACTTTTTTGTGCAACGTCGGTCCGATTAATTCGGCAAGCGTCGGAACGCCGAAATCGTATTCGACGCCGAGCACGACGTGCGTCTGCGTACCGTTTTCCGTGAACGTCCACGCACCCTCGAACGTATCGAGATCGCCTTCGATCAGCTTGTAGTCTATACGCAATGCGACGTCGTCGAAACGATCTTCCTCCGTCCACTCGATCGGCGCCTCTTCGACGAGCGTCTTCCAGCGCGTGATGATGCGATCGGAATGACGCTCGAGGACGGTAACGGTCTCCACGTCGGGCATGAAATTGGGGAAAAGCTCTTGCTCCTTCGCGAGTTCGTAAACGGTGCGCGCCGGAGCGGCGATCGCGATGCGGGTCTCTACGTACGGCATTTACAGCTGCCCGAGCTTCTCGTAGGCTTCTGCCAGCCCTGCCTCCAGCGCCGCGAGCGCTCGATCGACCTCGGCTTGTGTAACGATCAGCGGCGGTTCCAAACGAATGACGCGCTGCATGTTGAGGGTCCACGCTGCCGTGACGCCGGCTTTGAGCATCTCCGGAATTATCCACCCGCCGTAGCCTTCGCTGGTCAGCTCGACGCCGACGAGCAACCCGAGACCGCGCACGTCGCGCACGACGCCCGGATACCGCGCAGCGAGCGCGCGCGCGCCGTCGAGCAATTGTTCGCCGCGCACGCGCGCGTTTTCGATCAACCCGTCTTCTTCGAGAACTTCCATCGCCGCGAGAGCCGCCGCGCAAGCGAGTTCGCCGCCGCCGAACGTGGAGGTGTGCATGAGCGGCGCCTTTGCATAGGCAGCGTTCCACACGCTCGGCCGCGCGATGAATGCACCGACCGGAACGATTCCGCCGGACAAGCCCTTGGCCAGCGTCATCACGTCGGGCACGACGCCGTCGCGATCGCAACCGAACGTCATGCCGCAACGGCCGAGGCCCGTCTGCACCTCGTCGGCAATGAATAGCGCGCCCGTGCGGTCGCACGCTTCGCGCACGGCTTTGAGGTACCCGGCGGGCGGGATGTTGACGCCGCCTTCTCCCTGCACGGGCTCGACGATGAACGCGGCGGCATCGCGCAGCGCTTCGTCCAAGCACTCGGCGTCGCCGAACTCGACGTGCTCCACGTCCGGTAGCAGCGGGCGGTATTCGAGTTTGAAATAGTCGCGTCCACTCGCGGAGAGGGCGCCCAGCGTTTTACCGTGATACGCGTTATGCGTACCCACGATCTTGGCTCGTTTGGTGGCCGCGCGTGCGAGCTTGATCGCGCCTTCGACCGCCTCGGTGCCGCTGTTTGCCCAAAACGAGATCTGCAGATCGCCCGGCGCGAGGTCGGCAAGCTTTTTTGCGGCGCGTCCGAGTACGATGTTGAACATCGTCTTACCCGAGAGCGCCATTAATTCGAGTTGCTCTTTTACCGCAGCTATAACTTTGGGATGACTGTGTCCGAGCGTGAAGACGCCGTAGCCGCCCGCGAAATCCAAGTACGCCTTGCCGTTATGATCCCAGATCGTGCACCCTTGGGCGCGCACTTCGACCGGGCTCCCCGAGAGCTTCATTACGCGCGCGAGCGGCGGGTTGACGTACTGGCGATAGTTGTCGTAGGTTTCGGCGTAGAGATCGTGCGAGCCGGCGATCACGCGGCCACCGATCGTTCGAGATCCGCGATCGTCTCTTCGACCACCGCGACGACCTCGCGCGCGTCGTCAATGTGCATGATGCGTTCGCGCAAGATCGCCGCGTTGGGTATGCCCTTAAGGTAGAGCGCGAGATGTTTGCGCATCTGCGGAACCGCGCGCGGTTCGCCGAGTTCTTCGACCATCGTCGCGTAATGCACCAGCGCATATCGCAAGCGATCCGCCGGTTTCGGCAGCGACTGCGCTTGCCGGCCTTCCATCAAATCCCGAATTTGGGAAATCAGCCACGGATTGCCGAGCGTCGCGCGCCCAAGCATGATCGCGTCCACACCCGTTTCGCGCATGCGCCGCATTGCGACATCCGCGTCGTCGAGGTCGCCGTTACCGATCACCGGAATATCGACCGCGCGTTTGAGCCGCCCGATGTGTTCCCAATCGGCGCTCCCTTTATAGAACTGCCGCGCGGTCCGCGCGTGCAACGTGACGGCCCGAACCCCCGCCTTTTGGGCGCGCCGCGCTACCTCTACGTACACGATGTTATCTTCGCTCCATCCCAGACGCATCTTCATCGTCACCGGACAATCGACCGCTTCGACGACCGCGCGCATGATCGCTTCGCAGCGATCCACGTCGCGCAAGCACGCCGAACCGCCGTTGATCTTCGTCACTTTTGGCGCCGGGCAGCCGAAGTTGATGTCGACGATGTCGGCGCCGCATTCGCGCACGACGCGCGCCGCCTTCGCCATCACCTCCGGGTCGTCGCCCCAGAGTTGGGTCGAAACGGGCTTCTCCATGCCGTGCTGATCGATCATCTCCATGGTGCGCTTTGCGCTCGAGGCATACTGCAACGCGTTGGCCGAGACGAATTCGGTCACGGTCAGGCCGAGCCCGAAGGGCTTGTAGAGCGCGCGCATGGTTCGATTCGTAACGCCCGACATCGGGGCCAAAATCAGGGGTGGCCAGATCTCGTGCGGACCGATGACGAGCGGAGGGACGGTGCGCGGCATAGCGACGGTAGTATACCAGATTGCGTCGAGGCCACCTAAAAACAGCTAAATCAGCCGGCTCAGGTCGGCATTTCCGCCGCAGACGAGCACCCCGACCCGCTCGCCGGGGGCGGGAACATAGGCACCACAGAGCAGCGCCGAGAGCGCCGCCGCGCCGCCCGGCTCGGCCACGATCTGCAGATCGTCCCAAAGGCGGCGTTGCGCCAGCACGATCGCCTCGTCGGGCACCAGTACGGCGCAATCCACGTAGCGGGTCGCGATCGCGAAGGCGAGGTCGCCCAGGCGCTTGGCCCCGAGCGAATCTGCGGCAATTCCGCCGGTCGCAACCGTTTGCGGACGTCCCGCCGCGAGTGCGGCGTGGAGCGTCGGGCACGCGATCGGTTCGACGCCGACGACCTTGACGCGCCCGGCGTACCAGGCCGCGATTCCGGCGATGAAGCCTCCGCCCCCGACGCCGACAAGCACGGTGTCGAGGCTGGGTGCCTGCTCGTCGAACTCAAGTCCGGTCGTACCCGCGCCGGCCACGACCGCCGGATCGTTGAAGGCATGCACCTCGAAGGCGCCGCTCTGCCGGGCGCGTTCGAGGCTCGCATCGTGCGCCTCATTATAATTGGCCCCGCCGATGTTGACGACCGCGCCGTACCGGCGCAGACGCTCGACCTTGATGGCGGGGCTGACCGTCGGCACGAAAATCTCGGCTCGCAGGCCGAGGCTGCGGGCCGCGTAGGCCACCGCCGCGCCGTGATTACCGCCCGACGCTGCAATGACACCGGCGTCGCCGATGTCATTGGTCAGCATGCAATTGAAGGCGCCGCGCGCTTTGAAGGACCCGGCGTGCTGGAGGGACTCGAGCTTGAGCGTGATGCGTGCATCGAGGCCAAACGCGCCGGCCTCCAACTCGAAAACGGGCGTTCGACGCACGTGCGGCGCGATGCGAGCCGCTGCTTGGGTAAGTAGTGAAGAATCGATCATGAATCTCGCAAGAAGGGAACTATGACGCCACTAACATTCGCGCACTCGGCCTTCGCACCGCTCGCGATCGGCTTCTTTGGACTCGGCACGGGGTATCTCATCTGGGGCGGACAAGCGCTGTTTAAGTATCCGCAGGACAGTCCCGCCGTCGACCGCACGATCGGCATGTGGGGAATCTGGATGAACGGATTCATGCAGTTTCTCACCGGCGTCTACCTGATGGTCGGCCTTACGTGGTTCGGCGTCTTCACGAATTCGCCGCCGTTATACATGGCCGCACTTGCATTCACGGCATACGGCGTGCACTGGTTTGCGTTGTCGCATCGTCGCTTCATCGGTTCGAGTCCGCAGCCCGACGCATGGATGGCGATCGGATTTTTCTTGCTCTCGCTGCTGGGCGCGCTCGTATTTTTCAGCGTCGCGGACGTGCCGGTGGGCATTCTCTTCATCGGCCTTTGCCTGATCTACATTACCGAAATCCCAACGAGTTTCGGCGTTTTCGCTACCGGTCACCGCTGGGTCGGACTTTGGCAGTTTCTTACCGGGGTCTGGCTCATGTATTTGACGTACGCGGTAACGATGAACACGGCGCTTGGCGCGCATTGGTGGTTATGATATCGCGCTAAGCCCGCAAGCGCTGCTCGTCGGCGCGGTGTTGGCGGTCGGCATTCTGCATACGATGGTGCCCGACCATTGGGTGCCGATCGCCGTGCTTGCGCGAACGCATGGCTGGTCGACCGCTCGCACCGCGCGCACCGCGCTGCTCGCGGGCGTCGGGCATACGGTCTCGACGCTGGTGCTCGGCGCCATCGTGTGGATCGCCGGCGTCGCGGTCGCGCAACGATTCGGGCACGCCGTCTCGACGATATCGAGCCTGGCGCTCATCGCGTTTGGCGCGTGGATCGCAATTGCGTCGGTGCGCGAGTTGCGCGCGCACGACACCGGTCACGCGCACGCGCATCCCGATTCGGGAACGTCGCGCTCGACGGCATTGCTCCTGATTTTAGGCTCGTCACCGATGGTTGAGGGGTTGCCCGCATTTTTCGCCGCGGGACGTTTCGGCGTGGGTCTGATCGCGTTGATGTCGATCGTCTTTGCGATCGCGACGATCGCAACGTACGTCGTTCTGTGCGTAACCTCCGCGCGGGGTTTGGAGCGCGCACGTTTGGGTCGCTTCGAGCGCTACGGCGAAGTCCTAAGCGGCGCAATCATCGTCGCCGTGGGCCTCGCCTTCCTAGCGTTCCCAATCCTGTAGCCGCACCCGTCCTTCGACAGGCTCAGGATGACGGGGGACAGGCTCAGGATGACGGGGGATAGGCTCAGGATGACGGGGGTGGTGTTTACGGTGATTCTGATTCGAAGGCGCGGACTTCGATGCGGCCGTTTACGAGGCGTGTGGCGAAGGTCGGAGCGTTGAGCGTTGCGGGACCTTCAAGCACGCGTCCGTCTTCTAGGGCGAAGCGCGAGCCGTGCCACGGACAGCGGATGCTGCATTCTTCGAGTTTCCCTTGCGAGAGCGGACCACCCAAATGCGGGCATGAATCCAGCAACGCGTAAATTTCTCCGTCGTATTTTACGAGTACGATGTTACGGCCGTGCAGGCTCACGCGATGCGGCGTCTTTTCGAGCAGATCGGCGGCGCGCATCACGGGGCGGAATTTGATGGGCAAGTCGTCGGCGACCGCGTGATTGACGCCGATGCCTTCGCCGTATACCAAATGGCCGCCTAACCCGGCTCCGAGCGTGGCCAACGCGTAACCGCTAAAGCCCAAAAACGCACCGAGCGGCTGCGAGGATCTGCGCACCGCGAGCGATGCTGCATACGCGATGGTCGCGGCGGAATTGCAGGTTGCATGTATCAGCCCGACGCGCTTCGGCCGGCCGGCCGTATCGCTCCAATCAGCCAAGCCGGCCGCCGCCGCGGCCACCGCGCCGCCGATCCCGACGCCAACGCAGACCGCAGCGGCCTTTGCGAAGCTCTTGTCGCGCGTCGTAAGCGCGAGCGCATCGAAGATCGCCGCCATCGTCCAAGCGCCGACGGGAATGTCGGTGAGCACCGGATGCAGCGGATGGCCAACCCAGGTCCCGTTCAAGAACCTCTTGAGGCCTCGATTGTTGCCCCGATTCAAGAAACGTCGGAGCGCCGGTTGGGTCGAATCGGCGATCTTCCCCAGAAACGCTTGGTCCTGCGTCGCTTTGATAAGCGCGTTGAAAAAGGGGTTGCCGCCGAACGGAGGCGCAGGTCGTTGCGTCATGCATCCTCACTACCCCGGTGGGCGCCATTTACCCGCCGGGCACGGGATTCATGTTTTTTTCATCCCCTCGGCCTACCGTGATCCCATGGCCTTAGGTATCGAATCGCTCGAACATGTCTACGTCCGCCACCGGCGCGCGTTCGAAGATGCCGGTGTGGCAATTCTGCACGATCGGGAAGATGCGCGCGACTGCGTTCACGACGTGTTCCTCGCGTTGTGCCAGCGGCCCGGAGTCTGTTCGATGTCCGCGCAGGCGCTCGCGCGGTACTTTTTTGCGTGCGTGCGCAACGCGGCCGTCACGCGGCTTCGCAGGCAGCGCCGATTTCGCAACGTGCTCGCCAAAATCGGCGCGCGGGCCGGAGATACGCAATCCGAAATTCCCGATTGGATCGAGCGCGAGCGCGTCGCGCAGGCAATCGGCGCGCTTTCCGGCGGCCAGCGCGCAGTGGTCGTCATGCAATATTTCGCGCGCATGACGCACGGCGAGATCGCGGCCGTACTGCAACAACCCATCGGGACGGTGAAACATCGATCGTTCGTAGCCAGACGCCGTCTGCAAGCCACGCTGTCGGCGTGCGACGCGCACCCCTCGGCCCTTCGACAAGCGCAGGGTGACGACTAAAAACACGCCACGCTAACGGGCTTGGTAGTTACAGGTTGACGGCTTTGCGGCGGAGGTGCATGAGGCCGCTTCGGATTCGGGTTTTTACGGTTCCGAGCGGGAGAGCCGTAGTTCGCGCGATGTTCTCGTGCGAATCGCCGTCGAAAAAGGAAGCCATCACGACTTCACGCTGGTCGCTGCGCAACGTCGATACGGCCTGGCGAACGCGGTCGACGCGCACCGCCAGGATGGCGGCTTCTTCAACGTCATAGGCCGAGGCTGAAGAGCGCAGCATTTCGATCGGTATGGCGCCAAGCTCGTGTCTGCGCTTACGCAACACATCGATAGCGCAATTTTTGGATACAGTCGTCAGCCAGCTTTCGATATTGCCGCCCCGAAAGGCCGCCGGCTTCAACCATGCTTTTAGGAAGATCGTCTGTACGACGTCTTCGGCTTCGATGGGATTGCGAAGAACGCGTAACGCCGTCCCGAATACCAGCGGCCGGTATCGGGCGTATAACAATTCGAACGCGCTGGGGTCCACCATTTGTATGCAAAATAATACCCAAGCAACGTGTGATTAATCCAATCCAGCGCGGTTCGGCACGCGTTTCGTAGGGCGTCGTGATGAAACAACCAACGCTCGCCCGAATTACCGTCACCCTACCACGCGCCATGGCCGATCGGCTCGCTCGCTTACGCGACGGGCACCGCGTATCGGTTTCGTCGATCGTGGAAGTGGCTATCGCGGCATACCTCGATGCCGGCACTGCCGCCGATCCGCGCGAGGATGGAGCCTCCCTGCGGCGCAGGCGCGGCGGCGGCGAATTACGCGCCGCCGCGCCCGACGTCATCGGTGACGACTGATAGCGTACCTAGCAGGCCTAGATCGGACGACCGAAATACGGGAACGTGGGCGTCGTTCCGCGATCGCCCGCGGTCACGTTGTCGCTGGTCAAGCAGGCAGTATCTTTATGGTCGTCGGGCGCCAATCCAACTTTCTGTCCTAACGTACCGAAGATAACGCCTAGCGAGAGGTCGATCACCGGGCTCGACGGATCGCGCCCACCGAAGTGGCGATACGGATCGCCGATGGCCTTCTTGATCCCACCGAGCGCGGCCTCAGGCACGGCGCGAACCACCCCCGTGGGCAGACCGCTCTTACCGTTCGTCTCCACGGCCAAGTAACGCGCGGGTCCCTTCTGCGAAAGATCCGCAGCCAGTTCGTCGGGAATCAGCACGCCCTTTACAGCCTTTGCGAGCTGCATCGAGCGGCCGGCGCCGTTTGGCGGGGCGGCGGTCATGAACGACGTGATGGATTGTCCGAGAAGCGCATCGTTCCACGGCGAACTGCGATTGGTCCGGTCGTGGTTTGCAAACGATTCGAACGCCTCTTTGACGGCCGGACGCGCGAGGCGCTCGACTTGCGTGTAGTTGCCTTGGCCGGACGGAAGCGAGGTCGTCGCATACATGCGGATCACGCCGAGGTGATTACCGCGTCCCGCCAGCATCGTGCGCGGCAGTTCGACGACGAACGACAGCACGTTGTAGTTTCGCAGGAAATCCACGCCGGGTTTACGGAAACATTTTGCCGTCGGCGGCGGCACGTTGGGATGGTTCTTGTAATTGCGGTCGGGGACGATCTTGAAAAATTGCGCGAGGTCGAAATAGAACGGATCCTGCCGTGGTCCGGCAAAGACTTGCACGCCGTTGCGCAGTTTCGTAACTTTGTTAAACGAAAACCCTTGCGGCGAGCCCACCCAGCGCGACGTCGTTCCGGCCATTGCCGGAGCGACCGGTCCGTAGAATTCGAGCCGCTGGTTCGTGCCGGTACCGACGGCGCGCATCTGAATGACTTTACTTTCCTTGAACCCGCCGTCCGTGGCGATTTTCAGTTGATACATCACGCCGGGATCGAACGCAACGCCGCCGGACATGCCGCGCGGAATCAACGGGTGGATGTCCATCGCGAGGACGACCTTGTTCGGATCGGCCGCGGGAAACAAAAAGACGTCGGTGATGTCCGCGCCCGGCCGGCTGACCGTCAACGGGGAATCCTGATGGTCGGAACTTGTGGCTTTCGGTGCGGTGTAGAGCGTCGCGGTGACCGCGAGGGCGGCAATCGCGAGCCCCGAGCCGAGAATGGCAGCCAGTCTCTTCACGAGGAGGCCTCCTGATGTGGTTGGTTGTGCAAAGCTAAAGCTATCGAATGCTAACCAACGCACCGACCCCCCCCGCTGGATTGCTCTATTTGTCATCCTGAGCTTGTCGAAGGACGAGCTTGTCGAAGGACGGCCCTTCGACAAGCTCAGGGTGACGGGGAAAAGATCGTGTCATCCTGACGGACCCCGTCGTCATCCTGACGGACCCCGCCGTCATCCTGACGAGCCCCGTCGTCATCCTGAGCTTGTCGAAGGACGAGCTTGTCGAAGGGCGGCTTGTCGAAGGGCGGCCCTTCGACAGGCTCAGGGTGACGGGGCGAGTTTGGCTAGTTGCGTGCGGGCGTCATCGGCGTCGAACGGGTCGAATTGCGGGTTGATGCTCAGCGCGTCGCTCAAGCGTCGTTTCGCCTCGTCGCGATGACCCGTGTGGAGGGCCACGATGGCGGCATGGTATTGCACGTCCGCATCCTGCGTGTTGTAGCGAACGGCGCGCTCGGTATAGACGCGAGCCTCGTTCCACCGGCCCATGGTTGCGAGGACCCAGCCCATCGTGTCGTCGGCATAGATCTCGTCCCCGCGCTTGACGTAGTCCTCGCGAGCCGCCTGCAGCGCGTCCTTCATGTAGATGTGGCGCTGCGCGTAATAATTGGCGAGCAATCGATCGTTGATGCCTTGCACGTTGAACAGGCGCTGTTCCGCGCGGATCAGCGCGTCGGTTTTGGCCGCGCCGGACGCGTCACCGAGCGCGCGCTGGGCATCGGCCTTATATCCCAATACTTGCGGAAGCGGATAGATGTCCGCGCTACGCGTTGCGGAGTCGAGCGATTTCTGCCACTCCTTGCGTGCGCGATAGTAGCGCGCTTGCCATAGCAACGCCATGTAGTTGTCGGGGAACAATCGCAGCGATTGCGCGAATTCGGTTTCGGCCGTAGCGTTGTCGCCGGCTTCGAAGGCGAGTTGTCCGGCGCGCATGTGATACCACGACCGATCGTACGCCGGAGCGTAGTAGTCCGAGTCGAGCCGCCGCGAGGCGCGATCGATCAGCCGCCGGGCTTCGGGCATCTTGCCGGTGAGTTCGTCGTAGCGGGCAAGAACCGAATCCCACGTCGGATTCTCCGGGCCCGGCGACGGATGCGCCAGAATGCGCTGGGCTGCGGGGTAGCGTCCCAACTCCATGAGAAGCGACGCCTTTTGCGCGACGGCGTTCTGGTTGAACGGTTCGCCGTCGATGGCGTCTTGTTCGTGTTTGAGCGCCGCGCCGAATTGGTGATAGGTGAGCAACGCGGACGCGAGCGACATCTGCGCCGCCGTGTTGCCTTGCGGTTGAAGCTTGATCGACCGCTCGGCCTGCGATTGCGCGCGAGCGATATCGCCAATGTCGCCCTGCTCGCGGAATCGTTGTAAGTATTGCGAAGCGAGCATGCGCGCCGTGATCTGATCCTGCGGGTCGTGGCGCACGATCTTTTCTTCGAACGCGACGTATTTATCGCGCTGCAAATAATCTCGATCGACCGGGGCGGGCGTGAAGCTCGCGGCCGGCGCCTGCGCGCGATGAGCGACGATGGTCGGCCACACGGCGAGCGCGATGATCGCGCCCGCCGTGATGACCAGTGTGCCTTTGAGACGCATTGGTTCCTTAGTCGTTATTTAGGAGGTTCGACGTACGGGAACGTGGCGGTGTTTGCTTTGTCGTACGCCACGTTATCGGTGGTTAGGCACGGAGACTCTTTGTGGTCGTCGGGAACGACTTTGAGCAAGGCCAGCGTATTGCCGAATACCGCGCCCAAATCCAAGTCGATCACGTCGTCGTTGAGCGCGCGCCCACCAAATTTGCTGCCCGTCGCTCCACCGCTCTCGACGCCGAGATAGGCGGCTTTGGTGTCGGGTGCCGAGATGTCGAACAGCAACTCGTCGGGGCCGAGAATCTGCTGCAGCGCGGCGGTCGTCGCGGTGTCGCGCATCGCGACGGTGCTTGCGAACGTACCGATGTCTTTGGTCAACGTTGTGTCGTTGTACGGCTCGGATCTGTTCGTGGCATCGTGGTCCATGAACATTTCCAGGCCTTCCTTCACCGCAGGCCGCGCGAAAAGCTCGGTCTGAATGTACGTCGTCGTGCCTGGTGGCGGAGAACCGCCGCCGCCCGGGACGCCGAGGACCTGTGGGTCGTTGTTACCGCATCCCGCGATCGAGATGCCGAGAATCGCCGCGAGCGCGGCATTGACGTAAAAGCGTTTCATAGTTATACAGTTCTCCTACGAGCCAGACGGCGTCGAAGCTGTGACCCACATGCCGATTTTACCCGGCGTGCCGCCCGCTGGTACGAGCATCGTCTTGGGTACCGAAACGACCCATGACATCACGTTGTACGGTTGCAAGAAGTCCGACGGCGCCGAGTAGTTCGGCGATCCCGGGACGTCACAGCCGAGCGCGCCGGCTTTCCCGTAGGAATTACCCAACACGTCGTTGACGTTTGCGTTCGGATCGGGGAAGTTGAATGATGTTGCCGTGCCCTTCGGCGGATTGGGCTGGTTCTTGTAGTTGCGATCTGGAAGAATCTTGAAGAACTTCGTCAGATCGAAGAAGAACGGATCGTGCCGCGTGCCGACAAAGACTTTGATGCCGGTGCCGACGGTCGCGTTGGCGTCGTTGAAGTTGAACGTGCCGGTCTGCGCGACCAACGTGTTTTTGGTGTCCTGCTCGTTCGGTGCGGACGGACCGTAGAGCGTGAACGTCGGATTGGTTCCGGCCGTGTTCGCCTTCATCTGAATGACGAGATGCTCTTTAGGATCGCCGGCGACGTTCGCCAATTTGATTTGATAGAGTACGTTCGGATCGAACGTCGAGTTGCAACCCACCGGAATGAGCGGGCAGAAATCGACGACGAAAACGACGTTGGCCGGATTATCCGGCGCGGGGAAGGCAAACGAATCCGTAATGTCTTCCATGGGGTTGGCTACGATCGTCGGTGAGTCTTGGTGATCCGAACTGCGCGCGGCGTGCGTCGAATAGACGGTGATTGCCACGGCCAACAGAACGACCGCGAAAACACCGGCGAATACACGCGAGAGTTTCATGGTAACTGCTCCAAAGGTCCGTCGACCCGGCGCTCCGGCCGCGTCGACATGAAAATCCAGACGAAAACGGCGAGTAGTCCGCCTACAAGGATGCCACTCACCGTCAAGTCAGATACTGGCGGTTTCCACCCAAGCACTTGTGCAAGCTCGTACGCCGCAACCGCTACGGCGAAGATGGTAACGGAAATAATCCACACGCGCATGACGCGTGGAAGGCGGCCCGCGCGGTACGTCACCATGCGGTGAATCATCACCGAATCGAGCGTATCCGTGCAAACCATACCGACGCAGAACATCGAACCAACGACGAGCGCGCCGGCAACACCGGCATCGGCGCCGAAGGCGACCGCATACGTTGCGATCTGACTCGACGTTTCGAAACCGAATCCGAAGAGGAGGCCTACCGGAACGGCGAGCCACGCGCTCGTTCCGTTGCGTAAGGCCGCCGGAAGCAACCGCGTCTTCGCACCCGCGACGCGATCGGTAACGCCCGCACGCAATTGGCGCACGTTCACGGCTGCGATAATCAGCAGCACGGCGATGCTGATCCACGTTCCCACCGTTTCGATCAGCGCGTGCTGCGCGGTGAAGCGCGTGCCCAGGAAACCAACCAGCGCCGCGATCGCGAGCACCATCACCGTGTGGCCGCCCGCGAAGAGCGTGCCGATGAAACGGCTGAAGACCGGTTGGCGCTTGACCGAATTGCGCGTCAAATTGTCGATTGCAGCCAGGTGATCTGGATCGGCGCCGTGGCGCAATCCCAGGGCGAAAACGGTGGCGGCACTCGAAAGAATCATGCCGTGGCCTCGGGGGCTTGCGCGTGGTGGTGATGCGTGTGTCCGTGCTGCGCGAGCGCATAACCGGCGATTGCCGCAAACACGAGCATCGCGATGATGACGGCGGACGAGGCAAAGCCGACCTGCACGAAACCGGATCCGACCATCGCCGCGCCGATGATCGAAATAACCGTCGACGAAAGCAGCGGGCCCAACGTGACGAGCTGCTCGAACTTGGAGCGCCGCGAAAGCCACGACGCACCGTGGACTACCCCGATGCCCAGGCCGCTGAGCACTGCAGCGAGTCCCATGCTAAATACGACGATCAGCAAAAGCCCGTAACCGAGTTGATGCAGGCGCAAGGCGGTAAGCATCACGACGATCGCGGCCGGGCACGGCGCTACGCCACCGCTCATCGCGGCCCAGACGGCGTTGCCGAAATTGAGCGGCCGCGAACCGGGAATCTCGTGCGAATGTCCGTGTCCGTGCGCGGCATCGTGCGCGTGATCGTGGTCGTGTTCGTGGAGGTGCGGACGCGCCCCATCGTGAGTATGTTCGTGCCCGTGCGTCAAGGCCCGGCGCGCTTGCACGAAGCGTCCCAGCGCACGCGCGCCGATAAAAGCGATCGCCACGCCTGAAAGCAGGGTGATCCACGGGTAGATCGTTTCGGAAACGAATTTGGTCGCCGTCAGCAACACAACGCCTAAGATCAGCACGCCGATCGTGTGCGCGAACGTAAGCGACGCGGCCAGAATCAGCGCCTGTTTCGAGGTCGCGCGCGAACCGACCAGCGTAAAAGCGAGCAATGCTTTGCCGTGGCCCGGTTCGATCGCGTGCAAGGCGCCTAAACCGAAAGCGGCCAAAATCGTGATCAACACCCACATCGGCGTCTGATTCTGACGCGAGAACATGCCCGAGAGAATCATCGGATCGAATAGCCACGGCGCGCTGCTGGCGATTTGCGGGTGCGCGTCTTCGGAATCGACGATCGACGAGACGGCTCCGCCGGCGGCAAGTTTGAACGATGCGCTGGTCGTGCGGCGAGGCGTGCCGATCAGGGCGCTCGGATAATGGCGCAGTTCCCGCGTCGGTTCGGTCTGCTTGCCGACGACGATGTCTTTCCAACCGATGCGGCGATCGGCGTAGACGCTATCGGAGACGACGATTTTGTGCGCGACGCCGCCTTGCAGCGGTGCGGTGAAGTTCGCCGTCCAGTAAAGGATGGACAAGCCGCCGGCACCCGGCCGAAGATGCTGTTGCGGCACTCCTACCGGTTGTAATCGCACGGGCGTGCCGTCGACGAGGATTTGCAGGCCGTCCTGCACGCGCGGAATTTCGCTCTGCGCCCATTGCGCGGCCGCACCCGGGGTCCACTTGCCGCCGGCGTCCTGCATGATTTGAAACGTCGGGATCTCTGCGATATCGAGGACGTAATGCACGCGCAGCGCGTCGCGTACCGTCGTGATCTTCGCGAGGTGATTTATGGTGAAATTGCCGAGAGGATGCGCGCAAACAGGCTGTGCGCCAAGCACAATCAGGGAGAGAACGCAGAACCACATGGCCCGGAATGGCCGCATGAAGACCCCCACTCGGCGTTTTGGTATACCGCTTCAACGGGAGACTACCGCAAGTGGATTGGGGTCCCGGCCTTTCGACAAGCTCGGCCCTTCGACAGGCTCAGGGTGACGGGGGGCCTGTCGAAGCGCCAGTGTCATGCTGAGCCTGCCGAAGCACTTCTGTCATGCGGAGCCCTGTCGAAGCACCTCTGTCATGCTGAGCCTGCCGAAGCACCTCTGTCATGCTGAGCAGCACCTCTGTCATGCTGAGCCTGTCGAAGCACCTCGGTCATGCTGAGCAGCACCTCTGTCATGCTGAGCCTGTCGAAGCA
>DATBTT010000089.1:0-25059 GCA_036559125.1 Vulcanimicrobiaceae bacterium
CTCCCGCCGGTGTACTCGACAACCGTGTCGCCGGGCTTTAACCGCCCGTCTTCTTCCGCTCGCGAGATCGCGGTAACGGCCATGCGATCCTTCATGCTGCCGGTCGGGTTTTGCGATTCAAGCTTGACGGCGATACGCGCACAATTCGGAGGAACTACGCTGCGCAGTTCCACCAACCCAGTGTTGCCGACCGCTTCCAATATGGAGGGTTTCACACTCGCGGCTTCGGCGCTTTGCTCTACCTCCACTGCTCGGACCTGCGGGCTTGGGAAGATGTGGCTGCGCCGTCGAAACGTCGCGCGAGAATGAACGACAAAGCCGCAATCGATCTCTTAACCAAGCGCTTCTACTCGCTGTTCACCAATCGTGACGGCCGCGCGCCGAACGTCGCGGGAATCCACGAGATATTCATCGCCGAAGGCGTGATCGTGAAAACCTGCGGTGAATTTCCGGTCGTCTACGACTTGAAGGGGTTTATCGAGCCGCGCGAACGCCTGTTGCGCGATGGCCAACTCCTCGAGTTCGAAGAGGAAGAAGTGCGAGAGCGCACGTCGATCGTGGGTTACGTCGCGCAGCGCTTCAGTGCGTACCGCAAATCCGGGGTGCTGCGGGGCGAGCCGTTCGAGGGCCGCGGCATCAAGACCATGCAATTCGTCCGCGCGAACGGCACGTGGAAGATGAGTGCCGTAGCCTGGGATGACGAACGCGACGGATTCGCGCTCGATCTCGATGATTTTTAGAATGAATCCATTCTCAACTGCTTTTGGCCATTGCGCCGCTCTGACCAATTTGCGCAAAGGCGTCAGCGTATCCGAGTAAAGGATCCGGATGGCGCGGTCGCCATCCCGTGGTATTCTTGAACAATGCGTTGGACATACGAACCGATCTTGTCATCCACTTCCACGGATAGCCCATTGCTAACGGGCCCATGAATGCCGGCAATCGCATCGGTTTAGGTGCACCGGCCATTCGCGCTGCGCCATATAGGAAGTCTGCCCATTTCTGCGGATTGTCGTCGCAGACGTTATACACCCCTGAGGCAGCACTTAACGCGTTTACGACGGCATCCGCCGCATCTTCGATATGCAGTGACGGAACATAATAGTCGCCTGGTCCGATAATCGGCAACATGCGTTTATGCAAAAGCCGCATAATTTCACCGGTAAAGCCGTTGGAGGCACCATAAAAACCGCCGAAACGCAGGGTGATACCACGTCCACCTTCACGCGCAAAGCGTTGAGCCTGCCGCTCGCTTTCGAGTATCGCCTTCAATGTGTCTACGCCTTCATCGTCGGAGGGGAACTGCTCGGTGACCCATCGATCGCCGCCCGACCGGTATGCCGCAAAGAACGATTCCGTTACGTAAACCTGAACGTGCTCCGCGATGGCTGCGTCTACGATCGATTGTGCCCCGACGGATCGTAAACGATTCGTCTCGTTAGATACCGCCTTATCTCGCATTTGCATGAGCGACTTTGGAAGTTTGGTCGTCAGCCGAATGACCGCATCCATGCCACGCATAGCAAGCCGTAAAGCATCCCGATCGTAAATGTCTACGTCAAGTGCTTCTACGCCGATTTGCTGCAATGAGTCGCGAGACTGCACCGAACGAGCAGTGGATCTGACCTCGTGACCTGCGGCAACTAACCTCGTAACGGTTGGTGCGCCGACGGCGCCCGTACCTCCAACGACCAAGACCTTCATCAGCTAAAAATACCTCCCGCCGTCATGCGTGAATCGTAACGTAGGGTACGCTCCGGACACATGACGTTGTAAAACCGAGTTTGTGACATGTAAGGGTCTCCACCGGGTGCGGCGCCGCTCCCGGCGAAGCACCCAGACCCATGCACCAGAAGCGCGGTTAGCGATGACCCCGACGAGCATCACTCTGCACCCGTGGGCCGACGACGATCTTGCGCTTCTCCATATGACGCTGGGGAACGCGACGATGATGAAACACCTCGGCGGAGTCGAGACTCCGGAACAAATCACCGCGCGCCACCAACGGTACTTGAGGGGCTCGGGCGGGGGAGGCATGTTTACGATTCGGATTGACGGTGGCGCCGTCATTGCGGGAAGCATCGGTTTTTGGGATCGCGCGTGGCAGGGTGAGGACGTCTACGAAGCCGGCTGGATGGTCCTTGCGCAGTACGCCGGACGAGGGATCGCAACCGCAGGCGCTCGCACAATAATTCGCTACGCAAAGGCTGAGGGGCGGCACCGCTTCGTGCACGCCTATCCGTCCGTAGAGAATCAGGCTTCGAATGCGGTATGCCGGAGTGCGGGCTTCACGAATCTGGGCGCATGCATGTTTGAATATCCAAAGGGACGTTTCATGCAGTGCGCCGACTGGTGTGTTAATTTGCGGGGCGACTAAAACGTGGCCAAAGGTTCACGCGGGTGTGATTTTCCATAGTGGCGACTTTCCCCGTGGAGTCGAGCGCGATCGTCACGTCGGCATTGCCCAGGCCCCGGTCGCGCGTTCCTCGACACACGAAGCTCACCATCTCACCTAAGACCGCAGATTTCCCGAAAACGGGTGGTCAGCGCTGCGTTCTCCGCCGCAGGATGTGCGATCCGCCGAATAATATTAGATATCTAATTGACATCGGCACGTAGACTATGTATTCTACCATTAGAATACTAATTGTCGTGAGCGGAGGCCGATGTCGCGTAAAAAATCGCCGGTTCTCACCGACCACGAGCTGCGGCTCATGGACGTTCTGTGGCGTAACGGGCGTGCCACGGTGGCAGAGGTCGTGGGCGGGCTAGCATTGCCGCCGCTTACCTACAGCACGGTCCTGACCACCCTGCGGACGCTCGAGCAGAAGGGGCACATCGCGCACGAGGAAGAGGGGCGCGCCTTCGTCTACCGCCCGCTCATCGGACGCGCGGATGCGGCAAAGTCGGCACTACGCTTCTTGTTAGGCCGCTTCTTCGGAGACTCACCGGGCGCCCTAGCGGTCGCGTTGCTCGACGACGCCCAACTGGGCAATGACGACGTCGCGAAGATTCGTCGGATTTTAGCTAAGCAACGGAGACCGGGCAAATGATTGTGGCGATACTTTTCAATGAACTCGTGCAAGGTGCTGCAATCGTTGCCATTACGTACCTTGCCGTACGATGCGTGTCCGAGCGCAATGCGGCCACGCGTCATGCATTGTGGTTCTCCGGACTGCTGGCGCTTGTCTTCGTTCCCCTATTGACGATCGTGTCGAACGTGGGAGCACGGCTTGTCGATGTGTTGCGGCCTTCCGGTGGGGTCCACGCGACTACCGTCTGGCTCATACCCGCCGGAACGATTGCCCACGATGCGACGCAATTGGCCGCTCCCGTCGCCAGCTGGATCATCGCGGTGTGGCTTATAGGGGCCGCCGTCCAAGGATCCCGCCTCGTGGCAAGCCTCCTGTGGATCGAGCGCATTCGTCGAAACGCCGCGCCACTCGACATTTGCGGCGAATGCGTGCTCGTATCGACTGACGTCACGATCCCGATCGCCGCGGGGCTGCTAAAACCAGTCGTCATCATTCCCAAAATGGTCGTCGAGACGCTCGCACCAAATGACTTGGAGCGCGTTGTGGCGCACGAGCGCGCGCACATCCGCCGCAAAGATATACTAGGTAATTTAATCCAGCGTTCGATGGAAGCGGTTCTCTTCTTCAATCCTTGCGTCTATATTATCGGTCGCAATCTCATTAACGAACGCGAATCTGCATGCGACGACGTAGCCGTGCAGCAAACCGGTGCGGTCACTGACTATGCGGAATGCCTAGCCTCGCTCGCGCAGAGTGTCCGCCGTCGACAGGCGCCCCTTCTCACGCCGAGCGCGCTCGGCTCTCGCAACGCCCTTGTCGCGCGCATCGAGCGTCTGGCTCGCAACGGCGCCTCCGGCGCAACGTCACTCAATTACTACCCGATTGGAGGAACTATCGTGGTGTTCGCGATCCTGACCCTCGCGCTTCAGGCGTTGTCTCCGGCCTCGGCTGCGCCAACATACACGTCCCCGGCATTCCTCTCAGGAGGATCGGTTGTCGCTGCGGCTGCGTGTACCGTGCCGAATGCCGACGCACGCGTTATAACACCGGTGCCACCCGCGATTCCCGATTCCGCCGCTCATTTGCGCGGAGCCGTCGACATCATCGTGACGATCGCATCGACTGGGCACGTTTCCAGTGCGGCCGTCGAGCACTCCAGCGGTAATCCGAAGGCCGATGCGGCGGTGCTGAAAGCAGCGAAAACCTCGACCTATTCGCCGGCACGAAAAGACTGCAAGCCGGTCGTAGGCCGGTACCTTTTCCACGCGACATTTAAACCGAACTCGTAGCGCGCAGCGCTGAATCGATATCTCTTGACGTCTGCGCCCTGACGCTACGTCCTGCAGCGTGAGCCGAGGTCCGGGGACTCGGCGATAGCATAGTTCTTGGGTCGTCGCTGTCCGCCAACGCAGGCGGCTCGCGCGCGTCGAGTTCAACCTGAGCGCGGAGCGATGGAGCGCGCGACGTTATCCAGTTGATGCCGGAGCCGCTCATCCTCTCGTTCGAGAAATGCCGCGATAGGATCGACCTTCGTTCGAAATGTCGGTAGCAATCGCTGGCAGCACCTACTCTTTCCGTACCGGGATCATTCCCAGGTGGTTAAGTTTGGTTGACATTATGTTGCTATTATAGTACATTATGTCGATGCAACCTAACATACGCCTTCGAAGGGAACGCTCAATGCCCTATAGAGAGAAAACCGCCTGGCTCTCGCTTCTGGCAATGCTTGCGGCCTTTGTTCCGTACTTCACGATAGCAGCGGCCGGGCCGCAGACGGGGCAAATGCCTGACTTGCATCAGTTGGCATTATTCGCTGCCGCCGTGACGCTACAAGTGGTTATTCTTGCGGCCGGCCATGCATATCTTCGCATAGCATCGCGAGACGATGACGTAGTGCCGCCCGACGAACGCGACCGCGAGATCGAAAGGCGAGCAATCACATGGGCATACTACGTGCTCATCTCCGGCATGATTATCGTAGGATTCGTCTTGCCTTTTACTGCACGCGGTTGGGAAATCGTGAATGCGGCGCTGCTGGTCATCGTAGCCGCGGAAGCCGTACACTACGGCAGCATCGGCCTCAGCTATCGCAGGCAGGCATGATTCAAGGATCGATTACGAACCGCATTCGGGAGTTGCGTTTTCATGCCGGCGAGATGTCGCAGGCCGAGCTCGGTCAACGCATCGGCGTCACCCGACAAACCGTCGCGGCGATCGAGGCCGGTAAATACGCTCCTTCCCTCGGGGCGGCGTTCCGTATTGCGCACGTATTTAACGTACCATTGAACGAGGTATTTTCTTGGAAGCCTTCGGCAGAAAGCTGACGCCAAAACGATTCTTACTACCTTGGCAATACCCGAGCAACCGGCCCAACCTGCGATTAGTTGGTGAACTTTTTGGTTCGTACGCCGAGCTAGTGGGCTAGGAACCGTGGCGCCAAAATCCTAACACCTCTTGAATGAGGCTTTTACAGCGCGCGCTTCTTGCCGTTGCCGCATTTTTGTGTTTTTCGGGCGGGCTGGGTGCTCAGGCACTCTCGCCCGAGGATATCTATCTTCGCGCCCAACAAGCCGTGAGCGCGCTGCCGCAGCCCGACTACATTGCTTTTACGCTGCAGGACAATACGCAAAAGCAGCATTCGATCGACCAAGAACGTCTTCGTATTCTCGTTCGATCTTCGGACGGGCATGCTTTTGTCGTTCCTATTAGAGGCGCTGATGGCAATCCATCGCGCGATCAACCTGGCGTCGCTGAGACCTCGTTCGAACGCTGGACGGCGCTTTATCGCATCGGCGATTTTCCGCTGGCCGACTTTGGGTTGCGCAAACACGGATCTGGTAGGCCCGGCATCTTTGAAGCGAGCGGAACTCCACAGCCTGAGCCAACTACCAGGCCCGGTGTGCGCGTTATTGCGTCAGTTAGAGTCGTCAACATCCCCTATCGAATCGTCAACCTCGGGGATACCAGCATCGACAGCCACCCCGTGTATCACCTTGGACTGCAGCCGCGATATGACGCCGGCCACCACGTGCTACGCGAAATATGGATCGATAAAACGTCACTGTTGCCGCGCAGGTATGTCGCGGAGCGTTTCGTGGGCGGACTGATTCCGTTCCGGTACTTGGTAACCGTTAACGCCGCAGTAATCGATGGGCATCTCGTCAATACGCACGCCGATGGTCATTTCAACGTCAACCGAGTGCTGTTGCTGCATTATTCTGGCGAAGGCCGCTGGACAGCGTCGGATGTCACATTCCCTGCGGCGCCGCCGCTTTGGCTCTTCGACCCTGCTATGTATGCGCAGCATAAGGGGGAAGCAATTCCGGTGTTCTAAGGTCGGATTGCGCACGTGCTCGAACAAGCGACAAAAACGCCCTGCAAATACGGGGCATTTCTCACGCTCACACGAGTGCATTGAGGCGAATCGGGAGGCGATTCACCTCATAATGTGAGGCGAATATCTTGCCAAATGAGGCGAACCGTGGGATAATACGCCTCATATTATGAGGCGATATATTTGGCAACGGCCCGACTGGCCGGACTTCCACGTATCCGTGGAGCAGGTGCTTCCTGAAATCGAGCTCGTGCGCCACAAGCAAGGAGCCTTTAAGGGGGTATTAGCTTTTACAGACCGCGAGCAGCGCGAGCAAGCCCTAATTGAAGCGGCCGCGGCGAGCGCCGTTCAGACCTCCGCCATTGAGGGCGAAACACTGAACTGGGACGCCGTGCGCTCCTCGGTGGCGCGGCGCCTCGGAGTGGATCGTGCCGGCCTGCCGCAGGACGACAGAACCGAGGGAGTAGTCGCAATGACGTTAGATGCAACGCGAAACTACGAACCGCCGCTCACAGAGTCGCGGATGTTTCAGTGGCATTCCGAGTTATTCCCACGTATGTTGGGTCAGCGCGAGCGCGACATCGTCATTGGGTCGTGGCGGCAGCCGGCGGGTGACCCAATGCAGGTTATCTCGGGTCCGCTCGGGCGTGAGCGCATCCACTTTGAGGCTCCACCGGCAAGCAATGTGCCCGGCGAAATGAGGAAATTTATTGCGTGGTTCAATACCAGCCGCGGCACGGAAAATGGCCTGATTCGCGCCGCCATAGCTCACCTGCGCTTTCTAACCGTGCATCCGCTTGCAGACGGTAATGGAAGAATTGGACGTGCGATTGCCGATATGGCCTTATCTCAGGACGAAAAATCGGCAGATCGGTTTTACAGTATGTCGGCGCAGATTCATCGCGAAAAACAGTCGTATTATGAGATGCTTGAGCGGGCGCAACGGTCTTCGCTTGACGTAACAGAGTGGGTGAAGTGGTTTATAGGATGCCTTGCGCGAGCCGTCGATGCATCTCAACACATAGCTGAACGAACGCGTAGAGCCGCTGAATTTTGGAATGACCACGCATCTGCTAACCTAAACGAACGGCAACGGACCGTCCTGCACCGCGTCTTAGGCAACTTCGACGGCGACCTTAATTTGCGCAAGTACATCGCAATTTCGGGTGCACCACGAGCCACGGCGCAACGCGACCTTGCTAATCTGGCCCAACGCGGAATTCTGGTTCCCGCTGGCGCCGGCAAAGCGACTCGGTATCAAATTCCGCCGCCGCCGAACGATAACGATACCGGCACATACTAGCAAGTGAAAAAGGCCCCGTTAACAAACGGGGCCTTTTCGATCTTGACATCATACGATTCGCGTTGCTTCACACCGAACTATGCGATTGCACACAAAATAACCGGTTTCGGACTAGCCAGCGTGCGTCCGCACCAACCCCAACTAGCTCGTTAGTCACGAATTTCACCTTGTCTCGGCGGCTCCGGCTCATGCGTGTCGAACCGCAATCGAATCGGCCAGAATCTAGCGGCGCATCGACGGAGGTGCCTTGAGAGTCTTCGCAGTCGTTTTGTCCGTACTCTACGCCCTTTCGTTTGGAATCCCGTCATTGCTGGCGATGAACGGGTACTACGGCACAGTCGGTATTGTTCGAGCTGGTGCAACCGCGGTGCTTGCGCCCCACGAGGACGTAAATACTGTAGGCTCCGTTGTCCCGGGCTCCGCGGCCGCAAGAGCTCATATCGCACCGGGCGATGTGGCGGTGCCGCTCGCGGGCGAGTCGGCTCTTGTCGTGCAAAGGGTATTCCACCGCATTCCGGCAGTAGCTCCAATCCAGTACGCCGTGATTCACCACGGGCAGCGCCGTATCGTGTCGCTCGTTCCGAGTCACGTACGCACCTCCACGCATGACGATGTGCTTATTATCGCCCAGCTCGTACGCGGGATGATCATCGTACTCATCGGCGCGGCGCTCGTATTGCTTCGCCCGAGTACAATGACCGCTGCGTTCTTTGTTTTGTGCTTGCAATTTGGCGAGCTCGCCCATCCGACCAATAATCTAGAGCTCGTTGCCGGCGTTCCGTATTTCTGGAAGCCGCTCTTTCTTGTGCTAACCTGCATCGTCACCGGAGCCGGGCCTGCCGTTGCCGCATTATTTTGCGTGCGGTTCCCGACAGGCGAGCCGCTCCCATTGTGGCGCCCTGTTGAAAAACTGCTAGTGACGCTAGCGTCATTTACGATTCTAGCTTACTTCTTTGCACTGCTTGCAGGCGGGACATATACACCGACGGGCAGCGTGCTCTACCGAACTTTTACCGTCGCGACTTGGGTGGGCTACGCCGTTGCCACAGTTTCGTTTCTCGCGCGTTACCGCGCTGCATCCGGCGAGGACCGGCAACGTCTACGGTGGGTGGCGATAGGCTTGGGAAGCTTTCTTTTGAGTTACATGCTATTTTGGATCGCGCAAAATGTTCCCGCGGCGCCAACCGAACTGAACACGTGGGCACAATTCATAAACGTCTTACCGCTAACCGTGCTCTACGCGATCGTTCGCCATCACGTCATCGACGTGCGCGTCGCAGGGGGGCGTGCCTTCGCATTTGCAATGCTCTCGGCAATTCCGGTGGCCCTTTTCAGCATCGCGGATTGGGGGCTGAGCAATAGGGTGCAGAGCACTCGATTGGGATCGATCGTCGAGGTGAGCATTGCGATCGCCTTCGGGTTTTGGGTGAACTCGATTCAGCACCGCATCGACGCCGTGATCGAATCGGTGTTCTTTCGCCGTAGCCGGGCTGCCGGGGAACGGCTGCGATCCGTTGCGCTGCAAATCGCGCACGTCCCCAATCGCACGGATCTTGCCGCCGCGCTCGTGAACGAACCATTCGAAGCGCTCGAACTCACTTCCAGCGTACTTTTTCTTCAGCACGACGGAGCGTTTGCCGCCATCGCACAGCGCGGATCGCCCGACGACGCGCCCGCGCGCCTCGATGCCGGCAGTCACCTGCTGGCACAAGGTTGGAATGGTATACAGTTTCCGATTCTGGTGCGGCGCGAGCGCATCGGGCTCTTATTCCTTGGAGCCAAACGCAATGGAGAGCGATTCGATACCCTAGAGCGTACCGCGCTTCAAAACCTTGTTGACTCTGCCGCTTTGACCTACGACCAGTTGCAAACAACGGAACTCCAGCGGGCTCTCGAAAAATCGATGCTCGAGAATCGATCGCTGCGCGAATCCGCCGGCTAATAAGCGGGCGCACCAGAAGAGGCGCGCTCGATTGCTGAAATGCGGTCGGGGTCAACATTAACTGCCTATTTTCATGGTTATCTCACGGTTTTTCGCTAGTTAGGGTGAGACAGCATTAAAACGGTAAGAAAAGGTCGAAGCGTCCGGGCCCTTTTTTGCATCTCCAGGTGGTTAGGTGGAAATTCGTCCACGTCCTGACACCGAAGCCTATAGCGCCAATGTACGCAGATGTGAAAAGCGCCCCGTAAACCGGGGCGCTTTTGCTCGCGTTTATTGATTGCCTTCTAGAACGGTTATATAGCGCATTTTTGTCAACTTTACATTTTCCCCGAGGTATCGTTGCCTATCGTGCCGTCCGGCCTGCGGACGATCCCGCTGCACAGTTCATCATTCGAGCAAGGCTTTCCGTTCAGCTGAGTGGCCGAGATATCCAAAATCGAGTTCGTTGGGTGCGCGTCGTAGTAATCCCAGAGAACGGCCGTACGATCTGGCAGTACTACCCATTGCGAAAAAGTCTTCGGTTCCTCGAACATCACCACGAACGCTCGATCCATCAGGGGCGCCATTTTGTCGGCCAAGTCTAAGCGACCGATCTTACGAAGGTCGCTCAAGAATCTGGTCCTTGTATCATTAGAAATCTGACTGCCGTCGCCGTTTTCGATGAGCACGCGTACCTTCGTCTCGGGACGTTTCGATACGTCGCGAACCCACGGCAAGGCAAAGACTTCATCTGCAAAACGTCTCGCAGCTGGAATCGATTCCTGATTTAGAATGGTGTTGCTAACGATCGGCAACGTCACCGTTGCGACGAACGAATTCGGAAGGTCCGGCCAGCTCAGGTCGGCATTCCACGCAAGACCGGCGTCACTCGTCGTCTCGCTTCCTCCATGCGAGATTCGAACTGAGTATTTCTTTTCGATTGGTGCCACGACGGACGCAAGGTCGTATTTCCGAAGGCGATCCCATTGAGGGGAGATTGCGGCGCCGACGATCGTCGGGAGCGCCGCAATGAGTTTATCCCGTCGAAGCCGGTCGGGGCGAAGAACCGTTTCCAGGGTTTCCTCGGGAACAAGCGCTCGCACTGCATTGCCGATTGCCAGTTCAAACGTGGCATATTTCACATTCCCTCGCTCTACCCGCCACGGCAGCATTCCGAGACTGGGCTGGTCAGTTTCCAAGTGCACTGCCTGACCGTTTTGCAGTTCAATCTTGACCGTAATATCTACATCGTCGTCGCACGGCCTCGACTGATGAAAACTCCTGTCGAGCGCGTATGATACCACTGCGGGATCAGAATAGGATCGCAGGAACAACGCTCGCTGCTCAGGCGTATAAAAGCCTTCGCCGTGTCCGACATCGGAGAACAAAAACACTTGAAACGCCTTGGAGGCGCTAGCAGCGAGTGAAGCCTTTGTAAGTCCTAAATCAGCGACGTCTGGCCTTTCCCGAGGTTTCCGCCGTAATGCAGCGAGCAACGCGCTAACGCTCGCGGGCGATATTGCAGCGCCCGTTTTGGTAACAAACACTCCACCTTTATTGGTGATCCGCTCATGAAAATCGGAATGATCGCCAGGAAGCCCACTCGATTCGATGTCAATCGAGATGCTGACCACGTCAGAGTATTCAGCCGCCTTAGCTAAGCCGAAGACCGACGCGATTAAGAGAAGCCCACAGATGAGGGATTTCGAGCTATTCATTTTCCAGCTCCGTCAGCGACTCCACTAGAGACCCTCCACAAAACTTATTAACTCCCGATCCTGATCTGGCGAGATGAAGACGCTCGCGACTCCCAATTCACTGGCGTACGATAGAACGAGCTCGTTCGCGCGCTCCTGATCAAGCCCAATCTCTTCCGCGGAGCGCGCTGCTCGAGCACGCTTCGCTTCTGATGTCCGATGTTCCACGATCGCCAATGGTTTATCCTCAACGACGACGATTCCGTCAAGCCGGAGTCGCCGAATAACGTCAAGCGGTACCTCGAACAGGCCACACGGCCGCCTCCATCGGTTGCATCAATTTCGCCGGATACAACGCGACCCATAAACCGATTTACTATCGGTCCGACTGTGACGGCCAGCGCCTCATCGAGACGTTCGGTCATAGAGGCGCCTGAGTAGTAAACCATCACGTTTTGGAGATCCGAGTGATCGAGAAGATCCTTGAGAATCTCCATCGGGCAGCCTTCTTGAACTTTTTTCGTCGCAAACCGATACCGCAGACGACGCGGCGTAACATGGAGCGGTTTGCTCGTGCGGTGGGACACAACGCCCAAGGAAATCACATATTCCTTCACCATTGATAACAGGTCCTTAGTAGTGAAATGGTACGCGAAGCGTTCGATCGTCGTCCCCACGCAGTCGGGGCGCGGAGTAAGCCGACAAAAAAGCGGTCGCGAAAAGCCCTCGGGAATGTCGAGCCGCGCATTCCGCTCGATCAACTCGTTGAACAATCTGGCAAGAAACCCGTCGAGCTTCCTCGGCTTGAGTACAGCGCGAGGCTCAACGCCCTTCTTGATACGCGGCATATCCAACGAGTAAAAATCGTGCTCGCCGTGAATGACGTGCCTCAGGTCGCCTTCACAAAGATAAACAAGGTTCTTCGGATTGCAACCGAGCGCCAAGAATGCCCACGTCAACGCTCGCGCGAGCAGATTATCAGTATCGCGATGGAGCGCAGCGCGGAGTGCAATTTCTTCGAGGTCGTCAATAGGGCCCTCGTCGGGATCTTCGGATAGAACCGCCTCACCTTTCGTGTTTCCTGGAATCCTTAGAGCGAGAAGCTCGTAGAGAAGTTCCGCATCTTCAAAGGCAGCAAAACCTTGATCCGCACTCCAGCGAAACCAGTCGCGCGAATAGTGAAATTTCCATTCAGACCCCGCATCCCGCAGTGCCGCAAGGCGCGCCAGTAACAGCGCCCGCATGCCAGGACTCTTGTACCGTTCGATATTCTCGAAAAGGCGTGAAAGTTCGCTGAAGACGTTCCTACAATGGTCGTGGGACTTTGTCTCCACATTAAATCGCATGAACGCAACTAGCGACTGCGCAATCTCCGAAGGAAGAGCGGCGAAGCGCGTCCACGTCAAAACGACACTCCTAGCAACGCCGTAAAGCCTCCAAGCTTCCCCTTCCATCAACACGGCATTTCCTGCGGCGTCATAAATCTGGCTTTGATCTCGCAGAGCGCGATAGAGCGGGGAAACGCTATCCTCGCGAACGCTCATTGAAGCACATCGCGATCGAAGAGGCGGCGTTGGTGCGCCAAAGAGACTTCAGCTGCTTTAGTTTCAAGGTACCTGCGATTGTACTTAATGCCCTGAGAACTATCGGGATCCCAACCGTTCAGAAAATTACGGATCTCTTTCGCAAGCTCCGGCCCACATTCGACAGCGTTGAGTGTTTCAGAAAGATCGTCATTTGCGGTGTGGCGCAAGACGTGCGGACTCAAGAGGCCAGCGAATTCGCGATGCCAAAGCGAAATTTGCTTGAAAATGTTATTAACGGTAGATAAGGCGATCGGTTTTCCCGTTCGTGCCAAGAATAGGAAGGGCGTGCGATTAGCGTTTGGTAACTCGCGGCGATCCTTGACGATGTAGCGCTGAAGACGGCCCGCTAGGCGAGCGTCTAGCGGAAGCATCCGACTCAACGTCTTCACCTGAGGCTGATGCAGTCGCGGGTCGTCGGGATCATCCGGGAGTCGCACGACCGAAAGCGTTGGCTTTGGACCCGGTCTAAAATCGGAGGTCCGCAACTTACAAAGCTCAGCCCGTCGCACGCCGAGCGTTTGAAGCACATCGATGATGAGAGCGTTACGCTCTTGAAGCGCTAGCTGAAACGGATTTTCCGGGGAACCTGGCGTCACGACTAACGCGAGCCGACTCTTGAGCTCCGCACTAAGGCCCTTGCGGTGCGAGGATGGGTGAGATCTTGGAATACGCGCATTCATCGCGCGAATAAACCCATCGCGACGCTCGCGGATATGCTGATATCGCAGCGTCCCCGGTTCACATTTTGAGAGTACGTCAGCGAGATTCCACGCGAGGAAATCCCGCGCGATGGCGATACGGTTGGCCCATGTATCCGCTATTACGAGCGCGAGCGCAAGCGAAGATACGTTACCGTGCGACCGGCTGTTGCGATAATCAACTCTCAGCGCGTCGACTAGCGAGACGACGGCGTGCTGATCGAGACCACGACCGGACTCAATCAATTCATCTAAATCGACGCCGTAATGATGGGCCCACCCTAGAACTAGCGCTAGAGCGCCAAGATCGGCTTTGAGGGTCGCGACCTGGCACCGATCTCTGCGGGCCACAAGAATGAACTGGTTGGGCCGCAGGAGCGGTAGACCGGAATCCGCGGCCACTAATAGCGGCAATTGCTCGCCACTTGAGGCTCTCGAAATACGGATCTTGTAAAGATGCGAGGGCCGAAACCGAATCCGCGATGGCTTTCTGTACGATTTTGAGCGTGGAATCTCGTTCATCTTGACGATTTTCCGCTATCTATCTGCCATATGCATGGCATAGAAAAAGGCCCGGTTTAAAAACCGAGCCTTTCTCAAATGGTGAGTAACCGCCTGAAGATCTAGCGCGCGGACGCCTTCGATCTTGACGTTTACATAATTACTCTTCGTCAAAACGGAATTTCGTCGTCAAGGGCGTCGTCTTGGCGGGCCGGGGCGCCGGTTGAGGCGCCGTTGGCGTAACCTCCGCCGCCGCTGAATGATTCGCTGCCTTCTTGGCGGTCGCGCGGTGAGTCGAGCATCTGCATCGTATTGATGACGATCTCGGTCGCTTTGCGCTTGTTGCCTTCTTTGTCGTCGTACGAGCGAATGACCAGACGGCCTTCGACGAGCACGTTCATGCCCTTCTTGAGATACGTGTTGCAGGTCTCCGCGAGTTTTTCCCACGCGACAATATCGGCGAAGAGCGTGTCTTCGGGTTTCGGGTCGCGCTTGTTGGGGTTTACGGCGATGGAAAATTTCGTCACGCCCGCGCCCGATGCGATATATCGAATCTCCGGATCGCGAACCAGTCTGCCTACGAGAATAACTTTGTTAAACGACGCCATGCTATCGCTACTCTTTCTTCGTCTTCAATCAATGCTGTGCGGGTGTTCGACGCCACCGATTCTAGACTCTCGTGGTGCCAGACGCCTGGCACTAATCGGTAGCGGAAGCTGCGGGACTCGACGACGGATACATCGGAGGCGTAAGCGGCACCGGGCCTCCCACGGGGGCGGGCGGCGTAATCGGACCGGCCTTCTCGGCTGCCAGCGCATGCTTGTCCAGCTTAATGAACAAGGCGCGCATCACGTCTTCGTTTAGCGTCATCAGGCGCTCGAGCTCTTTGGCCGTGGCGGCTTCGGACTGGAAGCGCATAACCACGTAGATGCCTTCGCGAACGTCGTTGATCTCGTACGCGAGGCGCTTTTTGCCCATTTTCTCAATATTGAGCACTTCGCCGCCGTTGGTTTTGAGCAGTTCGCCGATCGCGTTGGAGCGCTCTTCGACGTCGGCCTCTTCGAGATTGGGGCGGAAAATATAGGTAACTTCGTAATCGATTTTCACAAGATTCCCTCTGCGGACGCCTGCCTTGTGACAGGTGGCCCTCCGATCAATGCGCGGAGGGCAGCGGGTGCGGGTTCCGGTTGTAGCCGGTCCCAAAACTCCCGTATACTACCATAGGTTCCCGGCCCGCGGCAATCGCCGCCGGCGCATCCCCTCACCAAATCTTAATCCCGCCGCCCGCTGTGCCATCTTGGCTGCTCTCAGGGCGCTCTAACCGCCCAATGGCAAGGTTTACCTACATCTATGGGAATTGATCTCTAACCAGCATGCCCATCGCCCGTTTTGCCGTCCGCCGCCGCGTGACCGTCGCGATGATTGCGCTCGCGATCATCGTTCTTGGCTTGTTTGCTTTTCCGCGGCTGCCGGTAGCGTTGCTTCCGAGCTTTTCGCCTCCGGTCATAAACGTCTCGGTCACCTATCCGAACGAGTCGCCGGAATCGATGGAAACGCTCGTGACGCGCCCCATCGAGAACGCGGTGAGCCGCGTCAATGGAATCGACCAAATCACGTCGTCGTCGCAGGAAGGGCAAACCAACGTTAGCGCGACCTTCCACTATGGCGTGAATTTGGACACCGCGGCCGTCGACGTGCAAGAACAAGTCGATCGCATTCGCCGCCAGTTGCCGAACGATCCGAATCTACAGCAACCGCAGATTTCCAAGTTCGACTCGAATTCGTTGCCGGTTGTGAACTTGTACGTTACCGACAAGAACATGGCGTTGCGCGATCTCGGCGATTTGTTCACCAACACGCTGGCCGACGAATTTTCCTCGGTTTCGGGCGTGGCTGCCGTGACGGTTTCGAGCGATCAGCAGCGCGCGATCCTGATCGAGCCAAACGCGGCGACACTCGCCGCCGACGGCATTTCGCTCTCGCAAATCGTCTCGCGTATCTCGCAAGAAAACGTCAACCTCCCGGCCGGCATCGTGCAGATCGCCAATGGCGAATATCAGGTTCGAACCAACGCACTCTACGCTAGCGCCCAGGAGATATCCAACACGATCGTGGCCGAAAAAAACGGCGCACCGATCTACATGCACGATATCGCCAAGGTCACCGACGGCATCGCCGAGCAACGCAGCTTTCAACGGCTAGACGGCGTTCCGGCGCTCAGCATTTCGATCAACGCGCAGCCCGACGCAAACGTCGTGCAAGCCGCGTACGGTATCTACCAGAAAATCCATGACATCGAAGCGCGCTATCCCGGTATGCACGTCGGAGTGGTGTTCGATCAACAGGGCTTCATCACGCAAGCGATCAACGCGCTCGAACACACGGCAATTTACGGCGCGGTTCTGGCTGTTTTGGTCATACTGCTGTTCCTGCACTCATGGCGCTCGACCGTCATCGTCGCCATTTCGTTGCCGATCTCGGTACTAGGCACGCTCTTCGCCGCCTACATTTTCGGCTATTCGCTCAACACGATGACGTTGGGAGGTTTGGCGCTCGCGGTGGGGCTTATCGTCGACGATGCGATCGTCGTCATCGAAAATATTTACCGGCACATGGCGCGCGGCCAACATGTCAAGGAAGCCGCCGAGAGCGCGGTCGGAGAAATTTTGGGCGCGGTTCTGGCCTCGTCCGTGACGGTAATCACGGTGTTCGTGCCGCTGGTGCTTATCCCGGGGCTGCAGGGACTCATTTTCACGCCCCTCGCGCTCATGGTCATGGTCGCGGTTGCGCTTTCGCTGCTCGTTGCAGTCACAACTGTCCCGATGCTCTCGACGCTTTTGCTGCACGACGAGAAGCCGCACACCAACGGTGCCGGCAAGTCCGGCGGCGCATACGCCCGCTTCACACGCGGGTTCGATCGACTCTACGAAAGGTTCTCGAGTCGCTATCGCAGCGTGCTGGCGTGGTCGATCGATCGCCCGGGTATCGTTGTTGGCATAGCCGGGACGATATTCGTCGTCACGCTGATCGTTTTGAAGCTCGGCTTCATATCAACCGAACTGTTTCCAGCTTCGAACTCAAATTACGTTCGCTTTGGTTTGCGCATGCCGGTCGGCACCGCCTTGAGCATCACCAACCGCGTTACGAAAGACGTCGAGCAGCGCATGCAGCACGATTCGCGCGTCGTTTCCATCGGCGCTCAAATCGGCAGCGGCGGCGGTTTCAACGCGAGCCCGCGCACGAACTCGGCGAATCTCGCTATTGAGTTGAAGCCCGGCACGACGAGCGACCAGGCCACGCAGTTTGTTTCGCAATGGCAATTCGCGCTTACGGGCAAGGGTAATCCGCGGGCCGGCAGCCGCGCTACCGTAACGCCGGCCGAACGCGCTAGTTTGCAAAAGCTGTACGGGAAACCGATCGTCGGTTTGCAAACGTTCGGGCGGACGGTCGACATCGTGCAGAGCATCATCTCACGCGGAAACGATGCGCTGCAAATCCAAATCTTCGGGCCCGACGTCGCCACGCTGTATCATCTCGGGCACGACATCGCCGTACCCAAACTCTCGCTGGTCCCGGGCATTTCGTCGCCCGATACCAACATTACCGATTCGCAACCCGAGCTTGACGTTAAGATCGACCGTAGCCGGGCGGCGGCTCTGGGTTTGTCGACGCAGACGATTTCGCAAGTGGTCGACACCGCGACGAGCGGCACGATCGCTTCGTACCTGCAACTCAACGGCACGCAGTACCCCATCACCGTACAGTTGCCACCGGCCCAGCGCCGCTCGTACGCTGCAATCGCCAACTTGCCGATCAACGTCCCATCGCAAAACGGCGGAGGCGGTACCAATATAACGAGTACGACGACGGCGACTCCGGGTCAGAGTTTTTCGCTCGCGACGATTCCGTTGAGCGATGTAGCGGCGATTTCGCTCGGCACCGGTCCTTCCCATATCAATCGCCAGAACAAGCAGCGCGTTATCGACGTCGACACGCCGGTGGTCGGCGTGCCGCTTGGCCAAGCTATGAAGGCTGCCACGCAAGTAATGAACTCGATCGCGTTGCCGGCGGGCTATCGCTGGGCTTACGGACCGGAGACGACGCAGCAAAACGACACGTTCGGCAGCCTCGGTCTGGTCGTCGCGCTAGCGATCCTACTGATCTACATGCTGTTGGCTGCGCAGTTCGAATCGTTGCTGCATCCGCTCGTCATCATGACGGCGGTTCCACTCTCGCTCGCGGGCGTCATCGTCGCGCTGCTGGTGACGCATCGATCCTTCGGATTGACGGCGTTCATCGGGGTCTTGATGCTCGTCGGCATCGTCGTCAAGAACGCCATTCTGGTCGTCGAGTTTACGAACCAACTGCGCCGGCGCGGCTTGAGCGCTCGCGAAGCGGTATTGCAGGCCGCGCCATTGCGGCTGCGTCCGATTTTAATGACGACGCTGGCCACCGTGGGCGGCATGCTGCCGCTGGCGATCGGGCTCGAAGCAGGCAGCTCCACGCAGGCTCCGCTCGGAACGGTCGTCATCGGCGGACTGCTCTGCTCGACGATGTTGTCGCTGTTGGTAATTCCGGCGATCTACCTATGGACGGCTACGCACGTCGAGCCGCGCTTCGGTAGCCGGCGCAAGGGCCAACTAACGAACGGCCACCCGCACGTGCTTGAAGCGCCGCGCACCATTCCCGCGCCGACGGGCGGCGACTAAGCGCCCTTCGACAAGCTCATGATGACGGGGTCCTTCGACAGGCTCAGGATGACGGGGGTCCTTCGACAAGCTCAGGATGACGGGGGGTCTTCGACAGGCTCAGGGTGACAGAGTTTTTATGAAGAAGTAGGCGGTCATCGTTATGCCGATGGCGATGACGATGGCGCGCGTTATGTGCGAGGGGATCCGTCGAAAGAAACGCGAGCCAAGATAGCCTCCCAGCGTTGCGAATACCGCCATTAAGAGCGCGACCGGCCAGTCGATTACGCCCGCGATGAAGAACGGGACGATCGCTATGCCGTTGATCGCGATCGAGAGCGCGTTTTTAACGCCATTCATCGCGTTCATGTTCGGTAAGCCGGAGAAGCCGAGAATCGCCAGCATCAAAATGCCGATGCCCGCGCCGAAATATCCGCCGTAGACCGCTACGCAAAACTGCAGCGCCATCTGGCCGGGCGAATGCGCGCGCGCCGCTTCGCCGGTATGCGGCTTGCTGAAGTACGGGCTGAGCGCGAACACCACGGTCGCGAAGAGCAGCAAGTACGGGATTAAGTGCTCGAAAATCGTCGCCGGCGTGCGCAGCAGCAATATCGCGCCAAGCAGTGCGCCCACTACGCTGACGAGCATCGCCGGTAGCAAGATGCCGCGATGATGCGCGATCTCTTCTTTATAGCCGCGCGCGCTTCCGATGACACCGACCCACATCGCGGTGTTATTGGTCGCGTTTGCGCTGATGGGGGGAATGCCGGCGAAGATCAGGGTCGGAAAGGTAATGAAACTTCCGCCTCCGGCAACCGAGTTGATCGCGCCGCCGAGTATCGCCGCGCCGGCCAACTCCGCTCCCTGGAGTAGCTGCAACGCGGCTTAGTTGGTTGCCGAGCGCACTTCGCGCTTGGTGACGCGATAGACGCGGCGAATGTCCTTGAGCGTCTCGAGTTTGCGTAGGATGCGGTGCAGATGTTCGAGATCGTGAATCTGCACGGTCAGGCTCACGAGCGCGTGGCGGTCGCGTTTGACGCGGGCGGTCACCGAGCTCACCTGCGTCTTTAGCTCCGCAAAAACGGCCATGACGTCCTGCAGCAATTGCGGACGGTCCAGTCCCTCGACTTCGATGTCGACGGCGTGCGTGATCTCCGCAACGCCGGCCCAGGTCGCTTCCAGCATGCGTTCGGGCGTCGCGGTCATGTAGGCCACGTTCGGACAGTCGGCGCGATGCACGCTGACGCCTTTGCCGATCGTCACGTATCCGACGATCGGATCGCCCGGCACGGGACTGCAACATTTTGAGAGACGCACGAGCACGTCGTCGACCCCCGCAATGCGTATGCCGCTGGTCTTGCGCTGCGTGCGACGCGAGACCGACGGGGGTCGCGCCAGCGTCGAGATGTCGACGACGTTATCGCCCTTGAGTTCGTCCTTGATGCGGTTCGCGATCGACGTCGCTGAGACGTCGCCGAACCCGACCGCGGCAAACAAGTCGGTCGGCGTCGGGAAGTTCAAACGGTGCGAAATGCGCTCGATAATGTCGCCGCGCAACAGATCGAAGAAACTAACGTGTTGGCGCGCCAACTCGCGCTCGACGGCTTCCTGGCCCGCGAGTACGTTTTCTTCTCGGCGCTCCTTGCGGAACCACTGCTTGATCTTGTGTTTCGCGCTCGACGTTTTGGCAATCGAAAGCCAGTCGAGTGACGGACGGCCACCCGATTTGTTGACCAGGATTTCGCAGATGTCGCCGTTCTGCAAGCCGTGATCGAGCGGTACGATGCGGCCGTTGACGCGCGCGCCGACGCAATGATTGCCCACGTCGGTGTGCACGGCGTAGGCGAAGTCCAGCGGCGTCCCTTGGGCCGGCATGCTGAATACGTCGCCGCGCGGCGAGAACACGAAGACCTGCGTATCGAACAGATCGAGTTTGAGGTTTTCCATGAACACGCGCGAGTCGCGCATGTCCTTTTGCCATTCGAGCAGCGCGCGCAACCAGGAGAGCTTGTTCTCGAACTGGTCGGCCTTGCCGCCTTCTTTATAGCGCCAGTGCGCCGCAATCCCGTATTCGCTGGTGCGGTGCATCTCCCACGTGCGAATCTGTATCTCGAGCGGCTCGCCCTCGGGCCCGACTACCGTCGTGTGCAGCGACTGATACATGTTGGGTTTGGGCATCGCGATGTAATCTTTGAAGCGCCCCGGCAACGGCGTCCACATCGAGTGCACGGTGCCGAGCGCCGCGTAACAATCCTTGACCGAATCGACGATGACGCGAATCGCCGTCAAGTCGTAAATCGTCGAAAAGTCGCGGCCTTTCTTCATCTTGCTGTAAATCGACCAGAAATGTTTGGGACGGCCTTGAATCTCGGCGTTGATCGAGAGCCGGCCGAATTCGTCGCACAATCCCGTGACGACCGAAGCGACGGCACTCTCGCGTTCCTTGCGCGTCTTTGCCACCCGCTCCACGATCTCGCGATACGCGTCGGGGTCGATGTAGCGCAAGCACAGGTCTTCCATCTCCCATTTGATCTTCCAGATCCCGAGACGGTGCGCGATCGGCGTATAGATGTCGAGCGTTTCGCGTGCGATCGATAGTTGCTTGCTCGCGGGCAAACTCGCCAAGGTGCGCATGTTGTGCAGCCGGTCGGCGAGTTTGATGATGATGACGCGGATGTCCTTGGCCATCGCCATGAACATCTTGCGCAGGTTTTCGACCTGCGCTTCTTCCTTCGATTGATACGGAATGCGCGTGAGCTTCGTCACGCCGTCGACGAGATTGGCGATTTCATCGCCGAACTCGGCCGCGACTTGCTCGCTGGTGACCGTCGTGTCCTCGACGACGTCGTGCAGCAACGCCGCGGCGATCGTCTGACGGTCCATCTCCAACTCGCCTAGGATACCGGCGACGGCCAGCGGATGCTCGATGTAAGACTCGCCCGAGGCCCGGCGCTGGCCGTCGTGCGCGGTGTCGGCAACCTCGTACACGCGCGTGAGCCAGTCACCGTCCAAGGACGGATCGTAAGCCTGGATCTTCGCAACGAGTTCGGTGACGGTCATCGGTATATCACCCTATGATGCCACAGACCGCTTGCCGGTGCAAAGGTTTAGAGGGTATGCGGGGCGCTTGGAGCGCGCTCCCTAGAGGAAGTACAGCAGGCCGATCCGGCCTTTCGGGTCCAATCCGAACTGCATGCGGACCGAACCGTTCTGGCAAATCATGTCGTACGTGTAGAATACGTCGCCGTGATCGGTGCGGCTGATACCCTCGAACGTCGCCTTCTGCAGCGCGCCCAGATGGGCCAGACCGGCGGCCGATTTGTTGAGCAGATCGTCCGAAATATTCGCGTTCATTTGATCGGAGTAATGCGAGCGGTCCACCAGCCCGTTCTGCCAGGCCAGGAATTCTCGTTTGGCGGTCTTGGTGATCTTCGGGTCTTCGGGGGCGGGTTTCGGGGACGGCAACACCGGCGCGTCGGGCGTTCCGTACGCAGGGCCGGCCGTAGCCTGGGGAGCCACCGCAACCGCGCTCGCACCTGGGAGCGCCGCGCCCATCAGGGCGGCGGCACAGATCAACAACGCATAGGCGTACCGCACGGCTGTTCCTCCGGACGACGAATTAGTAGGTAATAAACGTAGTAACGTCGAGCCCGTTCAAAGCGTCGCGCCCTTTGAGCGCTTGCAGCTCGATCAGAAAGGCGAAGCCCTCGATGTGTGCGCCGAGCCGTTCGAGCAAGCGCCGCGTCGCCGCGGCCGTTCCGCCGGTGGCGAGCAAATCATCTACAACCACTACCCGGTCGCCGTTACCCAAAGCGTCGGAATGGATTTCGAGCGAATTGGTCCCATATTCCAATGCATACGATTCGCTAAGCTTGCTGTACGGCAGCTTACCCGGCTTGCGAACCGGAATGAAGCCGGCTCCGATCGTATATGCCAGCGGCGCGCCTAGCATGTATCCGCGCGCTTCGATGCCGACGACGTAATCGATTTGCCGCCCTTGGTACCGGTCGACGAAGAGGTCGACGACGGTCTTGAAACCCTTCGGGTCCTTCAATAGCGGCGTGATGTCTCGAAAAAGAATGCCTGGAATCGGGAAATCGGGAATTGCTCGTATCAATGATGTGACGTCCACGAGGCACCGACATTCGTGGAACAGGTCACGCCGCCTTTTCGTTCTTCGGGGAGAGACTCCGAACGTTTTGGAGAAAGGTTCGATTCTATGAAGAAGCAAGTAATGGCCGCCGCGCTCACCGCGGCGATTGCGCTCGGCTCGGTTGCTCCGGCAATGGCCGACGGCAAAGCCAGCACCCGCAACATCATTCTGCTCGGTACCGCTGCCGGCATCTTGGTCACCAACTACAATCACAAGGTCCGCGAAAAACGCGCCGAAAAGCGCGCCGTTGGTCGCCGGCAATCGGCATATCGCGATTGGTACTATCACAAATACGGATATTATCCGACGCAATCGCAGTTCGATCGCTGGTATCGCCAAACGTACGGAGTGAATCCGTAGCAGGCGGGTGTCACCGACGAAACACTCTGCCCTTCCGAATCGAGAGTCATCCGTCCGGGACGGGTGGCTCTCATTCATCTTCGGCGATGAAACCAATGACAACCGGCGACTGATCATCGCGTTCGCATTTGCGATAGCGCTGATCGAAATCATCGCCGGATTTATCCCGCTTTCGCACCACGACCCGCCGGCGCCGGCCCGCGAAGTGATCGCGAACGTGTCGATCCGCCGTCGCGCGCCCCCCACGCCAAAACCGACACCCAAGCCGACGCCCAAACCCGTGGTGCGCACGCACGTCATCGCGCCGGCGCACACCGTCCCAACCGTCGTCAATCCCGCTCCCATGTCGCAAAATCAGCACGTGCGCCGGCACGCCCAGAAACGGCCGATCGCGCGCACAATCCATCACCTCGCGCCCGCGCACATTCACGTGCCCACCGGCGGACAAGGCGCGAGCACGTCGAGCGGCCGCGCCCTCACCGGCGGCGTCGGAACCGGTGGGACGGGAACCGGCACGGGGGGCACCGGCAACGGAACCGGCGGCGCCGGTACGGAGCCGTGCGGCTTTGTGGAATTCGTGCCCAACAACGGCAATCAATACGATAGCGCTACCGGCGGATTTTTCGAGAACATCCGCATGACGGTGCACTTCCCCGACCGCACGTCGCAAACCATCGACTTGGACTATCCGTGGTACTACCCGAGCGATGCAGCCGATCCGTGGTCGCAACAAAATTTGAGCAACGCCAATTTTCCGGTGACCTTTCAGACGCCGCCACCGGGCAAAGCCGCCGCGGAACCGCCGTTGGTGCAGTACGTCATGAGCCACTCCTCGCGCGACGGCTACACCCGTTTGAAGGATTGCCCGGCAGGCGCGACGGGCCAATAATAACCCGAAGGCGCCCGAAACTTGCACCGCATATAGCCGGTACACGCACGTAGATTCGCTTTTGCCGGAGGACAGCTATGAATCGCACCATGGCGCTGATTTCGCTCGCGGCGGCCTTCGCATTACAGGGCTGCGGCGTTAGCATGACGGGCAATATCTCGCACGACCGAGCCGTGCAATCGCACGTCCACCAGGTCGTACCGCTGGCGCGCAACGGCGCCGTCGAGGTGCACAACGTCTCCGGCGACGTTCGAATTTCTACGTGGAATCGGCCGAGCGTCGGAGTCGACGCCGTGATCTATGGAGCGACCGCACAAGACGTTGGCAATACCGAAGTCGACGTCCATCGCGACGGCGACACCGTCGTGATTCGCACGCAATACCCACACGGCGGCGGCTTCGGGCAATCGAGCGGAGCCAGCGTCGATTACCGCGTCCGCCTTCCCTCCACCGCGGCAGTAAACGTTGCCAATGTGGACGGCACGATCGCGGTTGCGGGCGTCGCGAACACGGTCAATGCCGCCAACGTCAGCGGCGACGTGACCGTCACCGGAAGTGGCGGCGATCTCAAGCTCGCCACGACGTCGGGTGATATCGATGCGCGCGCCGCAAGCGTCCTTGGAAACGGACGAATCGACATTGCGAGCGTAAGCGGAACGCTGCACCTGCACGTTCCGCGCTCAACCAGCGCGAGCGTCTCCGCGGCCAGCATTAGCGGCGATTTCACGTCCGATTTTCCACTGCAATCGAACAAAGGCACCATCGGCGTGAAAGCTGCGGGAACGCTCGGTTCGGGCGGCGCGACGATCAAGCTCGCATCGGTGAGCGGCTCGATCGAACTGCAAGCAACGAAATAGCGCAGCGCGTCAGCGGTGGCGACGTTGCTCCAGGGCA
>DATBTT010000090.1:0-61386 GCA_036559125.1 Vulcanimicrobiaceae bacterium
TCCTCCCCCAGCCACCCCCGGTTGCGGGCATAGTTTCTTGTTAGCGTCCCTAGTAGCCCTTTGCTACCACGCTTATAAGAAGTAGCGCGGGCCATCCTTCGACAGGCTCAGGATGACGGGGTGCCGCAGGCTCAGGATGACGGGCGCCTTTGCCGGGAGCCACGCTCGATATACCTAACCACGGCCGATAATGGCACAAAACCGGCTGGGCGTCCTCGACGGGCTGCGCGGCATCGCCGTTTTGCTCGTATTGTGGTATCACGTTTGGGAGATCTCGTGGTTGCCCGCGCCGCTGCCGGCACTGCAATTCATACCCGAAACCGGGTTCGTGGGCGTTCATCTCTTCTTTTTCATAAGCGGCTTCGTCATCGTCTACCCGTTCCTGCGCGCGCAATTCGACCGCGCAGCGGCTCCGGGATGGAGCCATTTTTATTACCGTCGCTTCCTGAAGATCGTCCCGTCGTACGTCCTGTCGATACTCGTCATAATCGCGATCGGCTACGCGCACTTCGACTCGGCCGGCCAAGCGGCGCGCGACATCATAACCCACATCTTATTCGTGCATACCTGGTTCGCCGAGACGTACGGATCGATCAACGGTGTACTGTGGACGTTGGCGGTGGAAGTCCAATTTTACGCGATCTTCCCGCTCCTGTGGTTGTGCTTCAAGCGGGCGCCGTGGATTACCGCCGGCGCGATGACTGCGGTAAGCCTGCTCTACCGGCACGTCGCTGCGGTTTGCTGCCTGCATACGCACGCGCTCGATATGATCGACAACCTACCGGGATATCTCGACATTTTCGCGGCGGGCATGATGTCGGCGTATCTGTACCTGCGACTCCGCGATCGCTCGCAGTCGCCTGCGATTCGCGCCGCCGCGGTCGTGGTCGCGCTGGGCGGTTTCGCGTTTCTGATTGCGCTGCTCGAAAATCTGTGGGCGTTTCGAAGCGTCGACCAATGGTCGACGGTCTGGCAATTCGTGAATCGCACCTGGATCGGCGTGGCCTTCGCGATCATCGCCCTGGGTTCGCTTTTCGCCGCGCCCGCCTGGAAGCGCGCGCTCGCCAATCCGGTATTGCTGTTCTTCGCGGCGATTTCGTATAATCTGTATCTGTACCACCAGCCGCTCGCGCGCGAATTGCTTTGGCATCACATACCGCCGTACGCGACGGCGAACGAACACGGCGATCCTCACTGGCAGGTGCTATTCACCTGGATCGCATTCGGCGTCACCATCGCGCAAGCCGCGCTCGTAACGTACGTTTTCGAACGCCCGTTACTGCGCGTACCCGCCTCTGGGCTAGCATGGCTCTTGTCGCGGCTAACTACCACGTGGAGCGAACCGCCAGATCGACAAAATTAAAGAATGGCCGCGGTACGGGCCTGCTCAGATCCCGCGGCCGGCATTTGCTTTTCCATCTTTAGGTTCCGGCGGCGCCGCCTGTGTGGAAGACGTATTTGATGATGAACCGGTGCAGCGTATAGCGCGACGCCGGCGTGCCGTACTCGATATACAGCTGGTCTGCATTAGTAAAGCGCTCGTGATACGAGAGCGCGAGATTTGTTCCGGGAAGTGCAAATCCGCCGGTTCCATTGATCGAACGCAAACCGATGGCCAATTCCGCGTCTTTGCCGAACGCGCGGCTTACTGAAACGCGCCGCAACCACTGCGAGTCCAGTGGTAAGGGATAACCGTGCGCCAGTGTCCCGCCATATTCGAACGAAACGCTGTAGACGCGCCCTAGCGTACGCGTTGTCGAAACATCGACTTGATGCACGTACGCGGGCGAAAAATTGTTGCTCACCGAACCGCATACTTCGGGTTGGGGTTGCAAGCCGGGGCAGTAAATGGCGAATGGTCCGTAGGAGTACGAAAAGTCAATCGGATTGGCCGTTCCATCCTTGTATCCGAGCGAGATGGAGTCCTGATTGAATGGAAAAGTCCGGCCGCCTTGATACACCGGGTACGGATCGGTATACGCGCGAAGTTCACTCGCGCCGCCGCCGAGACTAACCGACAGCAAGTCTTTGAACGTGACGCTCGCCGATCCGCCGATGTCTGCTTGATGCACCGCCCCACTTCCGTCGACGAATCGGTCGGCGACCGCGCCCAAGCCGTACGATTTGACGAAGCTGCGCGCAGATGCGACTCCGTTGTATTGCAGGAGTAGCTGGGGACCGCGAATGTCGTTGACCGGCGTGTAGCCGTCAACCGGCGCGAATTCGGCACCGACCTGCTCAAAGATCGCGCCCGCAAGCAGTGAACCGTGCTGCAGCACGGCGCCCGTTACGAAGCGATTGCCTTGACCGGGCGCATCGATTAGCGTTCCCCGTTCTTGCTCGAAAAGCGCCAGCGGCTGGAAGCCCGAGTGCAGATTCTGATACGTGATGCCGGCGCCGACGGTGTCGTCGGTGATGCCGGGATGATGCGCGAGCACGCCTTCGGTCGAAACCGAGAAGCTGCCGTCCGCCCGTGCGTTGCTCAAACCGAAGGCTTGATCGTCATACCCCGGGCCGGTAACGCTGAGCGCGCCAATGGAGTTTCGCCCGGACGTCCCCTCGACTTTGTATCCGCTGTTCACGATGCCTATCGACGGCGTGTAAAAAATCGTACTGCCCGTTCCGTTCACATTAATGTGCGGCAAGTCGTCAATGTAGCCGAAACCTTCGGCGAAAAACGGACGGTACTCCTGAAAGTGCCGCGAGAACTCTTGGGGTACGATTGTCGTTTGGTCTTCTTCGACACTGGAGAAATCGGGTGCAAGCGTTCCAACGAACGACATCGTAGACGTGAACGGATAAGCGACGTCCAGGCCTAAACTGCGCGGCCGTTCGCTCGTTAAATTCCCAGGGGTTGTTTGAAAAATAGTGCGGTCGGAGCCGCTGCTGGAAAGTGCATAAATGTCCGCGTATGGCCGAGGGCGAGCGGCGGCTTCTTGCTTGACCTGCAGACCGGTGACGTGCGGCCATTTGGTGGAATCGCAATAGACGAGCGACGAATACTGATTGTTGTTGCAATAGGCGTCGGAACCTGGGACGTACGCCCACGTGTAGAGATCGCCCTTGGCTGCGATATGCCGCGTAAAATCGATTCTCCAACTTTGAACCGCGGCGTTTTGCGTCCGCAAATCCGAGAGCGGTATGATCATCACCGCGGTATAACCGTCTGCCGTACGTTTTGTGACGGCTCGCCACGGCGGCTGGTATCGGGATGACTCGCTTGAGGTTTCGTAACGCACGCCGCCGGGCGTCACCGTGAAACTGTAGGCGCGCGAGTTGTTGTCGCTGGTATCGACGGCAAATGTTACGGCGTCGTCAAGCCCGTATCCGACATCGTTTACCGTCTGCGTGGCAGTGATGGGCACGCCTTTTTGACCCACGTCGAAACCTACATACAGATTTTTTTTGTCGTAGAGCAGATATGCCGTAGTCGGCAGACGCGCCGGCTCTCGCGTCGTAAAATCCCAAAATCCGGACGCCTTGATTGCGCTCTGCCAAACCGGCGCAGAAAACGAGGCGTCCAATGGCGGGGGGTCTTGAGCTTCAACGGCAACGTACTGGGCCCCGTATGTCACCGCAGCGGCGGCAACGGCCCATGTTGCGCAAACGGCCAAAAGGCCGAACGGAAGCGTCTTCAAAAGTCTGCGGAGGTCCATCAAAACGCACATACGACGGACCGTGCGCAAAGTTTCACTACCCGCCTCTCGACTAACGCATCTGGTGTCGCGGCTGCGAACCTAGCGGGCACTTCTGGCGGTATGTCGTCGCAGCGTGCATTCACCCTTATCGAGGCCGCGGTGAGCGTCGCCTTGATCGCCGTCGCGCTCTCGGGTGCGCTGTGGGCCGCCGGTTCGTTCGGGCGTTACGCGACGCATCAAGCCGGGCCCAATCGCAGTGCGGCGTTGGTGTTTGCCGATTCGCTTCTGCGCGTCGCGCAAGATGCGTGGAAGTACGGCACGCCCGGAACGGTGCCGTCGGGTTCGTGGCAAACGGCGCTCCCAATTGCGATTCCATCTGCGTTACCGACGAGCATCCCGATAACGGTTCGCGCGGTCTACGCTATTGTGGCGACGCCCGACCCCGGCGGCGTCGACACGACCGTACCAAGCGCCCAGGTAACGCTATCGGTAACGTATCCGCGCGATGCGGGCCACGACGATCCGGGAACGCTGTCCGTGCAAGGCGCGCTGCACGTGCAGGCGCCGCCACCCGGCTCTCGAATCGCGCCGCTTGGAATCGTGCCCGCGCCGTCGGGCGCGCCCTGATGCTGGCCAACGCGCTTTTCGTCATCGCCGTCATCGGGCTCGCCGCAACGACGATGCTTTCGGCGGGCATGGCGATGACGCGCGCGAGCGTGCATCGCATCGCGCAACGCTATCTCGTCACCGGTTATCAGCAAGCCGCCATGTTGGCGCGCACGACGCTTGCCGGAGATATTGCAGGCGGACGGATCGACCCGCGATCGCCCACGCAATTGCCCGCAATCGCGCCGCTCGCACCACAATGCGCGACCGCGTCGGTGCCATGCGCCATGTACGTCGCAGCGACAATCGCGCTCGACGGATCCGCCGGCCGGCTCGGCGCGGTGAATCTCGAATCGAACGGGTCGGTGAACGAGGGGCGGCTCTGGGCACTAGTGACGGTAAACGTTACCGCCGCGGACGGCACAATGTTGGCCACGCGCGCCCAAACGCTGACGTTGCGCACCTTCGCAACGCCGCCGTACGTGACGGTGGCCGGGGCGCGGGACGCAAGCTTCGACGGCATCGCGCAGGCCTCGAACCTAGGCGACGACGGCGGCATCGAAGCAACGGGCGCGACCGCCTGCAGCGCGTTGCCGGCTCCCGACGAAACCGTCGTGCGCGTGCAATACCGCAACGCGCAGACCGGTGCGTGCGTGGACGGCAGCCGCTGGCGCAACGCGACCCCTGCGCCTTACGCGACGAGCGCGGCGGTTAACTGGTCGCCCTAAGGGGCTACGCGTCGAAACGTTCGATGCGAAAAGAACGTTCCGCGCGCCGTGCCGCGGCGTTCCAACGCGAGCCGCACGCCGTCGTGCTCGATAACCCGATGCGCCGTGTCTGCCATGGCGCAATCGCACCGCAGTTGCCCGGGGCTTTTCGTTGACGGTTGTCGAACGCGCCGGTCTGCGTGCAACTCCGTCGCATTCTCACCTACCTTGGCTTGCTATACGCCGTGAGTGCCTGGGCGCTCAATTCGGTAATTCTCAAGCACGCTCTTATCGACTTCGATCCGCTCGCGCTCACGGGCTTGCGCTTTCTGGCGATGACGCCGCTTGCATTAGCGCTAGCCAAACTTCGCGGCGAGCGGCTAGCCATAAACCGCCGGGACCTGCCGCTTCTGATCGCCTGCGCGGCATGCGGGTACGGCGTTTACCAGTACCTCTGGATCGTGGGTCTCGCGCATACGACGGCGTTTGCGTCGGCGCTACTACTAAGCCTCACGCCGATTTTGACGCTCGCAATCGTCGCGGTAGCGGGCCACGAGCGCGTGCACGCGGGACGTTGGTTCGGGGCGGCCCTAGCAATCGCCGGCGTGGCCGTCTTTGAAGGCGTCTTCAGCGGACAGGCTCGGGTCGGTTTGGGCGACACCCTGACATTTGCCGCCGCGCTCGTCTTTGCGTTCTACAACGTGCTCAGCGCCAAACTCCTCGGGCGTTACAGCCCCGTGTCGCTGCTCGCCGTCACGATGTGCATCGGTACGATCATGATTTTGCCGGGTGCGGTTCCGGCGTTGCTACACCAAAATTTCACGCGCGTCACACCCGCCGACTGGGGTGCCTTCGCGTACGCGGTCTTGTTTCCGATTCTGCTCACGTATCCCGTTTGGAGTTACGGAATCTCGCAACTCGGGGCCGGGCGCACCTCGCTCTTCCAGTTTCTATTGCCGATTCTCGCGGGGGTTTTCAGCGTAGTCATTTTGGGCACGCACATTGCCGTCTATCAAATCCTGGGAATCGCGGTCTGCATCGCCGGCATGGCGCTTTCGCAATTGCTCGGAAGGTTCTCGCTTACGGCGCTTTGGGCGCAGCGGACGCTGCCGGTCGAACGCTGAAGGGTGCGGCAAATGTCGTACGCGAAAAGCGACGACGATGAAGAAGCGTCTTTGGTACTGGCTGCTCCTCGTGCCTTTCATCGCGACGCTCTGGCCGCCATTCTACGCTCGCCACGATCCGGTAATCTTCGGTTTCCCGTTCTTCTACTTCTATCAGCTCGTGTGGATCGCAATCAGCGCGCTGATCGTTTGGGTCGTCTACCTGGCCACGCGAGAACGCACCGATGGGTAGCGCGCCGACGGCGGGCACGATCATTCTGGTCGTTTTGGTGCTGGGAGTAACGATTCTTGGTTTCTGGGCGGCCCGGTGGGGCAATGCCAATCTCGCGCACCTCGATCAATGGGCGCTCGGGGGCCGCAACTTCGGGACAGTCGTTTCGTGGTTTCTGCTCGGGGGCGATCTCTACACGGCCTACACGTTCGTCGCGGTACCTGCGCTCGCGTTCGGCGCCGGCGCGATCGCATTTTTTGCGGTTCCGTACACCACCATCACCTATCCGTTCGTCTTCGTGGTGATGACTCGGTTCTGGACGGTCGCAAAGAAACGCGGCTATGTCACGACTGCGGATTTTGTGGCCGACCGCTTCGGCAGCCGGTGGCTGGAACTCGCGGTCGCGATTACGGGCGTGCTCGCGACGTTGCCGTACATCGCCTTGCAACTCATCGGCATGCAGGCGGTGCTCGAGCGCAGCGGCATCGCGCCGTCGCACGGATCGGCCATGCTGATGCTGATCGTCGCATTCGTACTGCTGGGAGCGTACACGTTTACGAGCGGGCTGCGCGCACCGGCGGCGATCGCTTTCGTCAAGGACGCTTTGATCTACATTACCGTGATCGCCGCAATCACGATCATTCCGGGCAAACTCGGCGGATGGACGCACGTCTTCGATGCGGCGCAGACCGCGCTCGCGGCGAAACCGAAGAATCCCGGCTCGATCGTCATCGGATCGAATATGTACTTCGCCTATGCATCGCTCGCCCTCGGATCGGCGCTCGCACTCTTTATTTATCCGCATTCGGTTACGAGCATTCTCTCCTCGAAAAGCGCCGGCGTCATTCGGCGCAACTGCGCGCTGTTGCCGCTCTACAGCATTTTGCTGACGTTTCTGGCTTTGCTGGGATACTGCGCGCTCGCCGCCGGGTTGCACGAAACCAACAATAATTTCGCAGTTCCGGACCTGTTCAATCGCTTTTTCCCGAATTGGTTTACCGGCGTCGCCTTTGCCGCCATCGTTATCGGCGCGCTCGTTCCCGCGGCAATCATGGCGATCGGCGCCGCAAATCTGTTCGCAAGCAACATCTTGCAATCGTTCGGAGGACGCCAAACGCGGCCGCGCAACGAGACCAACGTCGCCCGCTACATTTCGCTTGCTATCTTAGTGTGCGCGCTGCTTATCGCGACCGGCATACAGCCGAGTTTCTCGATTAATTTTCAGTTGCTCGGCGGCGCTTGGATTCTGCAAATATTCCCCGCGGTCGTTCTCGGGCTCTATACCCGCTGGTTTCATCCGGCAGCGTTGCTCAGCGGGTGGGTCGCCGGAATGGCCGCAACGGCGGCGATGGCGCTTTCCAGCGGTTTTGCCGCCGTCTTCAAACTCTCGTTTCTCGGAACGTCCGTGCCGGGGGCAATTATTTTCTATGCCTTCGTTGCCAATCTGGCCGTTAGCGTGCTGTGCACGTGGTTATTTCGCGCGCTACGCCTTCCGTCGGGAACGGATGTGACCGTCGTGGGAGATTACGCATGAGCAAAATCGTTCAACCCGCCGGGTGGCCGCGCCCGCGCGGGTATAGCAACGGCGTGGTCGCCGAGGGACGCCTGCTCTTCATCGCGGGGCAGATCGGGTGGAACGAACGCAACGAATTCGCGTCCTCCGATCTCGTGCAGCAGACCGCTCAGGCGTTGCGTAACGTCGTGGCCGTCATCGCAGCCGCGGGAGGCAACCCCGGCGATATCGTGCGCCTTACGTGGTACGTGACCGACAAACGCGCGTACGACGCGGCGGCAACGGCGATTGGAGCGGAATACCGCGCGATTATCGGCGATCATTATCCAGCGATGACGCTCGTGGAGGTGGCAAGCTTGCTCCAAGACCGCGCCCTCGTCGAAATCGAAGCGACGGCGGTGTTGTCCGAGGGCAGGTCCTAGGAGGGTTAGGCCGCAGGGCCTGTGAGCCCGGGGACTTTCGTACGGGGCGCCCGCGACGCCGGACAACGTACGCTAAGGTTGCCTACTTTCGGAGGCCCGTATGAAGCAGCTTGGCGTACTTATGGGTGCGGTACTCATTCTTTCGGTATCCGCGTGCGGTTCGGGCGGCAGCGGCACAGCGGCGCCTAACGCGCTGCCCGCGCAAACCAATGCCGGTGCGCCGCCGGCCGCTTCCATCACGCACATCGAAGAATTTCCGACCAGCGACACACTGCTGGGCGGCCTCACCATCGGCAGCGACGGAAGCCTCTACGCCACGACTACCGTCGGCATGGACATCTTCAGCGCGTATTCGTTGCAGGCCACCGCGCATACCAGCCTCACGCAATCGCATCAAGAACGGCCATTCACGTGGCCTGCAGTCGGGAAGACGCTCGCGCCGACCGGAGCTATCGCCGCCGGACCGAACGGCACGGTTGGCGTTTTGGCCTCCGGGACTCCCCCCAGCACCCCCGCTCCGAGTTTTTTGGCGGCACTCGACCCGAACGCCACGCCGGCGCTGGTTACCTACACGATTGCGACCAAGCAATTTACCATTGCATTCGGGGTCCGCGGTGACACGTACCAAGACATCACCGCCGCCAACGGCGCGCTGTGGCTAACCGCCGACACACCGACGTCGCGCGGATTGACCGGGTATCTCATCACCACGAAGACCGGCTGTTCTTCCATCCGCTTCACCGTCGCGATCGGTTCGATCGGGAAGGGACCCGACGGCGCTATATACGTCGCGACCGATCCGCAACTCAATCCGTCGACGCCGTCCGAAATCTTGCGCGTGGATTCGAACAACGGCGCGGTAACGCAAACCTTCGCCTTGCCGTTGCATTCGCGCGTGACGAGCCTGACCGCCGGACCCGACGGAGCGCTGTGGTTCACCGACGCCGGGCTCAATTCCATCGGACGGCTCTCCCTCTCGGGAGCGGTGACGTATTACGCGATCCCTACGGCCGACAGCGCGCCGGGGGGAATCGTCTCCTCCGGAAGCGCGCTCTGGTTTACGGAATCGCAAGCCAATAAGATCGGGCGCGTTACGACAACCGGTACGATCACCGAGTTCGTGGTTCCGACGCCGAACGCAGGCCTCGGCGACATGGCCGCTTGCTCGTGCAGCCTCCTCTACTTCACCGAGACGCACGCAATCGGCAAGATTACGCCGTAGCCGGCCTGCTATTTACAGTCGGAATGCCCGCAATGGCAATGACCGTGCGCTTGGGCAGTCCGGCAGTCGTCGCTGCAATAGTCTCCCGCTTGCGTTACCTGGCACTTGCAATCCGGACCCGAGCAATTCGTCATAAGAGCACCTCCGGACGGTAGATTCCCATAATAACGGCGATGCAATCGCGCGCCTCCGGGGCTCGCTCGATAGGCGCTTTACAGAAACAATACGCGACCCGCCCGATCGCGAACGTTCCTCACAAGGCTGCGACCGATACCTCATGCAAGAGGTGTCACCGATGTCGCTACTCGCGGAATTTCCCAGTCTCATTGCGGCGCTACGCGCCGGCTATCAAGTCTACGATCGAACGGCCGAAGGCTACTTGGTTCGCACGCGAACGACGACCGGTTGGGCCATCGCTTTAGTGCACTGCCGCTGAAGGCTTAGCAGCTTCGATTATTCGCAGGCGGCTTGCCGGCGCAATCGGAACCGCTGCACCTTTCCGGTTTCGGTGCGTGGCAGTTCGGCGACGAATTCGATTTCGCGAGGCGCTTTGAACGAGGCGATTCGCGCACGCACGAACGCCTGTAATTCTTGGCACTTCGCCTCGCCGGCGTCGCATCCGGCGTTCAAGACGACGAACGCTTTGACGATGTTGGTCGAATGCACCGGGTCGGGTTTGGCCACGACCGCGCATTCGCGCACGTCGTCGTGGGCGAGCAACGCCTGCTCCACTTCGGGTCCCGAGATGTTGTAGCCGGCGGAAACGATCATGTCGTCGGTTCGGGCGACGTACCAGAAGTATCCATCCTCATCCATGCGATACGCGTCGCCGGGATAATTCCACCCGTTACGCACGTACGTGCCTTGGCGCTCGTCGTCGAGGTAGCGGCACCCAGTCGGGCCTTTCACGGCCAGCCGCCCGATCGTGTTCGGCGGCAACTCGTTGCCGTCGTCGTCGTGAATCTCCGCCATGTAGCCGGGAACGGCTTGGCCGGTCGAGCCTCCCCGAATCCGGCCGTCCGGCGAGCCGATGAAAATGTGCAGCATTTCCGTGCTCCCGATGCCGTCCATGATCTCCAGACCCGTTTTCGCGCGCCACGCCTCCCAGATGGGCAGCGGCAAGGTCTCGCCGGCGGAAACGCACGTGCGTAACGAACGCAGGTCGTATGCATCGGCGAGTTCGGTCATCGCGCGATAGGCGATGGGGGCTGTGAATACGACCGTAACGCGATGTCGCTCGATCGCCTGCACGAGCGGCTCCGGCGCCGCCTTCTCCAAAAGCAGCGTCGCCGCCCCGGCATCCAGCGGAAACAGCAGCAGTCCGCCCAAACCGAACGTGAACGCCAGCGGCGGGCTACCGCAAACGATGTCGCCCGGACGCGCCCGCAGCACTTTTGCGCCGTACGTGTCGCACGTCGCCAAGACGTCGCGATGAAAATGCATCGCCGCTTTTGGCGTACCCGTGGTCCCCGACGTGAAGCCGATGATTGCCACGTCGTCGATCGCGGTCTGGACGTTTTTGAAATCGCCGGCTTTGCCCGACATGCGCGCTTCCAATCCGCCGGCGGCCTTCGACTCGAAGTGCACGGTCGTAAACCCGTCGATGTCCGCGCACGCGGCAGCGAGTTCGCCGGCGAGCCGCGCGTCGCACAAAGCTACGCGTACTCGCGCTTTTTCGATCATATACCGCAATTCGGCCGCCCGGTAGAGCGGCATCGTAGTAACCGCAACGGCGCCGGCTTTCATTACCGCAAGCCAGCAGGCCGCCATCATCGGCGTGTTCGGAGCACGCAACAACACGCGGTTGCCCGGCACGATACCGAGATCTTCGGTCAGCACGCGCGCGATACGGTTGGCCGCGTGCATCGTCTCGCGATACGTCCAAACGACCGTCGGCGACATCACGCATGGTCTATCGCCGTTCCCGGCAAGAACGTGCCGGTCGAGCAATCGTTGCGCACAGTTGAGGCGTTCGGGATACCGCAACTCCGGAAGATCGAATCGAAACTCCGGCCAGGATTCGCGCGGCGGCAACCGGTCGCGTGTAAACGTGTCCGCGTGCGCGGTCACCATGCTTCTCATCCTTCCAACGCCGCACGCGCGATAACGACGTGCTGAATCTCGCTCGCTCCTTCGTAGATTCGCAGGGCGCGAACGTCGCGATACAACGCTTCGACGATCTCCCCGCGCGTCACGCCTCGACCGCCGAACAGTTGTACCGCCGCGTCGCAAACCCGGCCGGCGGCTTCGGTGGCATAGAGTTTCGCCATGGCGGCCTCGCGCGTGACGCGTTCGGCGCCGGTGCAATCCTTCGTCCACGCGGCGCGGTACACGAGCAATGCGCTCGCGTCGATATCAACTGCCATTTCCGCGATCTTCGCCTGCGTCATCTGCAGCGCCGCAAGCGGCGCGCCGAACAGCATCCGCTTTTTTACATGCTCGCGCGCCTCGTCGAACGCGCGCCGGGCAAAGCCCAGCGCCGCCGCGCCGACGGTCGACCGGAAAACGTCGAGCGTCGCCATCGCCATCTTGAAACCGTGGCCCTCTTCACCGATCCGATTGGCGGCCGGAATGCGCGCTCCCTCGAAGCGTATCGTGCCGAGCGGATGGGGGGCGATGGTTTCGATTGCCCCCATAAAAACGAAGCCTGGTGTAGTTTTATCCACGACGAATGCGCTCAACCCCTTCGCACCGGCGTCGCTCGTACGCGCGAACACCACGTAGAAATCCGCGATGCCGGCGTTGCTGATCCACGTTTTTTCGCCGTCGATCACGTACTCGTTCGCCTCGCGCCGCGCGGTCGCCGTCAGTGCCGCCGCGTCGGAGCCGGCCTCGCGTTCGGATAACGCAAAGGCGGCAATTGACTTCCCCGCGCTAACCGCCGGAAGGTAACGCCGGCGCAATTCCTCCGAACCGAAAAGCGCGATCGTTCCACTTCCAAGGCCCTGCATCGCGAACGCAAAGTCCAGCAGGGCGCCACGGTACGCAAGCGCTTCACGCGCGATGCACAAGGACCGCACGTCCAACGCGTCGTCTAATCCGCCGTAAGCCGCGGGAACGCAAAGCCGCAGCCAGCCCGCTTCTCCCAGCGCCCGAACGCAGTCCACCGATTCGGTATTTACGTCGGCGCATTCGGTGCGCGGTCGCTCGCAGGCCCATTGCTCGATGTCGCGACTCAACACCCGATGCCGATTCTCAAAAAACGGCCAGTCCACGAACGCGGCAGCCGCCATCTAGTCTCCTTCGAAGACCGGCCGCGCGCCGGAAACGAACGCCGCATAGGCGCGCCGAAAATCACTGGTTTCCATGCAGAGCGCTTGCGCGCGCGCTTCGGCATCGATTGCTGCATCGAGCGGCAGATTCCACTCTTCGTGCAACATTCGTTTGGTCATCGCGTGCGCGACCGTTGGGCCCCGAGCCAGCGTATGCGCCATTTGCGTCGCCGCATCGAGCAGTTCGTCCGAGCCGTACAATGCGTTGTAGAATCCCCAGGCTAACGCCTCTTCGCCCGTCATGCTCCGGCCCGTGTAGAGCAATTCGGCAGCACGACCCAGCCCGATGATACGCGGAAGCATCGCGCACGCACCCATGTCGCATCCGGCCAAGCCCACGCGCGTAAAAAGGAATGCGACCTTACTGCGCTCGGTACCGTACCGCAGGTCCGAGGCCATGGCGAGTATCGCGCCGGCGCCCGCGCACGCGCCGTCGATCGCGGCGACGATGGGCTGCGGACACGCGCGCATTGCTTTGACGAGATCGCCGGTCATCTGCGTGAATTCCAGCAGTTGTTCGGGAGAGCGCTGGGTCAACGGACCGATGATCTCACGAACGTCGCCACCGGAACAGAAATTCTCTCCGGCACCGGTCAAGACGATCGCTTTGGTTGTAGCGTCATTTTTTAACGCGCGAAAACGCTCGAGCAGTTCGGCATATGATTCGAACGTCAGCGGATTCTTGCGTTCGGGACGGTCGAGCGTGATGGTCGCGACCCGTCCGTCCACTTGCCAGCGAAAATGCTTCACGCGCTCACCTGAACCGCAATGGCAGATCTTCCTCGGCCGCGCGTCCCGCGGCGTTGCGCGCGATAACGCGAAGCCGGTAGGGGCGAATGAAGATCGGCGGCAGATCGAAGACGTCCACCGCAAAAGCGAAGCGCCCGAACGCCGTCCGGGGAACGTCGATAGAAAATAGATTGGTGCGAACCTCCACGCTCGCGACGTTCGTCGAGGTCACGATGGTTCCCGACCAGCGGCTCCCACGCCGCACGTCAGTGGTCGACAGGTCGACGGCTTCGATCTGCGGGCCGGCCGTACTTCCGCGCGACACCGGTGCCGGAAGTGAGCGCGCCGGGACGCCCAGACGCAGATTCGCCGGAGCGGCGACCGGCGCGGAGGCGCAACCGCACGGCGCGAGCGCCACGAACGCTACGACTACACCGCGCAGGAACTTCGCCGACGAAAGCATCGCAAACGTACTCGCTATTTCGGGCGGCAAACTCCTGCCCGGAGGGATGGGACTGCACGACCGTGTAACGCCATCATCGATGACGGCTTCGGTCCCGCGCAGCGCGACGTTCGACCTGCTCGTAAGCATCTGCACGCTCTGGATCGCATCCGGTTTTTTCTTGGACGCATGGGCGCACGGGCACGTGCCCGTGGAATCGTTCTTTACGCCGTATCACGGTGTTTTTTATTCCGGGATGTTGGCGCTCGTATTCGTTATCGCATTTTTCGCCCTGCGCAATCGCAGGCGTGGATACGCCTGGAAGGATGCGCTTCCCGCGGCCTATCGCATACCGGTCTGGGGTTTCGCAATCTTTCTCGCGGCCGGCATCGGAGATCTGCTCTGGCACGAACTGCTCGGCATCGAGGAAGGCGTCGATGCGCTCCTCAGCCCCACGCATCAAGGTCTCGGTCTGGGCATCTTCTTTCTCGCGAGCGGACCGATCAACTCGGCACTGCGCGAGCGCGACCGATTGCGTTCGGTCGCCCAGTATCTTCCGTTGATTTTTTCGCTTGCGACGTGGATATTACTCGCGCACTTCGGCACCGCGTACGCGTTCGATCCCGCCGCGGGGCGCACGAACGCTCCGCCGGCCATCGGCGCGTTTTCGCCGCATTATTTGACCGCCGTAACGATCGGCTACTACAAAATCGGCACCGGCGTGTTGATCGTACTGTTTCAGAGTTTGTTGATGGCCGGATTCGCGTTGTTCGTCGCGGCCCAATTCCGCACGCCGCCCGGAACGCTCGTTCTGCTCTTCCTGCTCGGAAATACGCCCGCGGCCGCAGCTTTTACCAACGACACGCCGCTACTGATAACCGTGATGCTCATGAGCGTTGCCGCCGGCGCCGCGGGCGATTTCCTTATAGCTAGAGTCGATCCCAGCCGCGAGCGCGTCGCGCAGTACCGCCTGTTCGGCATCGCCGTTCCGGTCGTGTATTTTGCAACGTATTTCATCGTCACCGCGGTGACCGACCGGTTGTGGTGGGACTGGAACGTGGTGCTCGGCGCGACCATTTGGGCCGGCGTCATCGGCCTGGGCTTGACGTTTCTCACGCTGCCCGCGCCGTCGAGGCGATGACCGCTCGCGTCCTCACGGCGCTCGCATTTGTCGCGCACGTTGCAACGAATTGGCGGTACGGGTATTTTCGGGACGAATTGTACTTCATCGCTTGCGGTCGCCATCTAGCGTGGAGTTACGTCGATCAACCTCCGCTGGTTGCCTTTGCAGCGTGGCTCGCGACGCCGTTTGCGTATGCGCTGCCGGCGTTGCGGTTCTTGCCCGCGTGCGCCGCGGCGCTTACCGTATGGCTGGCCTGCGCGATCGTGCGCGAACTCGGCGGCGGCCGTTTCGCGCAGGTGCTGGCCGGCCTCGCGACGCTCCTGTTGCCGGCGTACCTGCTACTGGGAAATACCCTCACCACGACATCGTTCGAGCCGTTATCGTGGACGCTCACGGTGTATCTGCTCCTTCGTCTGGCGCGCGGCGCCGATGCGCGGCTGTGGCTGGGCGCGGGGGCGGCGACGGCCTTCGGACTATACGGCAAATACTCGATGATCCTACTGCTGCTTGCGCTCGCCGCCGGACTGCTGTGCGTACGCGAACGGCGCATCTTCGCGACGTGGTGGTTCCCGGCGGGAGGACTGCTCGGCCTGGCGCTCGTCGCACCAACCGCCGCCTGGCAGTTCGCGCATGGTTGGCCGCAACTCACGGTCTTGCACGGCGACCTTCTTCACCGCCACGCGTTCCAGAGCGGCCTGCAATTGGAATCGCAAAACGTCGCGAGCAATGCGATCGCTTTTGCGGGCGAGCAACTGCTCTATACCAATCCCGTCGCGGTCCCCATTTGGATCGCCGGATTGATTGCGCCCTTCGTCTGGAAGCCGCTACGCACGGCGCGATTCGTGAGCATCGCGTATCTCGTCTTGCTCGCCATTGCGATCTCGACCGAAGCAAAGGGCTATTACATCATCGGAATCTATGCGCCGCTGCTCGCCTCCGGCGCAATCGCGCTCGAGGCGCTCTTGCGAGATCGGCGTGCGGTGCGGTGGGCAATTGCGACAGGATTCGTCGCGCTGACCTTGCCGTTCGTCCCGATTTCATTACCGGTGTTGCCGATCGACACGTTCGTCGGCTATTCGCGCTTGCTCGGCCTTACCGGCCGCGGCGGCGCGGCCGTGCATTTGATGCAACCGGTCTACGCCGAGGAATTCGGCTGGGACGAGCTGACCCGGCACGTGGCTGGAGTGTACCACGCTCTTCCCTCCGCGGTGCGCTCGCGCACCGGCATCTTCGCCGACACCTACGCGGACGCGGGCGCCATCGCGCTGTTCGGCCCGCGCTACGGCCTGCCGCCGGTCGTCAGCGGCCAAAATACATTCTGGCTCTGGGGGACCGGCGGGTACGACGGTTCCTCGATGATCGCCGTCGGTGCGACGCAGCAGGCCACTCTGCGGAGGTTGTTCCGCCACGTGAAGCTAGTAGAGACCTATGGCAACCCGTACAAATGGGTAGTGGAGGGACCGACGCCGATCTATCTCTGCACCGACCCCATCGCGCCGCTGCCGCAACTCTGGCCCCAGTTCAAATGGTACGGAGCCTGACCGAGCGGGAACACGGCTAGCGTGACGTCGCGAAAGCAAAATTCGAAGGCGCAAGGCCAAGAGCCCGAGCAAGGCGCGGGCAATACGGTCCAACTCACGCAAACCGAAGAGCGCGAGGTAAAAAAACGCGCCGGTTTGCGTCCGGAGGTCGTGTTCGAGACCGTTCGTCGCGAAGGCGAACGCGAACTCGAGCGCTCCATTCCGGCACTCGCGTTTTCGGCGTTAGCCGCCGGGCTTTCCATGGGTTTTTCGCTGGTGCTTCCGGGCTTGCTGCATTCGATGCTGCCGGACGCGCCCTGGCGTCCGCTGATTGAAAATATCGGATACACCGCCGGCTTCGTCATCGTGGTGCTCGGACGTCAGCAACTCTTCACCGAGAACACCGTAACCGCGATCCTTCCGCTGCTCGACGACCGCGGCAAGCTGCGGACCTTGCAAAAAGTTCTCCGCTTGTGGTGCATCGTTCTGGCGGGAAACCTGATAGGTGCGGCGATCTTCGCGTTCGCGGTCGCGCACAGTTCGATTTTCGAGCCGAACGTCAAAGCGGCGTTTCTCCAGATCGGCACCCAGGCTCTGGCACCGGGATTTTGGACCGTGATCCTGCGCGGCATTTTCGCAGGGTGGCTCATCGCGCTGATGGTATGGCTCCTGCCCGAAGCGTCCACTCAGAAGCTCTTCGTCATTTTATTGATCACCTATCTCGTCGGCGTGTGTGGTCTTAGCCACATCATCGCGGGATCGGTGGAAACGCTCTATGCCGTCGCGGCCGGCGCGGCAAGCTGGGGAACCTACTTCGCACACTACCTTGTCCCCGTGTTCATCGGGAACGTCATCGGCGGCGTATTACTGGTCTCTTTGCTCAACTACGGGCAAGTCGCCCCGGAGCCGGACGAGCGCGTCAAAGACGCGGACAAGTCGTAAAAATCATCAGCCGCCTTTTCGAAACGTTGCCCATGCGGTGCGGAAAACCCACAAGACAGCGATGATGATCGCGAGCCACAAAACCCAACCGATGACCGCTTCCCATCCCCGTGGATGATAGACCGCCAGCAGTATCGTGATACCGACGATGCACGCGGCGGCGATCATCGACGCATTCGCGCGTTCGACGATGCGTTCGAAGCGTTGCAATACCGGTTCTATGTCTTCGATGCGCGTCCATATGCGCAAATTCCCGCGCTCCACGTCGGCCAGTACGCGATCTGCGCGGCGGGGAAGTTCCATGCTCAGTTCGGCGGCTTCCATGGCGGCGCGGCGAGCGCGGTCGGCCCACTGCTCGGGATCCAGTTGCGATACTCCAACTTTGGTGGCAATCGGCTCGAGAAAACTCGACATCGTTTTATCCGGCGCGATTGCAAGAATGGTCCCCTCGCTCATGGCGATCGCTTTGAAGAATAACGCAATGGCGCTCGGCAATCGCAAACCGTAATCGCGAATCAAATCCAACATCTCTCCGAGCGCCGCACCCATTTGTACGCGCTCCAGAGAGCTCGACATGTAGCGTTCGAGCAGCCGGCCCAGCTGAGCGCCGAAGGCGACGCGGTCGACCGGCGCAAGCGGAGGTGCGAGATCGATGAGCCGGTCGGCCAGCCGTTGGACGTCGTGACGCTCCATGGCCATGAAAACGTCTGCCAGTTTGCGACGCGTTTCATCTGAAAGGCGGCCGACCATGCCGAAGTCGATGAATCCGACGGTGCCGTCGTCGCCGATGAGAATGTTCCCCGGGTGCGGGTCGGCGTGAAATATGCCATGCATGAATGCAGGTTCCAAGACGAAACGAGCGATACGTTGCGCGGCAGTTGCCTGGCGTCGTTTGGTCAGCGAGAGTTGGTCGCACGCCTTCGCCCCACCAACCAGCGTCAACGTCAGCACGTGCGCGGTAGAGCGATCCCAAATGACTTCGGGCAGTGCGAATCCGCGTTCGCGCGCGAAGATCGAGCGAAACGCGTCGATATTGCGGGCCTCGCGGGTGTAATCGAGTTCGGCACGCAGGGTATCGCCAAATTCTTCGACCAAGCCCTCTACGTCGTAATCCGCGATATACGGGAAATGTTTCTCCGCCGAGGTTGCAAGCTGCGTGAGAATATCGAGATCGCGTTCCACGAGCGCTCGAGTCCCCGGTTTGCGCACTTTGATTACCGCGTCGCGTCCGTCGACAAGCCGCACCGCATGGACCTGGCCGATCGACGCCGAGGCCAACGGAACCGGATCGAACGATGCGAAGAGTTCGAGCGGCGAAGCGCCGAGCTCGTCGGTGATCTCCGTCACGATTACGTCCGCGTCGATCGGGGGGATCGCGTCTTGGAGCTTGGCGAGTTCGTCGCGATACTCGGGCGGGAGTAGATCGCCGCGCGTCGAGAGCATTTGCCCGAGCTTGATGAACGTCGTGCCGAGCTCCTCGCATGCAAGGCGGACGTGCTCGGCCTGCACCTGGGCGCGTTCGCCACCGTCCCGAATCCGTATGCCGGCCCCTGCGGCTGCAAGCCCGTGCTTTCCCAAAATTGCCAGAATGTCGCGGTACCGCTGCGACCGCGTTGCTGAAACGTCCTGCTGCATGAAGCGCCTCTATTCGGCGGGGAGCACGACTTCGCATGCGTTGGCGTCGCTTTCGCATAGGTCGGCCACGGCCGCGGCGACTTCTTCGGGTTGCACGATTCGGCCGCCCGGATTGCCGGCGGCCAGTTGCGCCCGCGCGATATCTTCGGTAGCGCCGGTTTTTTTAACGATCGTTTCGATCGCGCGCTGCATCATAGTCGTTTCGGTATAGCCGGGACACACGGCATTGGCGGTGATGCCCGTCCCTTCGAGCTCCAACGCGAGCGAACGCGTTAGGCCAATCACGCCGTGTTTGCTCGCGCAGTACGCCGCGATGTACGGCGCGCCGTACAGGCCGGCGATGCTGGCGACATTTACGATGCGGCCCCACTTTGCGACAATCATGTCTTGCATCGCGGTTTGGGTCGCCACGAACGTTCCGGTGAGATTGGTCGCGAGGATCCGGTCCCACATCCCGCGGCTCGTACGTGCGAACGGCGCCGACTCAGCGATGCCTGAGTTGTTGACGAGAATCGCGATCGGCCCGTTGGCCTCTCGGCAGCGGGCAAAAGCTCGAACGACGTCTTCGTCGCGCGTGATATCGGCGGAGGCCGCGAAGAACGCGTTTGCGCGCTCGGCGCTTTGGGCCGACCGGCTCACGACGCTGACGCGAGCGCCGCGGCGCGCAAGTTCGGTCGCGACGGCTAAACCGATACCCTTGCCACCGCCCGTAACGACGGCGTGCCTGCCTTGAATCGAAAAGTCGCTCACGTCGATGCATTGATTTCAGCGGCGCGCGCGAGGTTCCGCTCGAGTTGCGATTTACCGGAGAGGTACTGCGCCGGCCACGGCATTTCGCTATAGCCGAGTTGAGCTGCCGCGTGCAACGTCCAATACGGATCGGTGAGATGGGGCCGCCCGAGCGCGCAGAGATCGGCGCGACCCGCGGCGATGATGCTGTTGACATGGTCGGGTTCGTAGATGTTGCCGACCGCCATGGTCGCGATGCCGACTTCGTTGCGGATGCGATCGGAGTAGGGCGTCTGCCACATCCGTCCGAAAACGGGCTGCGCGTCGCGCGACGTCTGCCCGGTCGACACGTCGATCAAGTCCACCCCTTCGCCTTTGAAAGCGCGCGCGATTTCGACGGCATGGTCGGCAGTGATGCCGCCCTCCACCCAATCGGTCGCCGAGATGCGCACGGACATCGGGCGCTGCGCCGGCCAGATCGCTCGCATCGCCCGGAATACCTCCAACGGGTAACGCAAACGATTTTCGAGCGGACCGCCATACGCATCGGTGCGTCGATTCTGCAACGGCGTGATGAAGCTCGAGAGCAAGTACCCATGTCCGCAGTGCAATTCGATCATGTCGAAACCGGCTTCGATGGCCATCTCGACGGCGCGCGCGAACCGATCGCGAATGGCCGCCATTTGCGCGAGGGTCAGTGCGGCCGGCACCTGATTGCGCGGGCCGTAGGCGACGGGCGACGGTCCGCATACCGGCCAGTTGCCCTCGGGGAGCGGCTCGTCTTGGCCCTCCCACATGAGTTTCGTCGAGCCCTTCGGGCCCGAGTGCCCGAGTTGCAGGCAAATCTTGGCGCCGGTCCAGCGATGCACGTAGTCGGTGACGCGCCGCCACCCAACGACGTGTTCGGGAGCGTACATGCCGGTGCAGCCCGGCGTGATGCGGCCCTCGGGCGAGACGCACGTCATCTCGGTGTAGACGAGGCCCGCCCCGCCGATCGCGCGACTGCCCAGGTGCACGAGGTGGAACTCGTTGGGCATACCGTCGACCGCGCTGTACGTATCCATGGGAGATACGACAACGCGGTTGCGGACTTCGAGGTCGCGCAAGCGGAAGGCGGTGAGCATGGGCGGGACCGGGTCGGCTCCCCGCGCAAGCCATCTTTCGATCCGTTCGACGTAGCTCTTATCGCGTAAACGGAGGTTTTCGTGACTGATTCGCTGACTGCGGGTCAGGAGGCTGTAGGCGAACTGCTCGGGCGGCAGCTGCGCGTAGCGGGCCACGTTTTCGAACCACTCCGTCGAGTTGCGCGCCGCGTTTTGGAGCCGAAGGACCTCGATGCGCCGCTCTCGCTCGTATCGCTCGAGCGCAGGTCCGAGCGCAGGTTCCTCGATCAACGCCTTCTGCAGCGCGATCGCATCTTCCATGGCGAGTTTCGTTCCCGAGCCGACCGAGAAATGCGCCGTGTGCGCCGCGTCGCCGAGCAGCACGACGTTCCCGGCGGTCCACGATTGGTTGCTCACGCGCGTGAAGTTCACCCAATCGCGGCCGAGAAGATGGGGGCTATTCGAAAGCAGTCTGTGACCGTTCAAATACGGCGCGAACAGCCGTTCGCAGAACGCAATGGTCTGCTCGGTGCCAAACGCGTCGAGGCCATGCTTCAGCCACGTCTCTTCGCGGCACTCAACGATGAACGTGCTGGTCGTTTCGTCGAAGCGATACGCGTGAACCGTAAACCAGCCGTGCTCTGTTTTTTCGAAAATGAACGTGAACGCGTCGAGCGGCATCGTCGTGCCGAGCCACACGAACCGGCACTTGCGCCGGTCCAGGTCTGGTTTGAAACGATCCGCGAGCTGCGATCGGACGCGGCTGTTGATCCCGTCGGAGGCGACGATGAGATCCGCTGCGGCATATGGCGACAGATCCGTCACCTCGCGTTCAAAAATCAGCTCGACGCCGACGTCTTGCGCGCGACGCTGCAAGATGTTGAGCAGCCGCTTGCGCGCGATACCTGAAAATCCGTGGCCGCCCGAAATCAGCCGGTTCCCCTTAAAAAAGATTTCGATGTCGTCCCAGTGAGCGAAGCTCGAGACGATTTCGTCGTGGGTGATGCGATCTGCGGCACGAAGATTTTCGAGCGTCTGATCCGAAAACACGACGCCCCAGCCGAACGTGTCGTACGCCCGGTTGCGCTCGACGACGCGCACGGACGCATGCGGACGAGCCTGCTTGAGCAAGAGCGCGAAATACAGGCCGGCCGGCCCTCCGCCTATGCACGCAACCTTCATCGTACGTCGCTCACGACAACTCGTAGTCGATGGTAACCGGCGCGTGGTCCGAAAAACGCGCGTCGCGATAGATGCTCGAACCTCGCACGCGCTCGCCCACGTCCGGCGTGGTCAACTGGTAGTCGATGCGCCAGCCGCGATCGCGCTCGAACGCTTGCCGAAAGTTCGACCACCACGTATAACGGCGCGGGTTCGGATCGGCGACCCGGAAGGCATCGACCCAGGCGCTCGGCGCGAGCACCCGATCCATCCATCGGCGCTCCTGCGGAAAAAAACCCGAGACTCCGGCGCACTGGGACGGGTCGAACACGTCGATATCGCGATGCGCGACGTTGAAATCGCCGGCGATGATGTAGGAGCGTCCGTCGGCGCGTTTGCGTTGAAGCTCGGCCTCGAGCAGTTCCAAGAAAACCGCCTTGACGGCTTGGCGCACCTCCCCCGAGCTTCCCGACGGGACGTAGAGCGAACCGATGCTGAGCGCGCCGAAATCGAACTGCACGTAGCGACCTTCGCGATCGAACTCGGGCCACCCCAAGCCGCGCACGATGCGGTCGGGTTGGCGTTTCGAGTAGATCGCCACTCCGCTGTATCCGCGCTTTTCGGCATCGACGAATGCGCTGCAATAGCGTTGCACGGCCAGCGCTTCGAAAGGCAGCTGATGCTCCTGCGCTTTGGTTTCCTGAAGGCACACGACGTCGGCGTCCTGCGCGTCCATCCACGCATAGAAACCCTTACGCGCCGCCGATCGAATGCCGTTGGCGTTAAGCGTCGTGATTCGCATCGCGCGCCACGGGAAGGTTCACCGCTTGCGAATCAGCGCCAACCCGTCGCCGAGGGGAAGCATGCTCGCGTCAACGCGCTCGTCGCGGCCAATTTTTGCGTTGAGCGCCCGCAGCGCTATCGTATCGGCGTCGGTGGCGTGCTCGTCGGCAACGGTGCCGCTCCAAAATACATTGTCGATCGCGATGAGGCCGTTGGGCTGCAGGAGCGCCAGCGAGCGCTCGTAGTAGTCGTCGTAACCCGTCTTGTCGGCGTCGATGTATGCGAAATGAAAGGTTCCCCCGAGGCCATCCCCTAGAAGCGCATCGAGCGTTTGCTGTGCCGGCGCCAATCGCAGATCGATCTTGGCGTCGACGCCCGCATCCTCCCAATAGGGTTTAGCGAACGACGTGTACTCCTCGCTGACGTCGCACGCGAGCAAGTATCCGTCGGGTGGCAAAGCCATCGCGACGCCGAGCGCGCTGTAGCCGGTAAACACGCCGATCTCCAAGCAACGCTTCGCGCCGGTCAATCGCACCAGCATCTGCATGAACTGGACCTGGTCGGGACTGCTCTGCATGCCCGCGTTCGGCAGCGCGGCGGTCGCGTCGCGCAGCGCGCGCTGAACCGGCGTCTCGCGCAACGACACGTCGAGAAGATACGCGTGAAAATCGTCGGGCAACCCGAAGGCGGTGCGGCTCATCCCGCGATCATCTTTCGGGCGGCATTCCACCCGGACGCGCCCATGACGCCGCCGCCCGGGTGCGCGGCGGCACCGCACAGATAGAGTCCCTTGACCGGCGTCGTGTAGTCCGCATATCCAGGGACCGGGCGGAACATAAAGAGCTGGTGTACCGGCATCGCGCCTTGAAAGATGTTGCCGCCGGTGAGATTGAACGTCGTTTCCAGATCGACCGGGCTCAATATCTGCCGGTCTATGATCGATGCTTTGAATCCGGGCGCGTATTGCTCGACCACATCGAAGCAGCTTTCCGCGAACGCGTTCTTCTTGGCATCGTCCCACGGGCCGTCTTTACGCGTGTACGGCGCGTATTGCACGAACATCGACATCAAGTGCTTGCCTTCGGGTGCGACGGTCGGGTCCACCGCCGAGGGAATCGTGCATTCCACAACCGGCTGCTTCGAGGGATACCCGTACTTGGCATCGTCGTAGGCGCGCTCGATGAAGTCCTGATCGGGGCAGAGATGGATCGTGCCGCGATGTTGCGGGCCGGGTGCGGTACCCGGAGCCGCGGTAAAATTCGGAAGCGACCCGAGCGCGACGTTGATCTTCACCGAAGCGCTCTCATAGCCGATGCGATTGATCCCGGCCACGAAGTCCGCGGGTAGCGTTGCGGGATCGAGCAATTTGTTGAACGTGACGTTGCAGTCGGCGTTGCTCGCAACTTTCTTCGCGTAAAACTCCTCGCCGCCGGTAAGCGCGACTCCGCGCACGCTGCCGTTCTCGACGATAATTTTGGCCACCTCGGCGTCGGTGCGGATATCGACGCCAAGATCGATTGCCGCCTTTGCTAGCGCCTGCGTGAGGCCGCCCATACCGCCTTTTACGTAACTCCACACGCCACGCTTACCGTTGGTCTCGCCCATGACGTGGTGGAAAAGAACGTACGCGGTCCCCGGCATCGACGGCGCGGCAAACGCGCCGATGATTGCATCGGTAGCCAGCGTCGCCTTCAACTCCTCCGATTCGAACCAGCGGTCCAGAATGGGGCGCGCCGCGCCGGTCAGGACTTCGATGGCTTCGCCCATCGCCGAGCCTAGCTTTTGCGCGCGACGACCCAGTTTCGCCATCGCAAACAATTCGGCGATGTGCGGCCGCACGACGTTGGGCGGCGTTTGCACGAGCGTCGGTTCCACCACGGCGGCGACCCGCTCGAGCATCGCTTCGTACTTCGGATAGTTCTCGGCGTCCTTGCGGCTGAATTTTCCGATCTCGCGCAGCGTCATCTCGCGATCCGCACCCAAAAACAAATGACGGCCGTCCAGAAACGGCGAGAACGACGACGGATTGCGTTCGAGCACTTCGAAGCCGTATTCCCGCAAGCGCAGATCGCGCACGATCTCCGGCCGGAACAAACTATTCACATAGGCGGCCGTCGATACTTTGAAACCCGGGAACGTTCGTTCTTCGGTCACGCACGCGCCGCCGACGATATAGCGCCGCTCCAGCACCAACACCTTCTGCTTTGCGCGCGCCAGGTAGCACGCGGTTACAAGGCCGTTGTGTCCGCCACCGATGACGATTGCGTCGTAGGATTTCATGAACCGGATATTAGATAAGCATAGTATGCAAAGCCTGTCCCACGCTCTTGACGCCCGCTAAGGCCGCTCTGCGGGCCGCCTTGGCGCTCGTACCGGCGGTGATGCTAACCTTCGCGGTTCCCTTCGTAAATCGAGTCGAGCCGCGGATTTTGGGATTGCCGTTTCTCCTGGCTTGGATCACGGCCTGGGTCGCTGTGACGCCGCTTTTCCTCTACGCAATCTATCGCCTGGAGGGACGCCGTTGAGTCGCGAGGCGCAAGCCTTGCTCGTCGTGGCCGCGATTCTCGTCGGCACGATTCTCTTCGCGCTGCAAAGCGTGCGGCGCATCAAGATGGATCCGCAACAATTTCTGGTCGGTGGCCGGTCCTTCGGATCGCTACTGTTGTGGATACTGCTCGCAGGCGAAGTCTACACGAGTTTCACGTTCCTGGGCGCCGCGGGTTGGGCGTACGGCAAAGGCGCGCCGGCGTTTTACATCCTGGCCTACGGCACGATCGGCTACACCATCGGCTATTTCTTTTTACCCGCGGTATGGAAGATCGGCAAGGAACGCGGGCTGCTCACGTTTCCCGACTTTTTCCTGGATCGCTACGGTAGCAAGCCGCTCGCCATCGGCATCGCGATCCTACAGTTTTTCTTGATCGTCCCGTACGTGACGCTGCAACTGAGCGGCTTGCAAACGCTGCTGACGATCGCCGGATACAACCATTTCGACGCGACAGCGGCGGTCGCAGGAGCGTTCATTCTGATCGCGCTATTCGTCTTTACGGCGGGCCTGCGCGGCACCGCGTGGGCGAGCGTGATCAAAGATACTTTGGTTCTTGGCGCGGTGATCTTCGCCGGCATCTTCATTCCGATTCATTTCTTCGGATCGCCGGCGGTAATGTTCGATAAGATTTTGCAGTCGCATCCGCATTGGCTCACATTGTCGTCGAGCAGTTCGGGGCAGGGCATCACTTGGTACGTTTCAACCGTCCTGCTAACGTCGATTGGCTTCTACATGGGCCCGCACACGATAAATGCGGTGTACTCCGCAAAGGACGGGGACGCGTTGCGGCGCAACGCGATCTTCCTACCGCTCTATCAATTAGTCTTGCTCCTAGTATTCTTCGCCGGTTTTGCGGCGCTGATTATCGTTCCGGGCCTTACCGGAACCGGCGTCGATCGCTCGTTCATGCTTGTGGTGCAGCGCTTTTATCCACCCTGGGTGCTCGGTGCCGTTGCCGGTGCGGGGTGTCTGGCGGCGCTGCTGCCGGCGTCGGCATTGCTGCTCGGCGCCGCCGGCGTCGTCTCCAAGAACGTGCTCGGCGATGCGTTCAATATTGCGACGAGCGATCGCGCGCGCACGCTGGCAACCCGTCTGCTCGTCGTGGTCGTCGCCATCATGGCACTGGTTTTCTGGCTCTTCGACAACAAAACGCTGGTAGAACTGCTGCTCTTCTACTACAACGGCGTCACGCAATTCATGCCCGGTTTCGTGTTCGCACTCGTGTGGCGGCGCGCGAGCGCGCTAGCCGTCGGTAGCGGAATCGTCGCCGGAGACGTCGTCGTCGCGTATCTCATGGCGCATCAGACGATCGGCACGTTCGGGATCAATCCGGGCTTCGTTGCGCTCGTCGTCAACGTCGCGGTTTGCGTTGCGATAACCCTTGCTTGGCCACGTCGAACGCTGGAAGAACCCGCCGCGGTGGCGGCGAGTTCTTGAACGATCTGCGCTCTGTAGATCGCTACCTGTAGCTGGGGCGCGACTGAAAACAGTCGCGACAATACACCGGTTTGTCGCCACGCGGCTGGAATGGGACTTCGGCTACTCCACCGCATTGGCTGCATGTCGCCTGGAACATTTCGCGCGAACGCGCGGCTCCCCCGACATTCGCACCGCCGCCGGATTGCGAGCGCATGGCTTTGCGCGCCTGACGGCAATCCGGGCAACGGTTCGGTTTGTTTTGAAAACCTTTGGTGGCGTAGAACTGCTGCTCGCCGCCGGTGAACGCGAACTCGCGCCCGCAGTCAACACAGTTCAACATTTCATCGACGTACACTAAACGGGACTCCTTGATGTATGGACCCTTCGACAGGTTCACGGATGATGGGGTTGCCCTTCGACAGGCTCAGGCTGACAACGTTAGCCGGCTCGTTTCGTGGTGGGCAGCAAACCGAACGCCTCTTCAAAGAAGAATAGCGGACCGATCAACAGATACGTGAGGTTGGTCAGGAACTTCGGTTTGTTACCTTCGAAGCGATGGCCGGCGAGTTGGAGACCCCATCCGAGGACGAAGGCCGCCACAGAGAGTTCCCAGCGCCACGGAAGATGAATCGCAATCTCGTAGAGTGCGAGAAAAACGATCGCCGAGACCAGGGCGCCGCGCGGATCGAGCGCGACGTAGTACAGCAGGACCACGATGGCGGCCACGGCCGCCAGATCGACCGGACCGATTCGCGCGAGCGAAAGCAGCCCGAGAAGCCCCAACACGATCGACGGAATTCCCACGCTATGGCACGCTCGATTCCGGCTGTCTTGATGAAAGCCGGCGTACTCGCTAAATAAAACGTCCCTAGTTGGGTTCATTGGTTATGCGCGAACTCCGAAAAGATCGTGCCAGCTACTGCTCCGGCTGCTACAAAAGTCCCTTCCGTCGCATCCTTCGGGAGCCCTCGCGACCCGCGTGTCGAAAGCGCCGTACATGACTGCAGTAGTTGACGTCCCGGAGAAGGTCCGCGATGAGGTGGTCGCGATACGGCGCGACCTTCATCGGAATCCCGAGCTTGGGTTCGAAGAGCGGCGCACGGCGGGTATCGTTGCCGCGCGGCTGCGTTCGCTCGGATACGAGGTCCACGAAGGGATCGCGCGGACAGGCGTCGTCGGAGTAATGCGCGCGGCCAAACCGGGCAAGACCATCATGTTGCGCGCGGATATGGACGCACTGCCGATCGTCGAAGAGAACGCGCACGCGTTTGCCTCGACCGTCGATGGCACGATGCATGCGTGCGGGCACGATGGCCACGTAGCCATTCTGCTGGGCGCGGCCGAATTGATCGCCGCCCGCAAGGCAGAGTTGGCCGGGACGGTGTGTTTGGTTTTTCAGCCGGCCGAGGAAGGCCGCGGCGGTGCGAAGGTGATGGTGGACGAAGGGCTCATCGAACGTTTCGGCATCGCGCATGCATACGGTCTGCATTTGAGTTCGAAATATCCGACGGGGACGCTCGGTTTTCGCGAAGGCGCGTTTTACGCATCGAGCGATTCGATCGAGATCGAAGTTCTCGGGCGCGGCGGTCACGGTTCCGCGCCGCACGATGCCGTCGATCCGATCTTCACCGCCGCACAATTCGTCACGTCGCTCCAGCAGGTCGTATCGCGTCAGATCGATCCGCTGGAACCCGCCGTGATCACGATCGGGTCGATTCACGGGGGAACGATCCATAACGTCATTCCGCGGACCGTAAAAATGCTCGGAACCGTGCGCGCGTTCGACGACGACGTACGTCACGAAATGCCCGAGCGCATCGAGCGCGTCCTCAAGAGTTGTTGCGACGGTGCCGGAGCCGGTTACGAGTTCGAATATCTGTGGCGTTATCCGGTGACCGCCAACGACCCACAGCAAACGCAGTACGTCCGCGCGCTCGCCGAACGGACGATCGGCGCCGACCGCGTGTTTACCGCCGATAAGCTCATGGGTGCCGAGGATTTCTCGTTTTTCGCTCAATGCGTCCCGTCGTGCTTCTACACGCTCGGCTGCCAAGGCGGTCCGTCGACAGCGGTAGCACATCATTCGAGTACGTTTGACATCGACGAACGCGCGCTGCCCACCGGCGTGGCGATGATGACGGCGTTGGCCTTCGACGCAACCCGGAATGCATGAGCGCGCCGACCATTCCCGAGACGCTCGTTCCGGCGCGTTTGGGAGAGTATCTCGAAGTTATGACGCGAGCCGTCTTTCAGGCGGGGTTGAGCTGGCGCGGCATCGCGCTGCACTGGGATGCGTACCGGCGCGAGTTCGCCGACTTTGACGCGCAAGCGGTTGCGGCGTTCGCCGACGACGACGTCGATCGTTTGATGCACGCCGAAGGCGTGCTGCACAGTTCGCGAAAGATACGCGCGACGATTGAAAACGCCAAAGCGATGCTCGAGTTGGATCGTCGCCCCGACGGATTCGCTGGGTACCTGCGCGGCTTCCGATCCTACGACGTACTCGTTGCCGATCTGCGCAAGCATTTCAAATTCATGGGCGAGATGAATTGCTGGTACTTCCTGTTTCGCGTACGCGAACCCGTACCGCGGTTCGAAACGTGGGTGAAGACGATTCCGGGCGATCACCCCCGCATGAAAGAGATGGTCGAACTCGCTCGAGCATCCAGCTCGTCTTCCGAAACGCGCTAACGGCGCACGCTTCGCCGTCGCCCTTCGACTGGCTCAGGGTGACGGGGACGGGGATGCCGCGGGCCGTGGCGCGCGAACGGCCTGCACGATGTAGAGGCCGAGCGCGGGCGCGTAATTGAGCGTCGGTGGAGGCGCGCCGTCCCAACCGCTTTTTGCGAGATCATCCTTGGTTGCGGCGGCTACGCGGGCGCAATTGACGACCGCGGGGACGCCCGCGACGTCGCCGGCATCGAGCGAAAACCACGTACCGGCGGTGGCTGCGTGCGGAGCGATGGTCCAACCGGGCGCCGCGCCGTTACTCGCGAAGTGCGCGCGCAGTTCTCCAAGCAATTCGGTCGCGGCGGTCTTCATCTCGGGCGTGCACGTGGCGCTTGCGGTTCGCAACGCGAAGGGAGCCGCCGGTTTGGACGCGGGGAGTTTGTACAAGCGAAATGTCTCGGCTCCCGCGCGAGGTTGCTGCCGCACGAAATACAGCCCGACCGCCGGCATGAAGTTTACGACGGGCCGAAAGAATGCGCCGCCGCTCGGAGCGACGTAGAGTCCGCGCCGCGCGGCCTCATCCGCCTGCGCGACGTGGAATTGCGAACAGCCGAATAACGCGCGCAGGTCGCTACTCTGCTTGACGACGATCGTCAGCGCATAGGTCTGCCGCATCCCGCGGTAGGTGACGTCGACGCCGGCAATCGCCGCCGGCGCGAACGAATCGGAATATCCCGACTGCGTCTTCGCCGTTTCTATACGTGCGACGTACGATTTGAGTCCTGCAAGAATCGGCAGCGCTATCGTTCGCGCGTCCGGAGTGCATCGCGCGTTTTGTGCCGCCGCGAACGGATCGGGTGGCGGCGAAGCCGGCAGTTGTGCGAGTTGCCCGCCGAACCGGCCGCGGCCGCCGCGACGCAGACTTGACGGGCCGCCAACGGCGCGATCGTTCGTTTGCCGCACGCCCATGCCGAACTTGACGTTGTAGGTTACCGAGTACTCGCGCGGCGCGTTGGGTCGCGCAATCGTGGGAATCCGCATGCCGTCGAGGGTAGTATACGGAACGGCATTCTGGTTGGTCGCAAAGACTCCGCCATACGCATTAAAGACGTTGCTGGCTGCAAACGTTAGCGTGCCGCGCGTTAGGTTTGCATTCACGCCCGCGTCGATGGTCGTATAGGCGGGCAGATTCTGCGCGTTGTTCGCGCCGGTATAATTCGCGTCCGCCAGGAATTCCAAAGCCGACCTGGGTGCCTTGTAATCCAACGTTATGCCGGCGCGGTGCAGCGGAACGTTTGGTAACTGGGCACCCGGAATCGTGATCGCGTACGCATTATCGAACCGTGCGTCGCTCGAGAGTGCTTTAGCGACCTGAATATTGTAAAAGGGCTGGACCACGAGGTTGCCGAGCGTGAAGAATCCGCCGATCTGCGCCCCCTCGTAAACGCGGCGCACGCCGCCGATCGGCGTCGAAAAATATACGTTTTGCGGCCCGAATGATTGCGTCGTGCCGCAGCCGGCCGGCGAATTGAAGATCGCGTCGACGGCATCGAAGTAGCCGGGCGGAAAGTTCAGTGCGGTACCGTTGACCTCGACGGGTAGAACCACGCCGTTTTGCACCTGGCGGTATATCGACGCGCTTATTAGGCCGCCGCGCGTTGCATGCGAGTAGTTCAGCCGAGTCGAAACCGACGAACTTGCCGCGGGTGCGTCTCCAGGTGCGCTGCCGTATGCGATGTCGCCGTTGCAATCGAAGCGCAGACTCTGCGGATCGCTCAAAGCACCATAGCGCCCCGCATGCGCGGCGGTACCTCCGACGTTATACGATGCCGAATACGTGTCGGCAGTCGTCGGTTGCCACGTCGCGCCGATGCCGGCCAGGAGCGATCCGGGGGCATTGGTCGCGTGGCTGATGCCAAGCGATTCGTTGAGTTTGAGTTTGGTGTTCGACCGGATCGTGTCGTCGATCTGCAGCGCCCCGTAGCTCGAACTTTGATCGGGCGCGGTATAGGGAAGCGCTTGCGAGACGAGTGGTACGTGCGTGGTCGCGGTATTCGTCGAGTACGCACTGATCGAAATCGTATGCCGGTCGCGAGCCGGAAGGGTCGCATTCACGGAAAAACCCGCGGAACTCTGATTGGTCGCCGAACCGGTCGGCGTCGCGACGCCGTCGACGAAACGATCGAGCAGGTCGTTGACGTTCTTGGATTTGGTTCCGTAGACCGAGGCCTGCAACTGCGTTTCGCCGACCAGCGCGTTATCGCTTAGCGAGTAGAGGTCGTACGAACCGTTACGGAAGTTATTCGGTCCGATCCCGCAGGGCAGCGGCCCGGTAAACTGCGTGCAGACCGATTCGGCGCTATTGGTCGAGGACAAGAACGTGCCCGTGAGCGTCTGCGCGTCGTTCAATTGATAACGCAGCTTCACCGTAGACCCGCTCGAGTTACGATCGCCTTGATGATCGTACGTCAGGCCGCTTGCATCTTTATAGTAGAGCCCATCGAGCAAACTCGGATTTGCTCGGAACGTGTGCATTGCGGCGATGCCGAGCTTCCCGATCGATCCGGACTCCGAGACGGCGTAGTTGTTGTTACCGTTGCTTCCCACGCTGAGCGAAAGTGCACTTTGCCACGAGAGCGTCGGATCGAGCGTGCGAAAATTCACGCCGCCTGCGAGCCCGCCTGCCTGCGGCCCAAAACGTACCGACGAGCCGGTAAATAAGTCGGAGCTTATTTGCCGCAGATCTCCCGCGGTGCCCGGAGCGTTGAGCGGAATGCCGTCGAGCGTGAGCGCCGTCTGACTTGCGTCCTGACCCTCGAGGGAAATCGTTTGCGTCGCATCGGAGTCGTTACTCGAAGTAGTGACCGAAACGCCCGACAGTTTCCCGAGCGCGCCGGCGAGGTCGGTCGAGAGTTTACGCTGCGCGCTGTTCGAATCGATCGTGGTCGTGGAGACCGTCGCACTGGATTTCGCGACGACCGACCCGATTATTTTGAGCGGTCCGGCGGACTGCGCGAGAGCCACGTCGACGGTCACCACACGCCCGTCGATAACTTCGAAGCTGTTGGAGGTCACCGTCGCGAAGCCGCGCGCCGCGACGCGCGCGCGATAAATACCGTTGGGTACGTCGGTAAAGCGAACTTTGCCGTTGTCGCCGGTGAACTCACTTGCGATGACGGGTCCGTCGAGGAGCACGCGGGCAAGTACCACCGGCGCTTTGCTCGAAACGTCCGCCACAACGATATCGATCTCACCCGTGTCGGACTGCGCCGAGGCGTACCCCGGCGGCATCGCCGCAAACACCACGGCTCCAAGAACGATAGCAAGGAAGCGCCGGATCATGATTCTTCTTCTATCACGACGGATATCTGAGAACGCTGAGAACTGATTAAACGCGCGTTAGAGCCGGATGGTCACCGTCGTTCCGCCGCCCGGAACGCTGTCGATGCCGATCGAACCCCCGGCGCGGTCTATCGCGCGCTTAGCGATGGCGAGCCCGAGACCTGTTCCCGGAATCTCTCCACGCTCGTCCCCGCGATAAAAACGTTCGAACGCGTGCATGCGTTCCGACTCGCTCATTCCGGGGCCCTCGTCGGTGACGCTGAGCAGCGTACTCCCGTTTTCGCGATAAGCGCGTAAATGTACGGGTGCGCCGGGCGCGTATTTGAGCGCATTCTCGACCAGGTTCCACAGCGCTTCGCCGAGCTCTCCCTTGTCGGCGTAGACCTCGCGGACGCCATCGAGGCGGTAATCGATTTCGCGCTGCGTGTCCAGCCGTTTCGCCGCGTCGACTTGGCCCTGCAAGAGCGCGGCGACGTCGACGGCTTCGCGGTGGGGCGGAGTCTCGGCATCGAGCCGCGCCAAGCGCATCAGCCGGTCGATCAAACCGCGCATGTGCTCTTTTTCCAATGCCATCGTGCCGAGTATCTGTTTGGCGACTTTGGGTTCTTCTATCGCGCCGCGACGCAACACGTCGATATAACCGGCGATCACCGTCAGCGGCGTACGCAGTTCGTGTCCGGCATCGGCCACGAATTGCCGCATGCGCTGCTCGGTTTGCCGGCGCTCGCCCATCGCGGCGGCGACGCTCGCTGCGGCATCGTTATACGCTTCGGTCAAAATCGCGATTTCGTCGCCGCGCGCGGTTACGAAGCGCCGCTGCGTATAGTCGCCATCCGCTAGTGCCTGGAGCGACTGCGTCACCTCGGTCAACGGCGCGAGCGCGTGCCGGGAGAAATACCGTCCGATGAACCACGATACGAGTATCGCGGCAATCGCAATGGTGACGATCAACCGCCAATACGGCAAGAGATTGACGAAAATGAGCCACGTCCCCGGCGCAAACGCGACGTAGCCTCCGTTAACGGCCGTTACGGACAAACGCTCGATCGGAACGCTGCTAGGACGAGCCGGGCGCGGACGCAAAAACACCTGCCTGCCCGCCGCGTCGTGATAGATGATACCGCCCACCGTCGCCGCGCCGTTCGGTAATCCCGGGGGAGGCGAACGTAGCTTGCTCTTCATCGCAGGGATGGGCTCGAGTTCCTGGCCCAATTGAGAGAACGTGTCGGGGGCCGGCGGAAGCTCGACTTTGTGCGCGACGATGAGACCGAGCACGCGCGGGTGCAGCGTCTTATCGCCGGCGAGAAAGTTTCCTTTTTCATCGTAGACGGCAATCCGCAAACCGATGCCGCTGAGATCGTCGACGAGTTTCGGAGCGGCCTGTTTGAGCGAATATCCTTCGGCGCGATATTGCTCGGTGAGGTTGCGCGCCTCTTCGTGCTTGGCGAACACGACGTCGTTGGTAAACCCGGCCAACTCGATCACGAGTGCGACCGACGATGCGATGATGACGAGTACGACGGTAATGCCAAGAAGCAGCGCATATAAGGCTGCCAGTCGAGAAGCCAGCGAATGTCTCACTGCGCTAAGCCGTACCCCACGCCGCGCACGGTGCGAATGAACGACGGTTGATCCTCCCGGTCGATCTTCGCGCGCAAATATGAAATGTATGTTTCGACGATGTTCGGGCCGCCTTCGAAGTCGTGCCCCCAAACGATTTCCAGTAAGTGATCTTTGCTGAAAATCCGCCGCGGTTCGCGCATGAACACCGCCAGCAAATCGAACTCGCGCTGCGTGAGATCCAACGGCTCCCGATCGCGCCACGCTTCGCGCGTACCGGGATTCGTCGAGACCTCGTGCCAGCGTAAAACCTTCTCTTCGATCAATTGCGGACGGCGTAGTTTGGCCTGAAGACGAGCGATTAACTCCTCGAAGACGAACGGCTTGACTAAATAATCGTCCGCGCCCGCTGCGAGCGTCATGACCTTGTCGCCGGTTTCGCCTTTCGCCGTCAACATTAGAATCGGCGCTTGCGTAATCTCGCGCAATCGCGGCAACAGCGTAATCCCATCGATCTTGGGCATCATGATGTCGAGCACGATCACCTCGGGTTCCCACTCTTTGATGAGAGAGAGCGCCGCTTGTCCGTCGGCGGCCGTCCTGACGATAAAGCCTTCGCGACTCAATCCGAGTTCGAGCATTTCTCTGATGAAGCGGTCGTCATCGACCACCGCTACGCGTGCGGGTTGCATCGTGAGCATCTACGGTGAATCCTGGCACGATACCCTTAGGACGGTCTGAACGCCCGCCGCCCCGGCAGGCTGCTAGGCGGCAGTTCGCGCGGCGGGCCACCGTACGTGGCGCCGATCGGCAATGAGCGCCGCGCTTTGGATCGCTTCGAGCGAGTGAACGACCAGCGTGACACCGTTGCGGCCGAGAGTGGCGCAGGTCTCGTCATCGGGCAACCAGTGTGCGAAAAGGTGAACCTCGGAGCAACCGGTCGCTCGGGCAAGAATTGCGAACACGTCGGCGAGGGTGCAGGCGCCTCGCGACAGCAATGGTGCCGTAACGCCGGTCTGAAACTGCTTGGAGTTCCATCCCTGGGCGACGAGAAGCAGCCGGCCGAGCGCCGAGCCCGCAGTACCTTCGAAATCGACGGCGACCGCTTGCGCCGCCGAAGCCAAATGCGGATCGACTTGCGCGTGGAATGCGGCAGGGGTAATCGACGCTCGCTCGCCGCTGGTCAGCATCGCCCCTGCTCCAATGATGTATTCGTCCATGTCGCCATTGTGGGACATGCCAGTGCCACCTGTCTGGCATTACGAAATAAAAAGTAAAGCGCGCCGTTTAACCGGCGCGCCTGCCCACCACCCGATATGCGGACATTTTTTAATGCACTACGCGGTGGACACCCGGCTGGCCGGTTGAGCATGGCCGATTCGGTGAAAGAGTCCGAGCATCGCGGCGACGACTTGCGGGTCCCATTGAGTGCCCGCGCCGGCGCGGAGAATCTCCAGAGCCTGGCGTGGCGGGATTGCCTTGCGATATGGCCGGTCGCTAATCATCGCGTGAAACGCATCGGCAACCGCGACGACGCGCGCTTCAAAGGGAATCGTCGTTGCTGCTAATCCGTCGGGGTATCCCGTTCCGTCCCACCGCTCGTGGTGTGCTCGAACAACCATCGCGCAGCGCCGAAGCGAGGGGATACGGTCGAGAACGCGCTGGCCTGAGGCCGCGTGTTCGCGCATGACTTCCCACTCTTCTTCGGTCAGCGCGCTGCGCTTGAAGAGAATGCTGTCGGGCGTCGAAATCTTGCCGATGTCGTGAAGAACCGCGCAGAGTTCGACAAACGCCGTCGTCTCTTCAGATAACCCCATGGCGGTCGACAACCGCCTCGCCCATTCACCCGTGGCTCGCGAATGGCAGCACGTTGCCGAGTCGCGCTCTCCAAGGAGCGCCAGCAACGCCTCCGTGCTTTCCGCGTACGCCCGCGGCTCCGGTTGAGGACTGCCGTCAAGCGAGCTCAACGCAGAGTCTATTCCGCATTTTAGAATTTCTAGAAAGGCCAGCAAACGGCCATGGTCGATCGGATACGAGTCTGCCGCGTTGGCGATTGCGTGGGCGGCGGCTCCGGCAAGCTCGGTTGCCCGAAACGTCCCGAGGCGCTGCCCTTCACGCTCGGCCCAGCTAATCAGGCCGACCGGTTTGGAGAGCTGGATCGACAAACACAACCGATCGAGTAAGACTTCGATCGAGGATTCTAGGCCGGAATCGCCGACTAGAACCGGATCGTGCACGAACTCGACCGCTGTTTTCGTGAGGCGCCCCAGGTCGCTCAAGAGCGCTGACGCTACTCCAGGCAGGGTGCGGACTTCCATGTTCCGACAGGCCTTAAATTGACGGGTAAGCTCTGGCTAACCCAGTGCCGGGCCGACCGAAGTCGCGGCGCCGACCGCGGCCGCGGCAATAACGAGGGTGATTACGAGTGCGATCATTTAAGGCTCCATCCAGAAGTGAGCTTGGTTCACCCAGAATAGCCCACGCGCTCCGGCCGGGTCACTAACTAAAATTAACTAGTACGATTCGGCGCGTCATTATCGAGGCCCCAATTCACTAGTGCCTCAGGCTAGGAACCCTTTTTTGCGCGCGATGGCGAGCGCTTCGCTTCGGCCACTGCATCCGAGCTTACCGATCGCGTTTTGAATGTGCGCCTGGACGGTGTACACGCTGCGGTTGCTCTCAGCCGCCAGCTCTTTGGGACTCTTCCCCTCGGCCAAGCCCCGGAGCACGGCAACCTCGGCTCGGGTGAGTACGGTCGCTTGGAGGTCCTCGGTCGATTGACCGATGCATTCGAAGGCCATTTCCACCACGCGCCCATACCCGCCAAGCCCTAGGGACTGGAGCGAGTTGAGGTATTCTTGAACCTCGTAGCGGGCGATCGGCGCCTTTAATGCGCGCAGGATGGCCTGACCGAGCGCGATCAGGCATTGCGCGGCGGGGTCGGCGAGATCGCTGCGACGGTTCAAGATCTTGCTCGCCGCCGTCGCCCGCCCGCAGAACGCCTCGACGATGGCGCATAGCGCGCGCGCTATTTCGACATCGAGCTTGGCGCCATGCGTCCTCGTATCTGCGGATTCGATGCGCTTGAGCGTGGACGCTACGAGATTCAGAGCGTCTTGCCGCCGGTTTAGCGCGATGGCGCACAAGCCGGCGAGCGCAGAGTCGAGCAAGCGGTCGCGTTCGTATTGAGCTCGTTCGAGAACGGGCGCGAAAGCCCGGTACGCATCTTCGAACTGCCCGCGCGAAGCGGAGGCGATGGCGCCGTTGGTTACGATCGCCGCCGAACGCGACGCGTCCATCGAACTGAGCTGCGCGAGTTGCGATTGGATTGTTTCGACGCGCTCCCAGCTTCCGCGACGCGTTTCGACGTGCAGCATTTGCAGCAGCGCCAACAGTAACGTGAAGCGATCGCCGGCCTTTCCGGCCATGTTTGCCGCTTGCTGTGCCGACCAAAGTTCCCGCGGCGCGTCAGCTTCGTCGGACGCTACGCGCACGAGGACGGTGTACGCGCGCGCAGCGAGGCTGAACAATCCACGCTCGACTGCAAGTTTAGCCGCCCGCGTTTGATACTCGCGCGCCTTTTCGAGTTCGCCGAGATAGAGGTATGAAAACCCGATGCGCTGGAGCATTTTAGCTCGAACGTCTTCCGATTCTACCGCAGGAACAAGCGCTACGGCACGTTCCAAATAGCGCCCCGCCCGCTCTTGCGGTCCGACGAAAGCGAACGCGGCCGCTAAAATCGCCGACATTTCGCCCAGCGTGGCAGCGTCCAAATCCGTGCGCTCGATCAACGGCTCGAGTAGGAGCGCCGGGTTCTTGCCTTGATTGACCAAAACCAATGCATGCCGGATGGCCAAACCCGGCGCCATCGCGGGCGGCGTTTTGAGAGCGGCGCGTTCGAACAGCGCTTCGGCCCGATCGAGCCGGCCGCCATCGGATTCGTTGGCGGCACGCAAACCGAGAACGACGCCGTCGGTCGCGCGTACGTCTTGCGGCAGCGCGTCGATGGCGGACATTACGGTATCGGCGTGTCCTTGCTCCATTAACGCGAAGCCGTGCGTCCCCAGCATGCGAATCATTTCCGCCGCGGCGCGCCCGCGCGTATAGAGCGCCAATGCCGACGACGTGTGCCCGGCCGACTCAAGCGCAACGGCCACGCGCATGTGCACGGCTTGCGTCGCGGCATCGCCTCGCAACTCCAATTGGTGCACGACGAAGTCGCGGAAGAGGTCGTGGCATCGATACACGCCCGGGCGGTCCGCGTAGATGAACGCGACGCGATCGCGCAACGCTTCGACGGTTGCACGGCCGTTCTCGTATCCGGCCGCGCGCAAGACCTCGAGATCGATTTCCGGCAAACTGGCGGCGAAGTGCAAGAAGTCGCGTTCTTCTTCCGTCAGCAACCGGTAAACTTGCTCGGCGAGGTATCTATACACCATCTCGCGCGTGGTCGCGGCAATGTTGCGCAGATCCACCGAGCGCGTGGAGGTGCGCAAGGCGAAACTCAGCGCGGTCGGCCATCCGCCCGTCATTTCCAGGATCTCGTGCAGCTCTTCGTCGCGAACTCCCACGCGGGAGGCTTTGGCCGTGGAGCGTGCCTCGTCAGCGGTAAATTTCAGGTCCTCTTCGTCGATGGTGAGATCCATGTCACCGTACGCCAACCAGGATGCCACCGGTAAATCGAGTGACGAGCGCGAGGCGATGACCCAGCGGGTGCGGCCTTTGGTCCGCTCGATGAGCGAGACCAGAAACTTGCTGATCTCCGGATCATTTTCGGTCAGGTGCAAGTCGTCGATGGCGATCAGCCCGAGGAACGTTTTAACGTGCGCGTGCATCCACATCGCCAGATCGGAGCCCGGCGTGCGCGACGACCGGCTTTTCTCGTAGGCGCCGGAGACGGTCTTGCGCGCGTCGGGGGCCACGTCGAGCAGCGCGTCGGCGAAGCCGCGCACGAAGCCCAGCAGCGAAGCGTGCTCGGCGTGCACGTCGTACCGGACGTGCGCCTCTTCGACGGAGTCCAGGAACTGCCGTAACGCGACCGATTTGCCGTACCCGGCCGGGGCAACGATAAGAACGACTCGCTGAAAACCAGCAGCCGTAATGCGCTCCACGACGCGCGGCCGAAGGATTGGGGTGAACGCGCCGCCCGCGTCGATCCTTCCGTCGGCCGCGACGGGCCGAATCATAGGCTGAAAGATTCCCCAGCCCACGCAGGCCTATCCTGTCGATGGGCCGTTTGTACCGTTAAATCCTGGGCTTTTTGGTGGGCACCGTGAGGGGAGGTTGCCCTGCAGCCCGCAGTTCCGCGTCGATCGGATCGACGTCGCTTCGCTCGAAGGTTTCGTAGGCGTGCAGGCGTTCGTTCGCCAGAGCGTGGAGCGCGGCGATCTCGGAGCTTTGGGCCTGCGTCGGCGGCGCGTACGACGAGTCGAACGATCCGATCGTCGACTGCAGACGTTCGCGCAAAATGTCGGTAAGGAAGTCGTCGTCTTGATCGTTGGTTGGATTCTCGGTGATCGTGAGAAGCAAACCCTTCGCGCGCGCGCCGGCCGCGGTCACGCGGGCGGCCAGGCCGGCGTTGCCGGCAGTCCCGAGAGCTTTGGCTCGCAACGGCGACTCGCCTACGATGGTGGAAAGTCCGTTGAGTGCGTTGTCGACCCGACCGAAGTCGGCGAGTAGGCCGGCCAGAGCGTCCCGGCGAGCACGCAACTGCACCATCGTGTAGTGCGTGCGCGGATCTTGCTTGACGATTACGCGCTGCGCGAGAATCCGTTTGCCGGCGCGAACGCGCACGGCGTACGTCCCCGGAAGCACCGCGGCCCCGCTATCGTACCCTTTGTTCCAGTCCGGCGTGAAGTTCCAGTCGGCCGGTTTCCCGGCGGCAAGATCCCATGTAAATCGATTGAACCCGGCCTGATTGGTGAGCTTGGTAAGGCGGCGAATAATGCGGCCCGTGCGATCGACGATCTCGGCGGTGGGCGCGGTCGCAGCCGGCTTCGAGAGATAGAAGGTCACGATCGCGCCGAAGGGCGGATTTTCGCCGTCGACGTGCGTGTTCCAGTAGCTATGTTCGTTCCATTCGTAGGCGGTGCGAACGGGGAAGAGGAACGTGCCCGCCGCGCGCGCGCGGTCGTACTGTTGCAGCGGCGCGACGTCGTCTAGAATCCAGAGCGCGCGGCCGTGCGTGGCGACGAGCAGATCGTCACGGTCGGGCTGCACCTGGATGTCGCGCACGGACGCCGGCGGCAAACTCGCATCGAGGGTGCGCCAATGCGCGCCGCCGTCGAACGATGCCCAAAGGCTATTTTCGAGTCCCGCGTAGATCAGGTTTGGATTGCGCGGATCGACGCGCACGCTGCGCACTTCCTGATCGCGCGGAAACGCGGCCGCCAAATCAGTCCAATGCGCGCCGTAGTCGTGCGTCGCGAAAAGATGAGGCGTGCGGTCGCCCGTCATGTGCAGATCGTAAACCGCGTATGCCGTGGCGGGGTCGCGACGCGACGCCGATAAACTCGCGAACCGGCCGAACTTCGCGTTGCCTTGCGCCCGCGCAACGATTGCGGGCGTTACGTCGCGCCAATGCTTTCCGCCGTCACGAGTTAGTTGCACGAGGCCGTCGTCGGTGCCGGCCCACAGTTCACCGCGCGCCGCGCGCGACGGCTCGATGTACAGAATCGTTTCCGACGTCTCCGCGCCGGTTCCGTCGAGGGTGATGCCGCCGGTCACTATTTCGTGCGGCCGGTAATTGCGCGTGAGGTCCGGGCTGATCGTCTGCCAGCGATACCCGCGATCGCTCGTAACGAAAACGACGTTGCCGCCGGCGTAGACGCGACGCGGATCAAACGGATCGATGGCAATCGGCGTCTCCCAATTAAAACGGTACTTCAAACTCTTCGGGTCGACGGCATTCTGGTTGCGAAGATACGGCGAGACGGTACGGGACTCGCCGGTTCGCGTGTTCGTCACCTCCATCTCGCCGGCGAAATTTCCGCCGCCGCTCGTGCTCCACACGTAGTTCGGATCGATCGCGTCGGGGAGCACCCACGTCCCGTCGCCGCCGCCCATGTCGCGCCATTGGCTCGAACTCAATCCGCGCCCGCTCAGACCATCGTTCGGCGCGCACCAAACCCCGTTATCCTGCAGCGGCGCGCACACGTCGTACGGATTGCGGCGATCGAAGCCGACGTGATAGAGCTGCGCGATCGGAATGACGTTCTTCCACGCCCAAGTGGATCCGTCGTCGTGCGAAAACGCCACGCCGCCGTCGTTGCCTTCGATAATGCGTTTGCCGTCGGCAGCATTCCACATCGCGTGATGGTCGCCGTGAATGCCGCGCCCGGTATCGTGGAACGTCGTACCACCGTCGGTGCTTACCGTCAGATGCACCGAAACCGACCACAGGCGATCCGCATTCGTCGGATCGACGAAGACGTGATTGAAATAGAACGGCCGCTCGTCGATGAGTGTGTTGTCGCTCACCATCCGCCAATTCGCGCCGTCGTCGTCGCTGCGCCAGAGCAATCCTTGCTTGGATTGAATCAACGCGTAGACGCGATTGGGGTCGCTCGGCGCAACCGCCAATCCGATGCGCCCTTCTTCGTCCGTCGGCAATCCGTGACCGGCGAGCTTCTGCCACGTCGCGCCGCCGTCGAGCGATTTGTAGAGGCCATCCTGGGGACCCCCGCTGCGCAGACTCCAACCCGTGCGGCGGTATTGCCACATGCCCGCGTATATGACGTCCGGCCTCTTCGCCGAACTCGCCAGGTCCGATGCGCCGCTATCGGGCCCCAGATACAGCGTCTTGCTCCACGTCTTTCCGCCATCGGTCGTGCGGTAGACTCCGCGGTCGGCCGAATCGGCAAACGCGTCGCCGAGGACTGCAACGAGCACGGTGTTGCCATCGCGCGGGTCCACCACGATTTTCGTAATGAGCGAGTTGCGCAACGGTAAAACGCGTTGCCATGACTTCGCACCGTCGATCGTCTTGTACACCCCGTCGCCTTGACTCACGTCGTTGCGCGGATTGCCTTCGCCGGTACCGGCCCAAACCGTATTTTCGTTGCGCGGGTCGATGGCCAGCGCGCCGATCGAACTCACGTCTTGCTTGTCGAAGACCGGCTCCCACGATTGGCCCGCGTTCGTGCTCTTCCATACGCCGCCGCCCGCGGCGCCGGCGTAGTACAGCGACGCATCGGCGTCGGTTCCCGCGACCGCACCCAACCGGCCGCCCGAAACGGCGGGGCCGACGTTGCGAAAACGCAATTGATCGAACGGCCCCGGCGACGGACTGGGTGACGCGGCTGCGTGTTGCGCGGCCGCAGCGTTCGACGGGCACGTGAATGCAAATACCGCGATGGCGCAAAGAAAGAATCGACGCATGTTGCGCCGTGTTAGGCGGAATTGCTTGTATGGCCTCTGCCAAGAAGTTGGCGCACGAAGCGCGCGATCAGCGCGCCTTCCCACTGCAGGCGCGGCGCAAGCCACTTCTTTTGGGCCGGGCACGTTACTTCGCCCAGTTCGAGAACGAGCGCGCCGTCGGTCGCGTGCACTTGCCGGAAACCGTAATAATCGCGCAAGTTGAGCGTGAAATTGTCGGGCATGAAACGAAAGGGAAAAGAGCGCGAATACAGCGCGCGCCACTGCGCGGCGGCACGCGCGTCCGAACGGCGATGATAGCCGATCGACGCGCCGCTCGTGCATGGCTTGTCGATCCCGTCGAAATGAATGAAGATCGCCGCTTTCACGTCGTAGGTGCCGGCAAAATCTGCAGGTTCGCGCGCGACGGAGAACCCCTGACTGCGAAGAATTCGCGTGGCCGCATCGGCCACGATGGGCGTCCACGCGCGTTCGCCCGGCGCACCGAGATTGCAGTGATGCTTGCGGAAATGGGCGCAACTCGCCGGGCGCCCTTCGTGGCCCGCCGAAATCAGCACGTCGTAGTGCGGGACGGGCGCAGGCGAGACCGGCGCGGCGAGTGCGGCCAACAGAGTGAAAAGGTGCAACATCCTTACGCGGTCTTTCCGGAGAGGCCGACGAGGCCGGCGATCGCTTCGGAGGGCTCGCATTGCAACTCGGCGAGCAGCGTTTCGCGATACTGCCGGTAGTGGCGCAGCGCCGCGGCGCGGTCTCCGCTCTGCAAATACGCGCTGATCGCGATTTCGCGCGCGGGTTCGTCGCACGGATCGTAGGCGATCATTTCGTGCGCGAGGTCGAGCGCTTTGCGCAAGTCTCCGTGACTGAGCGCGTCGCTCGCAAGACGATGGGCGACCTCGAGACGCAATTCACCGATATGACGCTCGACCGGCTCGAACCACTCCCAGTTCTCCATGCGCGACGGCCGTTTCGCGCGCAGCTTTGCATGGACGCCCGACAGCAGCGCCCGCTCCGAGTCGCCCAACGCAGGACGCGAACGAATCGCGCCGACCATGCGATCGATGTCCCACAAGTCGACGCGAACGTCGTCGTGCAAGCGATACCCGTCGTTTGAGCGCAAAATCGCTTCGTCATTTCCCAAGTGCTGCCGCAACCGATGCAAACAGACGCTGAGCGCGTTGCGCGCGGCGTATTCGTCGAGATCGGGCCACAGGAGGTCTGCGAGGCGCCCACGCGCTACCGTCTCGCGCCGCAGCGCCAATGCCACCAGCAATGCCTGTTCCCGCTCCGAAAGCGCGAGGTCGCGTCCCATGCTGCGTACGCCGCCCGAGGCGAGTTCGATGGCGAGCATCGGAATGCGTTCGACGCGGTCGCGCTGCATGCGACCGACGAATGCATCCAACATCCCGAATTGCGAGCGCCGTTCCGCAATCGCGCGCACTGCCGATTGCAACTGCGGCGATTCGCACGCCTCGGCACAGATCGCGGCGCGGGCCATCATTTCGTCGAACGACACGTCGTCGAAGAGCGCGACGGCAATCGCGGCCAGCGATTCCATGAACGGACTGCGATATTGCTCGGCCGCCTCGAGCGCCGATTTCGCGTGTTTGATCGCCTGGATCGAATCTTTTGCGTTTGCGGCCGCGATCAATCGTCCGCAAACGACCCACTTGAGTTGGTCCGCATCGACCGGCTCGGTGTCGCGTTCGCGCGTCGCCGCCGCAAAATAGGCGAAGCCGCGTACCCCATTTTTCGAAACCAGCGAATCGAGTTCGCCGGAATAGCGCGCGTACAGCATGTCCTCGCCTGCGAACCAGGCGCCGAAGGCGCCCTCCGCAACGTCGAGTGCGATGAAGTTCGGTAGGCCGGAGCGACGCGCGGCATCCAGGCCGCGATCGACGAATTGCCGCGCGACCGGGAATTCACCGCGAACCCGCGCGATATCCGAGCCGAGCGTCGCGAGGGTGCGCGAGAGCATGATGTCTTGGACTTGCACGAACGGCAGCGAGAATGTCAGGTCCCGTTCGGCTTGCACGAGTTTGCCCGAGCGCGCGCGCAGGATGCCGCGCATCGAGGCAATGTAGCCGTGAATCGGCGCCTTCGGTTCGTCTGGAATCTCGTGTTCTTCAGAGAAGCGCTCCAAAATCTCTTCGGCATCTTCGACCAAGCCGATGTAACTCATAAAGAGCAGCCGGAACATCAGAATGTAGTAGCGCTCCAGCGGCGTCGCCTCGGGCGAGAGCGTACGCCACAGGGCTTCGGCTTCGTCGAACAGTTCTTCGGTGTCGACGCAGAAGACGCGATACAGGGCCGTCACGGCCCACAGGCGCGGATACGCCTGCACGAGCGTGCGATCGAGCGACGAAAGCACTCGCGCGTACTCCATCGACGGGGTGTGATCCTGAATGACCTCGTGCTGCCCCAACGCGTTGGCGGCGGCGGACCGGTCGCCGCGTGCGAGATGCAGCTCGGCGGCCCGTTGAAAATCTCCAACCTTAATGTACGCGTCCGCCAACCCGCTGAGTAACCCGCTGCGGCGCTCCTCGCGATGCTCGAGCAGCAGCGACGTGAGTAACGGATGGACCGTGTAGATGCCGTCCGGCGATCGCTCGAGGAATGGCGATTCCTTAGAAAACTCGACGAGCGCCCGCATCGTTTGCTCGCTCGATATCACGAGGCGCAGATCGGTCGAAGTGGCATTGGGGATCGAGGCGCAAGCGAAAAGCCCGTCGATCAGCAATGGGTCGAGCGAAGCCAGAATCTGGTCGGCCAAATAGTCGTGCAGCTCTTCGAAGGCAATGTCGTCGAGCTTCTCCAGCAGCTTCTCGATGCGCCCCTCATTCGCGAAGCGCTTTAAGAGGAAGACGGCGATGGGCCACCCTTGCGAAACTTGGCGAATGCGGTCGATGGTTATCGCTTCGTCGGCGAACGGCTCGAAAATCCGCAGCATTTCGTCGCGGTCGAAGGCCAGGTCGGCCGCGCGCAACGTCATGATTTCGTGCGGCGGGGCGAAACGGGTCAGGTGCACGCGCAGCGATTCGCGCGAGCAAATTACGATCGTGCGGCCCTCGGGCCGGCGCCCCAGCAGGCGGGCGAAGAGGTCGCGAGCGCTCGGGCAATTTGCGATGTGCTCGGCATTTTCGAAGACGAAGGTCGTCCCGTCAGTGGGTAGCTTCCACGCTTCAAGCGCTACATTGACCCGTTCGGCCACGCTCGTGCCACCATCGCCGAGCATCAGCTCGCGCTGCGTGAGCGCCTGGGTCCGCTCCGGGTTTTCCACGGCGAGGGCCGGGACCAGACGCCGGGCCAGGTCGAGATCGTCTAAAATGCCCGTCGCGTCGCAAACTGCGGTGGCTTCGAGCCCACCCGTGAGCTGGCGCGCGAGGGTGGATTTTCCAAAACCCGCCGGAGCAATGAGCGCGATAATCTTCGGCCGGACTCGGTCCAGTCGCTCCAAAAGAGACGTTCGCCGGATCTCTACGTGACCGGCGCTCGCGTGCTGCTCCATATTGTGGATAAAGTGTACGACAAAAGGGCCGCTTCATGCTGCTGGAGGCTGTAATCAGTTTGTAAGGAGAATGCTATGGGCCGTAAGGCCCATGAAAAGCGAACCGGGTATCGTGATTGCAATGGCTCGGTCGCACGTCTTATGCGACCGGCCGGTTTGCATCATTAACGCTTGGGAGTATTCAGGATGATCGTCGCACCAGGGGTTGCTTCTACCGCCCGCGTTTTCGTCGTCGGCAAAGACCAGACCGTCTCGCGCGCCATCTCGAAATTGCTTGAGCTGGATGCCCACATCGAGGTCCTCGGCCATGCCCCGACCCTGGGCACCGTGCCGATCGGCCGTCTCGCCCCCGACGTCGTGATCTTGGATGTGCCGGCACGGGCCGCAAGCGTCGCCGAGACGAGGACGTACCTCGGCCGGGTCGCCCCTTCGGCGAGAGTGGCGCTTCTCGAAGAATTGCGCGGCATGAACGTCGGCGAGATGATCGAGGCGGTTCGCAACCTAGCCCCGCCGCAGACCGCTGAAAACGCGCGCCACCTGATGGCGATCCCGGCGCAGGGACCGCTCTCGGGAAGCCACGATATTTCGACTCTTTCCGAACGCGAACTCGAAGTCGTGCGCCTGGTTGCTGAAGGGCTGTCGAACAAGGAAATCAGTTCGCGACTTTCGCTCAGCGATAAAACGGTTAAGAATCACATTTCGCACATTCTTGCGAAGATGAATCTGACGGCGCGTACGCAAGTCGCAGTCTACGCAATACGCGCCGGACTCGTGTAAAGCAAGCGGACAAACCGCGCTAATCCCGAAGGGCCGCTGGATGCGCGAAGCTCGTCCAAACTGGCCGAACGGTATCGGCCTGCTCGTCATACACATCGGCGCCTTGCTGGCCTTTCTACCCATGTTCTTTTCGTGGTGGGCGATTCTGGTTGGGTTCGCCATCGCGTACGTCACCGGCGGTTTCGGCATTACGCTTTCGTTCCATCGCTCGTTGACGCACCGCAGCCTGCGCATGGTGCGTCCGCTGGAATATCTAACGGCGATTTTCGGAACGCTCGCCTTTCAAGGCGATCCCATTCAGTGGGTGGCAACGCATCGCATCCATCACGCGCATTCCGATCACGACGGAGATCCGCACTCGACGCTTAAGGGTTTGACCTGGGCGCACATCACGTGGCTGTTCGCCAAGAACGAGAACGTGCCGACGACTCCGGAAGAACTCAAACGGTACGTCCCCGATCTCTGGGAAGACCCATTTTATCGCGCACTCCAGTGGCTGCACGTGCCGTTGCAAGTGGCACTCGCGCTCGTGCTTTTTTTCGTCGGCGGCTGGCCATTCGTTGTGTGGGGAATCTTCGCGCGTTTGGTGTTCACCTATCACACGACGTGGTTGGTTAACAGCGCCGCGCATTCGGTCGGCTATCGCTCCTACAAAACGACGGACCGGTCGACCAATTCCTGGTGGGTCGCGCTCGTCTCGTTCGGCGAGGGCTGGCACAACAACCATCACGCATTCCCGTACTCCGCGCGACACGGTCTTGCATGGTACGAAATCGACATCACGTGGTGGTTCATCAAGGCCATGCGCGCCCTGCGCCTAGCCGACAAGGTCCGCGTCCCCTCGCAAGCCGTCCGCGAACGCCTGCGAGTCCGACGCCCCCTCTCGTCCTGAGCTTACCCCCGGCCGATCGAGGGGTGACCGACTTCGACGGTTAGGATGGCGACGTCGTCGTTCGAGCCGGTGCTGAGCACCGCTTCGCGAATCGCCTGGGCGCTCCACGGCACGTTCGCGTTCGACAGAAGGGTGAGTTCCTCGAGCACGCGCCGCTCCCCGTCGACCATATTGTGCGTCGACTCCGTCAGACCGTCGGTGTAGAACGCGAAGCGCATTCCCGCTTCGAGCGCAACGCTTTGCGATTCCGGAGCGGTCTGATTGCGCAATCCGAGCGGTAGTCCGCGCACCTGCAGTTGGCATATGGTACCGTCGGTCGCGCGCATGTACGGTGGCGGATGCCCGGCCGAAGCAAAAGTAAACATCCGGCGGCGTAAATCAAAGATTCCTACGAACGCCGTGACCATGGTCTCCGGCGATTCACGGCGCAATGCGAGATCCGCTCTATCCAAAATCTTCGCTGGTTCGCGTTCGAACAGGCCGATCGTGGCGATCGATTGCCGGACCCTTCCCATAATTACCGCGGCCTCGACGCCGCGTCCGGTGACGTCGCCGATCGAGATCGCGACAAGTCCGTCCGGGAGTTCAAAAGCATCGTACCAATCCCCGCCGATGCGAGCGACGTCGTCGGCCGGCGCGTAGACGGCGTCGAAGGTCAGTCCCGGCACCGACGGGAGCGCCCCTGGTAACAAAGCCTGCTGCAGCGTCTGCGCGGCATGATACGCCCGCTCGAACGAGCGCGCGTTATCGATGGCACTCGCAGCGCGGCGCCCGATCTCCTCGAGGAAATGCAGGTCTTGTTCGGTGTACAGGCGATTCGCGCATCCAAGCACCGTGAACGCGCCGGTCATTTGTCCGCGGCTGCGCATTGGAACGACGATCCCGCGAACGAACCCGTGATCGTCGATCATACGCTCGATGTATTCGCGGTGCGAGGCGCCCTGTGCGCCGTCGCAGAGCGATCGTAAGTCGTTGGTGAGAAACGATCGCTCAGTTTCGAGCACGCCACTGCTCGAAGGAAGCACCATCGCGGTGATGCGCAAGCGCCGCCGCAGCTCGCGCAAAAGCACCTCCCGATCGCGGTTGGAATCGCGCAGGAGATCGAGCTTCATGCGTCCCTGCGCGTCGAAACTCGATATTGCGACGCAATCGGCAAAGTTTGGAACCAGCGTAGTCGCCAGCGTCTCCATTACGGATTGCACGTTGAGCGATTCCGAGAGCCGCAGACCGACCTCCCACAGCGATGCGAGCCGATCGCTGCTGCGCCGCCTCTCCTCGCGCACGACGCCGAGTGCGAGTTGCGTGCTATGCTGCTCGCGGACGAGTTCGCGGGTTTCGGTCTTATCGACGAAATGTGCGATCGCGCCGCACACGTTGTGCTCCTCGTCGCGGATTGGCGCCGCACTCCCGCTCAGATGCAACGTGCGGCCGCCTTCGAAAACGACGTCGAGCGGCACATCGTATACCGGGTTACCGGTTCGCGCGGCAATCCACATCGGCAATTCGTCGGGCCTTAATTCGCTGTGGTCGCGCATGTACCGGAAGCGCGCGGTGGGAGCGCCTAATAAGTCGGTGAACGCACGGTTCATCCGAACCTGCGTGCAGGCGCGATTCATGGCGATCGCGCTCGGAAGAGGCAGCAGATCGATATAAGATGAGAGGTGTTCGGTCGCTGCGTTCGACTGCGTGAGCTCTTCCAAGCGTCCCCTTTCAAAAGCGTGTGGCGACCATGCTTATACCACACGCGTAAAGGAAACAATCAGGCGCGCGAGAGCCAAAAAAATGACTCCTCCGCCTCTATCGAGCTAAGTCTTCCCGTTGGGCACGCTCCAACTCGTCGTCGCGCTCCAATTCGTCGGCTTCGTCTTGGATCGTTTCCGGATCGCGCTCCAGTTCGCGTTCGCGCCGTTCGCGCGACGACGGCACGCCTTCGCTCGGGCTCCCGTGTATCTCGCCCGGCGAGTCAAAATCTCGCTCCACGATATCTCCTAACCCTGCGGTAATTCAATCATACTCGCGCCTGTTTCGGACGACAATCCGTCGAACGGAGGCAACCCGATAGCAAGCGCCCGCACGTCTATTTAACCTGCGGCACGATCAGACCGGGGCGCGCGAGAATGGGAGCGCTCGCAGAGTACTGCGTTGCCTTGAGGCCTTTGCCGGCGTCGAACGTGCGGAGGACCCGCCTGCCGTCAGTCTCGTACGCGACTTGCCACTGGGCGACGAACTCGTCGTATTCATCCTGCGTCGCTAGTTCGAACGCAGTCACCGAGAGTGCCGCGACCTCGGCCAGGCGTTTTTTACCGCCGGGACCCGCGATGATGACGTCGCGCAACGGGTCCCGGAACGGATTCACAAAATACGTCGTGTGCGTTCGATCGAAATACCCGCCGTCGCGGTCATGGCAAACCACCACGAACGGCTCGCTGAGATCGATTGCGCGCGAAGGTGCCAAAACGATCAATGTCACTCCCTCCGCGCAAGCATATGCGAGTGAGCTGCCAGATGCTTGGCGAATACGTCCCGGCATGCCAATACATACGGCCCGTTTAGGCAAGCCGCGTAGCTCGGGCGAGCCGAGTGGAGCGACGGAGCGCAAAATCCGCATTCTGCTCGAACTCATTCGCAACAAATACGTACGCGTGAGCCGCCTTATGTCCGACTACGCGATGTCCGAACGCAGCGTCTTGCGCGACTTTCAGGAGCTGCGCAAGATCGGCAAGCGCGCGGGTTTCGCGCTTTCCGAAAAGGTCGAGAACGATCGTATCCGTTTGGCGGCCTTTGAAGCGCGTCCGTCGGCGCTCGACGGCGGCTCTCGGGCGCTGTATCAACTGATGCGGTCGGCGGCGCACGCGCTTGGTAAACCCGTGGAGGCCGAGTTGGCGACGCTGCAAGGTGATGGCCCGGACGATCGGAGCTTCATGCAGTTTGTGATGCCGGGTCTCGTTGACGGAAGCCGCGTCGCCGATCTGTTTAAAACGTTGGAAGGCGCGTGGCGCGCCTGCGCGCGGGTGCGCTTTCGCTATAATCGCGGACCCGAACGCGTCGTCGAGCCGTACTCGGTCATCTTGCGCTCGGGGCGCTACTATCTTTTGGGACGCGACGTCGGCGCGAAGGACCTTGGCTGGCGCTACTTCGCACTCGACGGCATCGGCGCGTCCATCGCACGTTCCGGAACATTTATTGCGCGCGAGGTTCCGGCCGAATACCGCGCTCCCGATGCGTTGGGCTGGATTCACGGTAAGAGCGCGCAAAGCGTTACCGTCGATCTATCGCCGGCCATAGCGCCGTCGGCCACGTCGCGGCTGTGGCAGCGCGATCAACGCGTCGAACGCAGCGAGGGCGGCGTTACGACGATCACGTTTTCTGTCAGCGACGTCAACGAAGTCGTTCGATGGACGCTCGGATTCGGTTCGGACGCGCGCGTCGTCGCACCGCCCGAAGCGGTCGAATGCGCGAAAGTGATGCTAACCGCAATCGCGGCGCAATACGGCGGGAAATGACGCGGCCAAGGTGCCACGCGTCTGGCGCGCGCCGGCAGTATGCTTGACGCGATGACTGCAAACGATACATGCGTTGGGCACACGCTTTTTCAGGCCGACCCCGAACTCTTCAAAGAGACGCTGCACCTTCTCAAGGTGGGCCGTACGAGCGTTCACGCGCACGTCCTCGCCGATGACGAGCGCGCCGTGGTACGGCGCCGCCTTTCGTCTGCCGTTATTCGAGAGCGTTGCGAATGCAGTCAACCGGACTGCCGCACGTACCGATTTGAGGTTCCCGAAAAAGCCGGTCCGGTCGAATATCGGACGGTGCGTTTCCACGTGCGCGGTGAATGTTTGTTGCACGTGGATTCCGATGGCGACATCTACGGCCTCGAGCGTCTTATCGACGACAAGCCCGGTTACAAGTTCGAGCGGCAACTCGACGACTCGTGGCTACGCATCGACGTGTGAGAGTCACGCGCCCTTCGACAGGCTCAGGGTGACATGGAAGAAGGCCCGGCGGGTGGGCCGGGCCTTCTTGCTGTGCGCGCGCGAGTTACGAGCTAGAGGTCTTCTGGGTTGATGCCTTTGACCATTCGGTCGTATTGCGTTTTCTTCGGTGGCGCGGTTACGGCGACGTGGTCTTCGTATTCGCCTTCGTATTGCACCGTTGCGGGCTCACGGGTGCGATCGTACGCACTCACGAGTTTCTGCATGCCGTCGCCGTTCGAACCCATCACTTCGGCCAGCGCCGCATCGTCGGCGCTCATCATGTCGCTGTAGGTGGCTTCGAACTGATTGCGCGCGCGTCCCTCGTCATCGATGTCCTGACCTTCGGCTTCGATGTGGATGTTGCGGTATCGCGACATCCCCGTGCCGGCCGGGATCAGTTTGCCGATGATGACGTTCTCCTTCAGACCGAGCAACGGGTCGTGCTTACCCTTGATCGCGGCGTCGGTGAGGACGCGCGTGGTCTCCTGGAACGATGCCGCCGACAGGAACGAATCGGTCGCGAGCGACGCCTTCGTCACGCCGAGGAGCACCGAACTTGCCGTGGCGCGCTCGCCGCCCGAGATCTTCGCATTTTGATCGTGGAAAAATGCGTTCTCCACGAGCTGGCCGGGAAGCATTTGCGTGTCGCCGCCGTCCACGATCTTCACCTTACGCATCATCGAACGTACGATCGTCTCGATATGCTTGTCGTTGATGTCGACGCCCTGCGAGCGATAGACCTTCTGGACTTCTTGGACCAGATAGTTCTGCAGCGCCGTCTCGCCTTTGATGCGCAGGATGTCGTGCGGGTTGAGCGAGCCTTCGTTGAGCTGGTCGCCCGGTTTGACCGTATCGCCGTCCTTGACCGCGAGATGCGTTCCGTGCGCGATGTCGTATTCGTGGCGCTCGCCGGTTTCATCGGTGACGATCACGATGCGTTTGTTCTTCTCTTCGCCGAAGCTGACCGTACCGGCAACCTCGGTGATGACCGCCTGACCCTTCGGCTTACGCGCCTCGAAGATTTCTTCGACGCGCGGGAGGCCCGTGATGATGTCTTCGGTCGCGACGCCGCCGGTGTGGAAGGTGCGCAGCGTCAGCTGCGTACCCGGCTCGCCGATTGACTGCGCGGCGATGATGCCGACTGCTTCGCCGATGTCGACCTTGTTGCCGGTTGCGAGATTGCGGCCGTAACACATCGAGCACACACCGTACTTGGCCTGGCACGTGAGCACCGAGCGAATCTTGACCGACTTGATCTCGGCATCCATGAGGGCCTTGGCCTTGTCTTCGTCGATCTCTTCGTCGCGTTTGACGATTGCAGTCGTCGGTTTTTTGGGATCCAAACGAACTTCTTCGGCCGCGCGGCGACCGATAATGCGGTCGATGAGCGGCTCGATGACTTCCTTGCCGACCTGAATGTTCATCACGGTGATGCCGTTGGGCGTGCCGCAATCTTCCTCGCGGATGATCACGTCCTGCGCGACGTCGACCAGACGGCGCGTGAGGTAACCCGAGTCGGCGGTACGCAACGCGGTATCGGCAAGACCCTTGCGAGCGCCGTGCGTCGAGATGAAGTATTCGAGAACTGTGAGGCCTTCTTTGAGCGACGCCTTGACCGGGATTTCGAGAATGCGGCCCGAGGGATCGGACATGAGTCCGCGCATGCCGCCGAGCTGCTTGACTTGCGCGATCGAACCGCGCGCGCCCGAGGTCGCCATCATGAACACGGGGTTCAGCGGATTTTGCGCTTCTTGCATCGCGAGCGTGACCTGATCCGAACTCTTCGACCAGATCTCGATCGTCTTGGTGTACCGCTCGTCGTCGGAGATGAAGCCTTCATTATATAGCGTGTGCAGCGAGTCGACTTCGGTCTGCGCCTTGGCGAGAATGTCGTACTTGGCTTGCGGCACGATGATGTCGCTGATCGACACGGTCGTACCCGACTGGGTCGCGTAGTGGAAGCCGAGGTCCTTGATCGCGTCGAGGAACTTGGCGGTCTCCGCATTGCCGTACTTGCGGTAGCACGACGTGATGAGTTTCTTGAGCGCGCTTTTGTCGAGCGTGTGATTGACGAACTCGTGATCCCAGTTCTCGGGGAACGCGAGGTTGTACACGATGCGTCCGACGGTCGTGCGAATCATCTCGCCTCTCCACCGCACGTTGACCCACTCTTGGAGCAGCACGTTGTGCGTGTCGAGCGCCATGATGGCTTCGTTGGCGTCGCGGAACGACGGCAGGCGATCCGTGCCGGCTTCGTCTTTCTTGACCTTGCCGTTTTTCTTCGAATAGCCGCGAACGCGGTTGTCGTAGTCGTCGACGATCGCGGCCTTCGCGGGTCCCTTGTACTCGTCGCGTTGGAACGTAAGGTAGTACAGACCCAAGACCATGTCTTGCGTCGGGATCGACACCGGATTGCCGTACGCCGGAAGCAAGATGTTGTTGCTTGAGAGCATCAGGATGCGCGCTTCGGCTTGCGCGCCGGCGCTCAGCGGAAGATGCACGGCCATCTGGTCGCCGTCGAAGTCCGCGTTGTACGGCGTGCAGACAAGCGGATGTAAGTGGATCGCTTTGCCTTCGACCAATACCGGCTCGAAGGCCTGAATGCCCAAGCGGTGCAGCGTCGGCGCGCGATTGAGCAGCACCGGATGCTCGCGAATCACTTCGTCGAGTACGTCCCAGACTTCCGGGCGCACGCGTTCGACCATGCGTTTCGCGCTCTTGATGTTATGGGCTTGACCGCGGTCGACGAGTTTCTTCATGACGAATGGTTTGAAGAGCTCGAGCGCCATTTCTTTAGGAAGGCCGCACTGGTGTAACTTCAGGTTCGGGCCGACCACGATGACCGAACGGCCCGAGTAGTCGACGCGCTTGCCGAGCAAGTTCTGGCGGAAGCGGCCCTGCTTGCCTTTGAGAATGTCCGAAAGCGATTTGAGCGGACGATTGTTCGGGCCCGTAACGGGACGGCCGCGACGGCCATTGTCGATCAGCGCGTCAACCGCCTCTTGCAGCATGCGCTTTTCGTTCTTGATGATGATTTCGGGCGCGCTCAATTCGAGCAGTCGCTTCAAGCGGTTGTTGCGATTGATCACGCGGCGATAGAGATCGTTCAAATCCGAGGTTGCGAAACGACCGCCGTCAAGCTGCACCATCGGGCGCAGTTCGGGGGCAATGACCGGCACGGCGGAAAGGATCATCCATTCCGGTTTGTTTCCGCTGTTGATGAACGCTTCGACGACCTCTAGACGCTTGATCGCCTTGAGGCGCTTCTGTCCGGTGGTTTCCTTGAATTCCCGGCGCAGCTCTTCTTGCAACTTGCGCAGGTTGAGATCGCGCAAAAGTTCGCGGATCGCCTCCGCACCCATGCCGGCTTTGAACGCGCTGCCGAACTTATCGCGCGACTCGCGATACTTCTGCTCGGTCAGGACCTCGCGCTTTTGCAAATTGGTGTTACCGGCGTCGATCACGACGTACGCCGCGAAGTAGATCACCTTCTCCAGCTGACGCGGCGACATGTCGAGCAGAATGCCGATTCGGCTGGGCACGCCTTTGAAATACCAAATGTGGCTGACGGGCGTGGCGAGTTCGATGTGACCCATGCGCTCGCGGCGCACCTTGGCGCGCGTGATTTCCACGCCGCACCGGTCGCAGATCATGCCCTTGAAGCGGATGCGTTTGTACTTGCCGCAGTGGCATTCCCAGTCTTTGGTCGGGCCGAAAATCTTCTCGCAGAACAAGCCATCGCGTTCGGGCTTGAGCGTGCGGTAATTGATAGTCTCCGGCTTCTTCACTTCACCGAACGACCAGGCGCGGATCTGCTCGGGCGAAGCCAAGCCGATTCGCATCGCATCAAAGTTGTTGACGTCTATTAGATTCACAGATTCTCCGTGGCTCTTGGTCACCCCGAGCCGCTCGAGGGGCCTGCCTGCCGGCTTCGGGCTTACGCAGGGAGCCGATTCTCACGTTGTCACGTAAGCAGTCCCACCGTCGCCGCTGACCGGTACCCGTCACCGCAGAAATGCGCAAAGCAAACCAGGGATTGGCCACCTGCCGGAGGCCGTCCTTACCGGGTCTGCTAGTTCTTAGGTGCGGGGCACAGGCAGATAGTATACCACTGCGCCCGCGAGGGATGCAAACGGATGCAGCGACCCGTCATCCTGAGCCTGTCGAAGGACCGCTCGCTTACCGGCGGTTCGTAAGGCTTCGATTCAACGAACGGGTCCTTCGACAGGCTCAGGATGACGAAGGGGAGGGGTCCTTCGACGGGCTCAGGATGACGAAGGGTGGGGGTCCTTCGACGGGCTCAGGATGACGGAGGGGAGGGCGTCCTTCGACGGGCTCAGGATGACGGGGGGAGGGGGTTCTTCGACGGGTTCGGGATGACGGAGGGGTAGTTTTGGGCTGGGGAGGAGGCGAGAAAGTCGTTAACGGTCGCGACGAAACGGTCGAAATCGGTTCGATGCAAATTGTGGCCGTGACCGTCGAAGACGCGTATGGTTACGTTGTTGCCGCCGTGCGCGCGAATGTACGCCAGATCGTTGGCGTCGACGAGACTTTCGGATGGTTCGGCTACCGCGATCAACAACGGCTTTGGGTAATCGTCGAGGTCGTCTCGGAGATCCCACGTCTGAGCCGGATTCTCGTCGCGCAACGCTTCGATTGGTCTCGAGGTCATGGTCGCAACTGCGTGAACTTTGCGCTCCCGATCGATCTCCGGCCAATCCGCGTACTCCGCGCGCACTCTTGCGGCGCGCGCCGCGCCCTGTAGCGCGAATACGCCGCGAAGCTCGTCGAGAAACTCGTCGTACCAGGGGAGCGACGCCTGCCGTATCATGGGATCGACGACGACGACGCGCCCGACGTCGAAACGCTCGCCGCCGAGTAGCGCTACCGCACCGCCCCACGAATGCCCCATCAAAACGCCGACCGGCTCACCAATCGCGTGCAACACGTCGTTCAAATCGGCTAACGAGCGATGCAGCGTCATCGGCCCGTTTACGGTGGCGCTGTCTCCGTGACCGCGTTGGTCGTAAGCACACACGCGATAGCGTCCGGCGTAAGCGAGCGCCATGCGCTCCCACGATTTTCTGGAACTCGTCATGCCGTGGACGCAGAGCATGAGTGGCCCTGCGTCGCCCCAACTTTCGAGAATGGTCTCGGCGCCGTCGTCGAGCGCTACGGTACGTTCGCGATTCATTACGGACGCATTATACGCCGACCGGTTCGTCTTTGGCTGCCGGCGCGCGGTCGAACAATTTGAGGGCGAGGGTGCCGTGGGTGACGGCGGCGCCCGCGCGCAATGCGGCCGATACGAAAATCGCCTCGGCGACTTCTTCGCGCGACGCTCCGGCCTTCTTAGCGCCGGCCGTGTGCACGTCGAGGCAATAGGGACACTGCGTCGTGGCCGCAACGGCGATCGCGATCAATTCGCGATACTTGCTGGGTATCGCCCCGTTCTTTCGATCGAACGCATTGTTGAGCGCAAGAAAGCCTTCGAATTCCGGGCCGGCGAGTTTTGCAAAATCGCCTAAATGCGCGAGATCGCCGTGCTCGTGATAATCGCTCATGATGCTTCCTTCCTTCCGCGGCACGATGGCCACACGCCGTTCACCTGCCGGTAGCGTTGCGGCGCAATTCGTCCAGGTCTTCGATCATGTTCAAGGTGACGGCGTCTTTGATGCCGGTATCCGGAATACCGGACGCCTTGCGCATATCTTCGGCTAACGAATCATTGTGGTGATAGGCGCGGATGCCGTCGTTGTGTTTGCGAATCGTGTCAGGATCGATCTTACCGCCGTTTTGCTGCAGGACCCACGCTTCGAATTGCATGTAGGTCGGTTTTTGCGTACGGACGTAGTCGATAGCTTTTTGCCGGTCGAGGTTGAGACCGGTCAGGGTCATTTGGTCGAAGCCGGCGCCGCATTCGTCATATCCACCGGCGAGTTTGCCGGCCGAGGCCAGCGTCAGTTTCGCCCAGAGGCGCGGCAGATGGATCGCTCCGAGCGGTCCGGCACTTCCGGAGCTGATAAGGGGAATGACTTTGGTCGGGGTACTCGTCGTTCCAGTCGAGGTCATGAATTGCCACTCCTTCGCACGCAATTACGTGCGGGCCGGTGTTGATGCTCCACGTCGGGAAATGAAGGTCAATTCGGATATACCCGATTTATCCAGCTCGCCGAGCCCTAGCTCTTTCATGCGCTCGTACTGCTCGTACGTCGCTCGAGCGACGGGAAGGCGGAGGTTCTCGTCGCTCGCGAGCGAGAGTGCGATGCCGGAGTCCTTCGCCGCATGCGCGGCGGAAAAATACACTTCGTGGTCGCGCTTTTGCATATCTTCGCCGTCGGTCTCGAGCACGCGCGAGGCAGCTCCCGTCTGGCCGAAGACCTCGCGCAGCATCGTCAAGTCGAGCCCTAGGGCGTCACCCAGTCCCAAACCTTCGGCTAGTCCCGCGGTGTTGATGTTCATGACCATGTTGACGAGCGCTTTGACCTGTGCGGCTTTTCCGGCCGCGCCGATGTATCTGAGCGATTTACTCATCTTTTCGAGCAACGGCTTGACACGCTCGAACGCCTCTTTACGCCCTCCGATCATCAGGTACAGCGTGCCGTCACGCGCCTGTGCGATCGAACTCGCCATGCATGCCTCGAGCGCCTGCGCGCCGCGAGACTCGCATCGCTCTTCGATCTCGACGTGGACCTTCGGCGTTACGGTGGCACAATTAACGAAGAGCTTGCCTGACACGACGCCGCTTATCAGGCTATCGCCTGCGGTCGCGAATATCTGCTGCATGGCGGCGTCGTCGGTGACGACAGTAATGACTACGTCCGACAGCTCGCTCACGCGCGCCAATGACGTGGTCGCCTCTGCGCCGGTTTCTTGGGCGACCGTTTGCGCCGACTCAGGACGCGCGTCGTACAGGGCGGTGATGGAGTAGCCCACATCCATGAGATGCCGCGCCAAATTTGCGCCCATACGACCCGTTCCGACAATTCCGATCCGTGGGGTTCCGTTCATCCGTTAGCCTCCCTGGGATATGCGACCAAGGCTTTCCGCGCCTAGCCGGCGCCGAAGGACCCGTGCATCAAGTATCGCACACGAGGTGACTGCATTGCACGCGGCTTAGTTTACGGGCATGGTCGCGCTTGTATTCTTGGCGGCGGTGCTCGGCTTACCGCCCAACCCGCCGGCGATCGTCGACGAGACGGGAGCGCCGATCGGCGGAGCCACGGTCACGTTTGTGGACGCACGCGGGGCGACGGATGTCGAGCGCAGCGACTCCCGCGGAATCGCCACCGCGCGCGGCGGATTCGAACCGGTGCGCGTTCGCATTACCGCACCGGGGTTTGCGCCGGCGACTGTGGCGCTGGCAGGCGCCGGTGCCCGGATAGTCCTCGATCGCGCGCTCGACATAATAGGTTCGGTGCGCGTAGCAACCGGGTCTTCCCAAAGCCTGCACGCGCTGCCCGTCGCCGCCTCGCTGATGGATCGCGCCGCCATCGCAAACAGCGGAGCGACCAGCGCGGACGGTGCGCTGCGAGCGCTGCCGGGCTTCGACCGCACGCGCAGCAACGGTGCCTTCACCAATTACGGCCAATTGCGCGTCTCGTTCGGCGGCGCGGGGAACGATCGCGGGCTCGTGCTTGTTGACGGCGTCCCGGCGCAAGATGGATTCGGCGGACAGGTCGACTGGGCCGCATATCCGGGCGGAACGATCGAGCGTGCGGAGCTCTTGCGTGGCGCCGGCTCGGCGCTCTATGGCTCGGGCGCGGTCGGCGGAGTGCTGGGCCTTACGACCTTCGGTCCAAACGCCGACGCGTCCGCGCTGCCGGACGGCGAGGTCACTTTCGCTGCCGGCACGCACGGATTCTCGCAGCAATCGCTCAACGCGCGCGCCGCGATCGCACCGAGGTTGACGGCGTCGTTCTCGGCACAGCAGCAGCGACAGCAATACTTCGATTTTCCCTCGACGTTTCGTAGCGCCATCGACGACATCGCGCAATCGGCGGCTAGCGCCGCGGCCGTGCGGTTTCGCTATGCGGCTTCGCCGTCGTCGGTAATCGAAGCGGGGGCGCGCGGTGCGTGGGACGACCAGCAAGAGGGGCGGCGCAACTACACGTTTTCGCGCCGTCTCGTGCAACAAAACGTGACCTATCTGCACCCGACCGCACGGGCGTTGTCCAGCGTCTCGTTTTTCGCGCGTAGCGCGTACGTGATCAACGTGGCCGATCAGTATCCGGCAAAGCCCGGCATTCTGCGGTACGTACAAGACGTTCCGACCACCGAAAGCGGCACGACCGTCGCTTGGCTCGTCGACGGCGGCGCGAGTACGTTCGAGTTTCGCGCCGACGGGCGCTGGGTTCGCGGCGAAAGCGACCAATTCGCAAACGGCGGCGCTTTTCAGAACGCCGGCAGCGGCCGCCAAAATCTCGACGGCGTCGCACTTCAAGAGACATTTCGCGGCAATCGTTTCGAATTCGTCGCCGGTGCGCGCGCCGACGCCGTTACGTTCAGCAACGGGCGCATCGCTACCGCGAACGCTACGCAGATCGATCCGGCGCGCACGGCCCGTGCGGTTTCGCCACGACTCGCACTGCGCTACGATCTCTCGCCACGTCTAGCCGTCCGCGTGTCCGGCGGCGCGGGATTTCGCGCGCCGTATCTGAACGAGCTCGTACGCGGATTTTTCATCGGCAACGTCGCCTACGAGCCGAATCCGGCGCTGGTCCCCGAGCGTAGCCGAACGACGAGCGCCGGAGTCGATTGGACCGACGGGAAACGACGCATTTCTTTGGATGCCGCGCAGACGCTGGTCAACGATCCGATCGCATTCCGCACGGTCGACGCCACGCATCAATTGCGCTCCAACCTCGGCCAGACGCGCACCGATGGCGCGACGCTCACATACGCACAATCACTCGGCGCCTGTTCGCGCCTCGCGCTTTCGGCGACGAAGCAACACGCGCGGGTAACGGCCGGTACTCCGGACAGTATCGGTAAACAGCTGCAGTTCGTGCCCGACGAATCGCTCGCGCTTTCGTACGACGGGCGGATCGGGACGGCGAGCGTGGGCGCTACCGCCTCCTACCTTGGCCAGACGTATGCCGACGATCTCAATTCCAGTCCATTGGGCACGGCCATCGTAATCGGCGCCCGGTTGCGGCTCCCGCTCGCGGACGGGGCCGCGATCGTCTTGTCGGGAGACAACCTTACGAGCGCTCGCTATCTATCATCGGTGGATCGGTTGGGGCCGCCGGCCCTGGTTTCGCTCGGCTTTCAACTTCCGATAGGTCCTTCACGGACCGGCCCTACCGGCGATTGCTCTGCCGACCGAAGTGTAAAGTGAGCGAGCGGAGGTTTAATAGATTGGAACCTTCGGGAAAGACTCCATCGTTAACCGCCTATGGAGGGACGAGTAACCGTATGAAATTCAACAACGTAGTCGCC